>JAJZWQ010000162.1 GCA_021846605.1 Bacillota bacterium | reverse complement strand
GGGTGTGGCGCAGGGTGATGGCGGCGATCTGCAGGTCGCGGCGGGCGGTGTCCGGGAGATCGGTCCGACGCGTCACCACGTTGCCGAGCGGAATCTCGCCCTGCGCGCGCGGCTGTTCCAGGGTGATGCCAAACACGTCCCGCCGTTCAAGTTGCGGGGGTTGCCACTCGGGATCGATCTCAAGGATGAGGTAGTTGCCGCCCTTCTTGCGGCGCAGGCGCTCCAGGGCATCGGGATGGTATCCGGGGGCAACCACGCCGTCGGAGACCTCGCGAGCCAGGACGCGCGCGGCCGATGCGTCGACGGGGTCGGAAAAGGCGGCGAAATCCCCAAAGCTCGCCATGCGGTCGGCGCCCCGCGCCCTGGCGTACGCGGCGGCGAGGGGGCTCAAGTTCAAGTCGTCCACACGGCAGGCCGCGGCCAACGCGGTCGACAGGGGCAGGCCGACGGCGGCGCCCGCCGGGGTGGTGTGCTTGAACGAGGCCGCGGCGGGCAGGCCGGTGGCGGCGCGCAGGGCTTGGACCAGCGGCCATGCCTGCAGGGCGTCCAGCAGGTTGATGTAGCCGGGGGCGCCGGCGTGCACGGTGATGGGCAGGGTACCGTCCACAAAGGCGCGCGCCGGTTGTTGGTCTGGATTGAGGCCGTAGCGCAGGGGCAGCACATCCGCCATGCGGACACCTCCTGGGACAAGCATCGGCCGTCCACCGGGGACGGTGGCAGCCCATCACGGACTACGCGGGCGGTCCCCGGAATCCTGTCCGTTGGTGGTCCGCGCCACGTGGGGGGATGCGCGTCCGGCTTCGTAGGTCTCGCCTTGCCGCCAGCTTGGGCCGTCTCGACGTTCCGGCCCCCACGTCCCGTGCGGGAGTGCGTCGGCTGCGGCCCGCCAGGCTACAACGCACCACCCTTTTGGCTCCGCGCGTGGGGGGGCGGGGTGTGCGGAAGCGTCCGCGCGGAGTCCGCCGTTGTGTGCATCAACGGTGGCGGTGCACCGGCGCAATCCGAATCGTGGGTGGCCGCTGTTCCCCGCGGTAGAGTAAGGAAGCCGCTGGCAGGGATGCCGATGTCGTGGTCGTATCGTCCGAGTAGCACGCCAAGGGTTGCGGCTGCTGGAGTGTCGTCTGAGTGTCGCCTGAGTGTCGCCAAGGTTGGCCGTGCCGGCGGCTGGCGACCGCTTTTGGGTGCGGTGCGCGGGCAGCACGAAAGCGGAGGCGCGGGATGCGGTTGCGGGATAGGCCCGAGTGTGGCCGGTCCCGGCGGGGGGCGGGCCGATGCATTCCTGAGCCCTGACTTTGGTGGTGCGGGGCTCCAAAGAGGCGGGGTGGATCGCGTGCGGCGGATCAGGCGGCGTATGGTCGTTGGGATGGTCGCCGGCGGCGCGGTTGCGGCGGGTTGCAAGAGGGGGCAGGGAGGCGAGGCGCAACGCCCCGGCGTGCAGTCCGCCTCGTCGCGCCCGTTCCCGATGGCCCTGTTCTCTGTACCCGATCCCCTCAGCGCCAAGCCGGGCACGGTGCCCAAGGCCCTGGATGCGTTCGATCCGCAGGACAAGTGGGTGTGGCCGGGGTTGGTCCCGGCCGGCGGGCGGTCCGCGCTGCCGGGGTGGGGGGTCAGCCTGTCGACGCCGTTCGTGCCCCCGGCGACGTATCGGCCTTTGAACGCGGCCATGCGCGCGAGGAACTTTAGCGTTGGTTCACTGGCGGCAGGGGCGTTGGCGGCCTTCGCCACGCCGGCCGGGCAGTACGGGCTGCCGGTTGCGTGCTTGCCGACCGGGCTGATGTACGACGTGCAGGCGTTTGCGGACGCCGGGTTGACGGTCCCGGCGGGTGACTGGTCGATCGACGTCTTCGAGGGCGCCTGTGCCGCACTCCATGGGGCGATTCGCGCCGGGCGGTTGACCCGCTTTTACGGAGTTCTGCCGACGATGATCGGGCACAGCCAATGGACGGATAAGTCGGGAAACGCGCATTATGTTATAAATTGGACTGGCCAACTGACGGATCCGAACATCTGGGGGGCATTCGTTTTAGGGTATGGCGGCTGGATGGTGCGAAATGGCCGATTCGATTTGACCAATCGCGGCGCGGTGCGCGGCCTGGATCGCTTGGTGCAGATTGTGCGGCAGTATGGCTCCAACGAGAAATACATTCCGAGGAGCCAGGGCGACGTGCATCGGCTGTGGTCCGGTGCGGTGATGCGGTTTGTTTCCTATCGGGGCGCGCCCGCGCCGACTGGATTCCGCTATGCCAGGTTCCCTGGGCTACCGGTGCGCCCGGTGGTGCCGGCGCAGCTGCAGGGAGTCGAACCGGCGAAGATGGGCCCGGGGGGCCGGGGGTGGTTTCCGGCGTACGTCCCCAAAGACATTCCCTTCCGCGCCCTGGAGGCGACCGTCGCGTACGCCCAGTGGGTGTATCGGGTTGTCCGGACATCCCCCCAACTGCCCGGGAATGTTCCGCCCGTCCTTGCCGACGGCAGGGTTCAGCAGGCCTATTTCGGCGCGGCGCAGCGGCTGCGGGATGGATCGCACAGCATCGGAGGATGGCGTGATTACGTTTACGTCCAAGAAGGTTGGCCGCTTGTGCGCCAGAGGTCGCGCGTGGATCCGCTGGTGGGTGAAACCGAATGGTTGGTCTATACGGCCCTGACCAACGTTGTGCAAAACGCCTCGCCCCTGGCCGGCGCGTTGGCGAAGGTCACCAAGGACCTCAACGCCTTGGTGGCCGGGTGAGGTGTCTGCGGCCTCGGTTCTGAACGTGGGTCCGGCACAGGGCAAGGTGTTCCGAGGGGGGAGCGATGCGCCTGCGTGCCGGCGCGGGCAGGCGCGGGTGCGGTCCGCCCCTCGGGCGGCGGTTGCGCGCCCGGAAAACGGCTACGGCAGGCGATGAACCAAGGCGTTCTTCGGCGCCGTGTCGCCCCGGCCCGACCGCATGCCGTGTCTTGGGTCGTTGGCCGCGTCCGGTGCGTCGCGGTCTTGAGGTCGACGCGGGGTGCGGGGTGGCCGCACCCTTGCGACGGTCGGCACGGCCACGGGGCGCGACCCGCCGCCAACGACGCCGTCGGGTGCGGGTGTCCGCAACCTGGGCGGGTCCAACCCACCCGTCCGTTCGGCGTTCTTCGTTGCGCCTGCCTCCGATCCGTGCCGCCGGATCTGCACGTCGGCCGACGGGCAGGCGCGATGTCGCCCTCGCCGCCAGCCCCGCCGTGCCAATTCCGGTCAGGGCTTGGACCGGGGTGGGTGGATGACCCGCCGCGCGTTTGGCGGCGTACCCGGGAACATCCAGAGTGTCTCGGCCGTAGAGTGACGCGGTCCCGGCGGCGGGCCTGTGGGCGGGCAGGCAATCGGGCCGCCTGGCGGGGGCGGGGATGGCCTCGGCGGGGGGCGCAGACTGCTACGTGGTGAGCGACCTCGCGGCGGCGCATTGGCCGTCCGGGGTGGTGGGTGTGGTTCGGTATGCGGGGCGCGGCGGGGCGGTCGCGGTCGGCCGAGGGCGCTGCCTCGCGGTATTGGCGTTGCTCAGGGCCGCCTGCCGCCACGGCCGGCGCGCCCGGCTCTGCCTGACGCTGGACGGGGCGGAGGCGCTGGCGCGGCGCGTCGCCGGTGGGGCGGGCTGGTGGACCGCCTGAGCGTCCGGGCGCGCCGTGCACCGGTGACCGGGGTCACCACGGTGTGCCTTGCGGGTGCGCTACCCTCGGGTCGCGGCGCGTGCGTCGCGGGAGGGGGCCATGGTCGTGCCCGGTATGTCGACCCGGCATGCGCCGGATGCCCGGCTGCCGCTGTGGCACATGGGGACGGGCATGGTGGCCGCGCTGCTCGGCGGGTTGGCGCTGCTCGTCTGGGGACCGGCACTGCTCGCCCATCCGATGGGGGACCCGCCGACGCTGGCCGTCACCCACCTGTTCACGCTCGGTTGGCTCGCGATGACGATCGTGGGGGCCACCTACCAACTGGTGCCCGTTGTGCTCGAGGTGCCGCTGGCGAGCCAACGCCTGGCGCGCGCCGGCTACCCGCTGCTGGTCGGCGGGGTGCTGGCGATGGTCGTCGGCTTCTGGCTGGTGCGCACCGGGCTGCTGGTCGGTGGGGCCGTTGCCGTGGCCCTGGCCCTGATGGCGTATGCCGTGCAGATCGCGGTCACGGCGCTCCGGGCCCGCGCGGGGCGCGGCACACGCGGCTTTTTCCTCCTCGCTTCGGCCTACCTCCTCGGGGTGGCGGTGATCGGCCTCCTTCTGGCCACCGATTGGCGCTGGGGGTATCCCCTGCCGGATCTGGTGCCGACCCACCTGCTGTTTGCATTGGCCGGCTGGGTGACCCTCCTGGCCATGGGGGTCTCCTACCACCTGACGCCCATGTTCGCGCTCTCGCACGACGCGCATGCCGATGGCGGCCTCTGGGTGCTGACCGGCTTTTCCGGTGGAATCCTGGCCCTGGTCGTGGTCAGCGGCCTGGGCTGGCCGCCGGCTTGGATTGCCCTCGTGGCGCTCATACCGTTGGGCGCGGTCGCGGTGTTCCTGCGCGATCAGGTCCGTCTGCTGCGCGCTCGCCGCCGGGCCCTGGACGTCGGGCTGCGCCTGGCGGCGGCCGGGTTTGCCTACCTCGGCCTCACGGCGGTTGCCGTCTGGCTTGACCTCGCCGGCATCGTCCACCTCGGGCACGGGGCCCTGGTGGTGCTGGCGCTGGTCGGTTGGCTGGGCTGCCTGGTTGGCGGCCAGACCTACAAGATCGTCCCTTTCCTGGTATGGTACCGCCATTACGGCGCCCGCGCCGGCCGCGGCCGCGTGCCGCTCCTGCGCGAGATGTATCGGGAACGGCAGGCCAACGTGGGGTCGATCGGGATCATGGCCGCGGGGCTGCTGCTGACGGCGGGCGTGGCCTTCCAGGTGCCGGGGTTGGAACGCGGCGGGGCGATCGCCTGGCTGATCGGCTACGGGACGCTGGCCTGGAACATGCTGCAGGTGCAGCGAGCCTGAGGGCGCGGCTGCGGTCGCCGCCGCCGAACCCGCCCGGCCATCGGGTGAAGGGGGCGCAGGGGGATGGCGATGCTGGCGCCGCAGTTCCGCCTCCGCCCCGCCAGCGTGGTGCCGGTGCGCTTTTTCATCCTGGCGCTCGTGGGTTTTGTCGCGTTCGGGCTGGCATTGGCGCTGGACCCGCGGGCCATGGCGCTGCCCCCCGGCGCAGGCGGCATCCTGCTGTTGCACCTGTGCGTGCTCGGCTGGGTCACACCCGCGATGATGGGCGCCAACTATCAGTTGGTGCCGGTGGTCTTGGGGCGGTCGCTGCCGGCGTCGCGCCTGCCGACCGTCATCTTCTGGCTGTATGCGGCGGGTGTTTGGGTGTTCCTGGCCGGCTGGGCCCTGGGGCGTCCCGCCTGGGTGGCCTTCGGCGGTGCGGCCGCCGGGTGCGCCCTGCTGGGTTTCGCGGCGCACATCGCTGCGGTGCGGTTGCGGGGGCGCAGCGGCGGGTCCGGGGGCGGCGGTCCGGTCGGGGCCGGTCTGGGGGGCGGCGTGGCGTTCCTGGCCGTCGTCGCGGTGCTCGGGCCGTGGTTGGCTCTGGCCCAAAACCATCTGGTTTCGGCGCCCCGGGTCCTGCCCTGGATGCATGCCGGCGCGGGTTTGGCCGGGTGGTTCGGCCTGACGATCATGGGGGCGGGCTATCAGTTGGCGCCGTTTTTCGCGGCCACACCCAAAGAGGGCGGGCGCGGGACCGCCTGGACTGCCCTGGCGTTGGTCGGGGGCGGTGCCCTTTGGTTGTTGGTGGCCCCGGCGGCGCTGGTGCCGGATCTACCGGGCGCCCTGGCCGTCTGGGCTGGGCTGGGGCTGTGGGGGATCGACATCCTCCGCATCGTGCACCACGGGCGCCAGGCGCACCGCGAGCCGGCGGCTTGGTGCGTGGCGGCGGCGGCGGCGGCCCTCTGGCTTGGCGCGAGCGCCGCCGTTACCGCCATCGCCGGCCGGGCTTCCCCGGGCCTGGCTCTGGCCGGGGCCTTTCTTGGCATCATGGCGGGTCCGTCGCTGTTAATCGTCGGGCAGTTGCAAAAGATCCTGCCTTTCATGGCCGCACTCGATGCGTCCGTCTCCGCCAAGCGCCAGGGCCGGGTGCCCAAGACGGAGGCTCTGTTCCCGCGCGGTCGGGGCTTTGCTCTCCTGGGGGTCTTGGGGTGCGGCTGCGCGCTGACGGCGATCGGTTTGGCGGTTTCGGCCTGGGGGCTGGTGCGCCTGGGAGCCGCGCTGCTGGCGGTCGGGGCCCTGGGTGTGGCGGTGGCGCAGGCCGTGGTGGTGCGCGCCTGGTATCGCGCGGGGGCGGGTGCCGCCCAGGCGCGGTGAGGGGGGGCGGGCGAGAGGGCGCCTTCCCAGGCCAAGGCGTGCTTCGGGCAGTTGCCGTCGCGGCAGGCCGGGGGCGGACTGGCGTCGTCGTGGGGCCGTGGTTGGCCTGGGCTGCTGCGCCCAAGCGATGCCGCGTCGTCCGTGCCGGCGAAGCGTCCGCCGGTGGCAGTCCAGCGCGCCGGTGCCATCGGCCCGCCCACCGCGGCCCTCACGGCCATTCGCTGGCCTGGCGCATCCCCACTCGTGTCGGCCGGCGTGCCGCTGCCAGGGGTGGACCGCGCCGGGCTTGGGTGGTCGGCCGTGCGGTTCCCGGGTGGTCCCGCGGCGTCCGCCCGGCCCGACCACACCCACGCGGATCCCGCCGCGCGGGTGTGGCAGGCGCGGTGGAGGCACTGGGGGGGAGGGACGGCGGCATTGCGGGTTGGACGGGGTGGGGGCCTCAGTCCGCCGCCAGGTTGAGGTGCCGGGGGACGAAGAACTCACGCGTGAGGCGGGAGCTGATCTCGGCGACCACGGTCGGTTCGATGACCGCATCGCCGCAGCGCTCGCAGACCGCCGCGGGA
>JAJZWQ010000161.1 GCA_021846605.1 Bacillota bacterium | reverse complement strand
GCGCTTCGCGCCCAGCACCATCCGCAAGGCGGTCGGGCTGGCCGAAGGCAGCGGGCTGGACCACCTGGCGGCCGTGCCGGTGCTGTTGGCGCCCGGCGTGGGACTGCGCCTGTTCATCGCCGGCTTTTCCCTGATCCTGACCATGTGGCTGCAGCCCTGGAACGCCGTGCGCACCAACCACCGTGCCGCGGTCGGCCTGGGTGCCTTCAACCTGGTGCGCCAGACCGCCTATTCCAGCGTCGGTGGCCACGCCGCCTTCCCGCTGGCGGTTGCCGACGATGTGGTGCTGGGTCGGCTGATCAAGGGTGCCGGTTTCCGCCAGTGCATGGCCCTGGGTGCCTCACGCGGCCAGCGCCTCTTGGAACTGGAGTGGTATCCGGACCTGGGCTCGGCCGTCCGCGGCCTGGAGAAGAACGCGTTTGCGATGTTCAACTTCCAGACCGTCGCGGTTGTACTCTGGGCGGTGCTGGGCGCGGTCATCACTGGCGTTCCGCTGGTGGCTGCGCTCCTGGCCCCGGGGTGGCACCGCCTGCCATGGCTCGCCGTGGACCTCCTGATGTCCGCCTCGTTCGGCACCGCCGGCCGGCAGATGCTGGGGCGCTTCCCCTGGTTTCTCAGCCTGCTGTTCCCCATCGCCCAGATCACCCTGACGTGGGCGTTGCTGCGCTCGGCATGGCTCACCATCTGGCACGGTGGTGTCCAGTGGCGGGACACGTTCTATCCCCTGCGTGAATTGCGCGGCGGCCAGCGGCCATCTGCCGTGCGGCTGCGGCCAGGAGCCTGAGCCGGTATCCCGGCCACACACGCCCTCCTCACCCTCCCCGGCCTGGAGAGCTTCCTCATCGGGGAATGCAAGGTTCTGGGCGTGTCCTGCGGCGCTGTCGCCGACGGCTGGATCCACACCGACGCCCCGCCCGACAAGCTGGAGGCTGCAATCCGCGGGGCCGGCACGCTTAGGGCCGTGGTTGAACCCATCTGGGAGGGGCCGTACGAGGAGGTGCCTGCTGCCCTGCCATGCTCCGTGCGCCTCTGGGCGGAGGCCCAGTGGATCAATCAGGGGGCCCGCTGCCGCGAGGTGGCAGCCCGGGTGGCACGGGCCGCCGGCGACCCGGAGACGCTGGCGCATCCGGACGGACCTCCGGGGCTGGTCGCCGTCATCAACCGCCAAGGAGTCGTGCTCATCGGTCGGGCCATCGCCTGGGGGTTGGAACGGCAGCGCCCGTACCGCGTCGCCCTGATGGCGCGCTCGCTCAATCCGGTAATGGGGCGGGCGCTGGCGATGGCCTCGCGGGCCCGGTCAGGAGACCGCTACTGCGATCCCTTCTGCGGCTCCGGCACGATCCTGGCCGAGCGCGCCCTGATCGGGGAGTGCCAACTCTTCGGGCTCGAGCGAGATGCGGGCGCCCTAGACGCGGCAGGCCGTGCGCTCTCCGGCTTTCTCGCCCAGGGGATGGCCGAGGCACAGCTGGTCCGGGGCGACGCCCGCGCCCTGCCCTGGGGCACCGGCGCCATGGACGCGATCGCTACCAACCTACCCTTTGGACACCGCATGGGCCAGGCCAGCGAGAACGCCACCCTCTATCCCCAGGCCCTGCGGGAGGCCGCGCGCGTCCTGCGGCCCCGGGGGCGCCTGGTCCTGCTGACGGCCGACCGGCGGCATCTGCGGGTGGCAATTGGCGCACTGGGGCCAGCGCTGCGGCCACGCAGTCAGGTGCGGGTCTGGCTGGGCGGGCTGGAACCGACCCTGGCCGTCTACGACCGGACCGAGGTGGCGTTGTCCTGAGGCGCGGGCGCGGATCGCTGCGCCTGGAGATGGCCGGCAACCTCGGCCACCGGCGCGGTCCAGATGCGGCCTTCAGCCCGTTGGAGGTGGGCGCAGAGCGCCGCCAGGTCGTCGGCGCCGATCGGTAGGTGCCCGTCCCCCACGCCGTGGAAAGTGAAGATGCCCCACATTCCCTCGCAGGCGGCCTGCTCACACAGACCGATCAGTTCCGCCCCGCTCATCCGCTCGGCCGGCCAACTCCAGAGATGGTGGAGGTCGCACCGGCCCGGCAGGTTGCCCCGCTCACCGCGGATCCGCCCGGCGACAAAGCGGGCGACCACGAGCGGCACGTACGTCTGGCGGTCCGCGCCCCGGCCGACCCAGTCTTGATAGCAGGGATAGGCGAAGGAGCGCGTCTCCGTGCCGGACAGCGCCCGCAGCCGTTGCTCCGCCGCGTCCATGTCCTCCGCCAGTTGTTCCAGGGTGAGGCGCTCCAGCCCGCGCTCCGGGGAGATGAAGGCGAAGTTCTCCGAACAGGGATGCGTCAGGGTGTGGTTGCCCAACTCGTGGCCCGCGGCGGCGACGGGCGCCCAGGCAGCCCAGCGCGCCCGCCAGTCATCGCCGTGCGGATTCAGGTAGAAGGTGCCGCGTAGTCCGTGGCGTTCGAGCAGCGGTACGGCGATGGCCAACTGCGAGGCCAGGCCATCGTCGAAGGTCAGGGACATCGCGGCCCGCGCGCCGGCCGGCCAGGTTTGCGCCGTCATCTGCGGATGCCTCCCTCGAACGTCCAGTCACCCGAGGTGGATGACCACCTTGCGGATCCCTTCCACGATGCCGGCCACATCCGCGTCGTCATAGAGCGGGTGCATGGCCACCGACACCGCGCGCCCAAGCAAGTCCAGGCTCTGCGGGCACGTCTCCGGCCGGATGCGCGGCGCGGGGTCCGGGGAGCCGTAGGGAGGCCGCCCCGGGCTGGCCGCCCCTCCGTCCAAAAGTGGACGCCAGTGCCACGCGACGTGGTAGTCCCGGCGCTCGGGATGGTAGAGATGAGCAGCCGGTACGTTCTCGGCGTTCAACGCCGCCGCCCAGCCCTCTGCCTGCCGGCTGTCCCGGGCGAAGAGCACGAGGCTGACCGCCGCCTCGGCGGTGCCCGGGGGCAGGCGGCGCAACGCCAGGCGCAGGTCGGCGATGCCCTCCAGGACCCGCTCCTTGACCCAGCGCATGCGCTCCAGGATGGTCGCCGCCTTGGTGAGCTGCACGCGCGCGATCGCGCCACAGACCTCCGGCATGCGGTAGTTCTCCCCGGGAAAGCCCGCCACGCGGGCGTCGTTCCAGATCCCGGCGCCGTCGTGCCAGATCCGCGCCCGTGTCCACAGGTCCGGATCGGAGGTCGCGACGGCCCCCCCTTCGCCGCTGGTCAGGACCTTGTTGATCTGCAGGCTGAAACAGCCCACGTCCCCCCACGCACCGACGGCCCGGTCGCCAAGCCGCGCCCCCATGGCCTGCGCGCAGTCCTCCAGGACGAGCAGGCCATGGCGCTGGGCGACGGTCGTAATGGCATCCATGTCCGCGGGGACGCCCTGCATGTGTACGGGGATGACGGCCTTGGTGCGCGAGGTGATCCTTTGCTGGAGATCCTCGGGATCCAGCGTCAGCGAGTCATCGACCTCACAGAGCACTGGCGCGGCGCCATGTAGGACGATCGCGTTGGCCGTCGCGATCCAGGTGTAGGCGGGGACGATCACCTCGTCCCCCGGGCCCACCCCAAGGGCCGCCAGCCCGGTCATCAGGGCGGAGGTGCCGGAGTTCACGGCGACGACATGCCGCACCCCGAGGAAGCTGGCCAAGTCGCGCTCGAAGCCCTCCACCTGACGTGGTGCGGGCTCCGAGGGCCCGTAATAGCGAAAGAGGTTGCGCGAGCGCAGGACTTCCAGCACGGCCTCCTCTTCGCGCGCGTCGAGCATGAGGGCCCCGGGGAACATCCCGGGCCCGCGGCGGGGCCGCGCGGGCGCACCACCGGCGATCGCCAGCTGTCCCGGCAACCGAACCACTCCCTCCGAGGGTCAGGGGCCACGCTGCCCGCAGATCACGGATGCCCCGCGAGGAACGCGGCGATCGCCGGCCGCGCCGGCAGGGAGGGGATCGCGCCCGCCCGCGTGCACGCCAGCGCCCCGGCGGCCATGCCCCAGCGGAGTGCGTCCGGCAGCGCCCGCCCCGCCGCCAACTCCGCGGCCAGGGCGCCCGCCAGGGCGTCGCCCGCCGCGGTGGTGTCCACGACGGCCACGGGAAATGCGGGCAGGCGCTGCGGCTCGGCTCCTGGCTGGTACAGCAGGGCGCCGTCAGCGCCCAGGGTCATGATCAGCGCACCCCCGCAGCGGGCGGCCAGTTCCGCGTGTCCGCCCAGGGCCCCGGCCTCGCGCCGGTTGACCAGCAGGAAGTCGCAATCAGCCAAAAGCGCCGACAATTCCGCCGATGGTGGCGGCACGGGCGCCGGGCTGAAGACCACGCGGCCCCCGGCCGCGCGGATGGCCTGGGCAGCGCGCAGCGAGGCCGCCAAGACCACCTCTCCCTGGAGCAGGAGGATGTCCGCCCGCGCGATCTCGGCCTCAGCGGATGCGATATCGCCTGCGTCGAGGCGGCCGTTGGCCCGGGGAACCGATATGATGCGGTTTTCGCCGTCCGGTTGCACCACGATGGCCGCGACCCCGGTTCCCGCCGCCGGATCGGTGAGGACACCCGTGTTGTCCACGGACTCCGCGGCCAACAGCGCGCGCAGGGCGGCGCCGAAGGCGTCGTCCCCCACCCGCCCGAACATCCGGACCGCGGCGCCGGAGCGGCGGGCGGCGACCGCCTGGTTCAGCCCCTTGCCGCCGGGATACTGCGCAAACGATTCGCCCGCGACCGTCTCCCCCGCGTCGGGCAGCCGCTGGGCAAAGAACTCGAGGTCCATGTTGAGGGAGCCCACCACCGCCACGCGCCCGCCCCCCACGGCCCCGCCTCCCCGCAAGCGTCAAGAGTGTTCTGCGTGGCCAGCATTCCCGCCTGCGCAGGGCGTTGGGCGGTGGTGCGGAATCGCTGCCATGGGGGTGCCCTCTGTGGCGGACGAATTCCTCGGCTACCGGCGCCCGGACGGAACGGTCGGGGTGCGCAACCACGTTCTCCTACTGCCGACAATCACCTGCGCCAATCGCGTGGCGCAGAATGCTGCCCAGTTGACCCGCGGAGCGGTGCACGTCGAGCATCAGCACGGCTGCGGCCAGTCCGGCAAGGATCTGGAACAGACCCTCCGGACACTTATCGGCTACGGTAGCAACCCCAACCTCTACGGGGTGGTCGTGATCGGCCTGGGCTGCGAGGCCGCCCAGGCGCGGATCGTGGCCGACGCCATCAGCAGGCGGAGCCGCAAGCCCGTGGCCCTGGTCCTGATCCAGGAGGAGGGCGGGACCCTGGCTGCCAGTGCCGAGGCGGCCCGGCAGTCAGCCCTCCTCCTGCAGGACGCGGGCGAGGTGCAGCGGGAGCCCTGCCCCGTCTCCAAGTTGCTCCTCGGGACGGAATGCGGCGGGTCGGACGCCTGCTCGGGGATTTCGGCCAACCCCGCGCTCGGACACGCAGCCGACCTGCTGGTGGACCAGGGCGGCACGGTGCTGCTGGCCGAAACGACCGAACTGATCGGGGAACACCTTTTGGCGCAGCGCGCCGCAACCCCGGAGGTGGGCCAGCGGGTGCTCCAGATCATCGACCGGTACGAGCGGGCGGTGCTGGCCACGGGATACGACATGCGCGGCGGCAACCCGGCACCCGGAAATATCGCCGGGGGGCTATCCACGATCGAGGAGAAGTCCCTGGGGGCGGCGCATAAGGGCGGCACCCGGCCGGTGATGGAAGTCATCGAATACGCGGAGCGTCCCAAGCGCAAGGGCCTGGTCCTCATGGATACGCCCGGCCATGACATTGAGCAGTTGACCGGAATGCTGGCCGGGGGCTGTCAGGTCGTGGGCTTCACCACGGGGCGGGGGACGCCGACCGGGGCCAGCATCGCGCCGGTGGTGAAGCTAGCGACCAACGATGCCACCTTCCAGCGCATGCGGGACAACACCGACTTCAACGCCGGTACGATCATTGCCGGTGAGGAGCGCGTGGAGGAAGCCGGGGAGCGCCTGTATCGGGAGATCCTGCGCACAGGCAGCGGTCGGCTGACGGTCAGCGAGGTCTTGGGCCACCACGAGTTCGGCCTCTGGCGCATCGGCCCCACGCTGTAGGGCGACCGGTGGCCCACGCCGATCGGCTATACTGCGCCGGGGGGATGGGGCGATGGCAGAGCGACCGGCCAAGCAGGCGGAGATGGAGGGCTGGCGCTTCGATTCCCAGGGGCCGGAGGCCATTCGCGCGGACATCCTGGACGCGTTCCCCTACGAGCATCGGGGCAAGGAGATCCACCTGGAACTGGAGACCGACGAGTTCACTTCGGTCTGCCCCTGGTCCGGCCTCCCCGACTTCGGTCGGCTGCGCGTGCGCTACGTGCCAGACGCCCTGTGTCTGGAGCTCAAGTCGTTCAAGTACTACCTCTTCTCCTACCGCCATGTCGGCATCTACTACGAGCACCTGGTGCCCCGTATCCTCGAGGATGTGCGGGCGCGGATCGATCCCTTCTGCATCGTGGTGGAGGGGGAATTCCGCGAGCGGGGCGGGATCGGCTCCCGCGCCCGGTCCGAATATTGCCGTCAGGGGTGGCAGCCGCAGGCCCCCCTGGCGCTCTAACGGGCCAGCGACTGCGCCAGGCCGGAGAGCAATGGGGCGCCGTCCCTCAGGGAAGCCAGGGGCACCAGCATCTCCCCGCCCCCACGCCGAAGGACGGGCTCTGGGTGTTCGAGGCGCGGGCCATCACAATGGCCGGCCGTGACGGGTCATGGCCAGTGGGTCCCCGGTGCGTCCATGGCCGGCCGCGCAACCCCCACTCTCCCCAGACGGCGTCCAGCGCGGGCACCTCGGTCAAGCCAGCCGGCCCTCCAATCCAGACTCCGCGCGGAGTCGCCTGCCCGGGGTCGACGAACGGCGCGTTCAGCGCGGAACGGCCAGCGCCGCGACAATGGTCAGGACGCCGATGACCAGGGTCACAGCGGAACCGCGCAGCCGGCTGGCCAACTGCA
>JAJZWQ010000160.1 GCA_021846605.1 Bacillota bacterium | reverse complement strand
CGTCAACCAGATCGTGCGTTACGGATACGTCAAGCGGGCCTGGCTGGGCATCGAACTGAACGCCGGCAACACGCAATTGCCCACCCAGAACACCACCCTGACGGTGACCGCGGTGCAGCCCGGCGGCCCGTCGGCCGGCCAGCTCCAGCCCCACGACGTCATCACCACCTGGAACGGCCAGAGCGTGAACAACTACCTCCAGTTGGTGCAGGACATCAACAAGGCCGCTCCCGGCCAGACGGTGTCGATCGGGGTGCGGCGCAGCGGTCGGCCGGTGACCGTCAAGGTCACCCTGGGCACCGAACCGCGCAGCCTCTCCCAGCCTTCCACCGCGCCCACACAGCCACAGTCGCCTTCCAACGGGTCCACGCGGGGCGGCGTGTTCCCCTTCCTGCGCCCCCTGCCCTGATCGGACCCACGCGTCAGGCCCGCCGCACCCCGGACCGGCGACCACGCCGTTCCGGGGACGGCGGGGGGGCGGGCCGCGCCAAGAGCCCGGCGTCCAGGAGAAAGGGACTGGGGTCCGCCGACCAGCTGACCGCCAGGAACCGCCGCGCCCGGGTGAAGGCGACGTAGCAAAGGCGGCGCTCCTCCTCCACCGCCGCCGCGTCCAAGGCCGAGCGGTGCGGCATGCGGCCCGGGACGCAACCCGCCACGAAGACCGCGTCAAACTCGAGCCCCTTGGCCGCGTGGCAGGTGGAGACCACCACCTGCGGGTCGCCGCCGGAGGACGCCAGCCGCGCCTCCGCCGCGCCGACCCGTTCGGTGAGGTCGGCGTAGTCGCGCGCCGTCAACGCCAGGGCCGCCAGGGCGTCGGCCACCCCGAGCCACTCGCGCCCGTCCACATCGGAACCGCGCCCCGCCAGGAACGCGTCATACCCCAGCGGCCCGCGGACCGACGCCAGGGCCGTCGCCGGGTCCAGACCGCGCAGCCGATCCACCCCCTCGCACAGACCCCGCACGTGCGCCTGCTGCCAGGCCGGCAGCCCCGGCAGGCGCGCCAGGGCGTCGAGTCGGCCCCCCGCACGGGCCAGCATCTCCGTGGAGATGTAGCGGCGGGGACGGTTGGCGATCCGTCGCAGGGCGGCGGCGTCCGCCGGATCGCTGGCCAGGCGCAGATAGGCCAGCAAGTCCTGCGCGACCCAATGCCGAAAGGGGCCGCCGGTGCCGTCGCGGACCGCAACCACCAGGCCAGACTCCGCCAGGACGTGGGCGATCGTCGCCGCGGCCGTGTGGGTGCGGCAGAGAACCGCCGCGGGCGGCGCCATCCCCTCGTCCAGCACCCGCCGCGCCCGTCGCGCGATGGCCTCCGCCTCCGCACGCGCGTCGGGGTAGCCGATGGCCACCACCACCCCCGGTTCCCTGGCGACGGACCGGCCGGCAAACGCGGCGCGCCTGCGGTTGTGTCCAATCAGGCGGTTGGCGGCGTGCACGATGGCCGACCGGCTGCGGAAGTTCTCCCGCAGCGTGACGGTCGGGGCGTTGGGCCACGCGGTGGCAAAGGCCCGCATCCACTCGGGGGACGCCCCGCGGAACCCGTAGACGGCCTGATCGGGATCCCCGACCGCCAGGACGTTGTCGGCCGGGGCCGAGAGCAACCGCAACAGTTCCCACTGCGGCCGGTTGACATCCTGAAACTCGTCCACCTGGATATGGCGCAGGCGGGCGCGCTCCGCGGCCAGCCGCCCGGGGTCGGCCCGCAGACAACCGAGGGCCTCCCACGGCAGGTCATCGAGGTCCAATCGACGGGCATCCGCCTTGGCCTGCGCATACCGGTCGCAGATCTCCGGAAAATCCTTGGGGTCCACGCCAAAGCCGGCCAACCCGGCCCGCGTCGCCACCTCCCGGAGGTCCGCGGCGTCCCCGGATCGTGTCGCACCCGTGTTAATGGCCAGGCTGATGGCGGAACCGAGGGCGTCCACTGCGCCCTCTTCGACCGCCTCGCCGCGTCGACGGCCGGTGCGCTGCGCAAACAAGAGTTGGCGCAGCAGCCGCAGCCGCTCACCCTCCAGCAGCACTTCCGGGGCGCGGCCACCCGCGGCCGCGCGCACCACGCCGAAGGCATAGGCGTGGAAGGTGCCGCAGCGCACCCTGCGGGCGGAGACCGGTCCGGCAAGGGCCGCGAGCCGGGCGGCAGCCTCCTGCCGGGCGGCAACGGTGAAGGTTACGTACCACAGCCCGCCGGCCGGCAGCGCACCGGCGGCGAGGCGCGCCGCCCGGGAAACCAAGACCGCCGTTTTCCCCGATCCGGGTCCGGCCTGCACCAGCAGCGGACCTGCCTCGTGCGCCACCACCTCGCGCTGCGACGCGGTGAACGCCGCATCCGCCGCCGCCAAGGCCTCGCCCCCCAAACGATGACACTTCCCTCTGCGGATCCCGGATCCTGCCCGCGTGCCCGGGCGGCCGCGGGGACATGCTTGGCGGAGGGAGGGGAAGCGGCATGCGGCGGGCGCACGTCGTGATCGCCGGGGCGGGTTACGCCGGCCTGGCGGCCTACCTGGCGCTGCGGCCGCGTCTGGATCGCGGGCTCATCGACCTCACCGTCGTCAGCGCGGCCGACACACACCTGCTGCTGCCGGAACTACCCCTGTATCTGGCCGGTCAGGAGTCCGAACGCGACATCCGCCTCCGGCTCGGCCACCTGATCCGGCCGCCCGCGCGCCTGCATCCGGCCCGCATCCTCCAGGTGCGCACGCAACCCCCGGCGCTCGTGGTGCAGGGCGCCGTCGATCCCTGGCGCGCCGACGGCCTCGTGCTCGCCCTCGGTTCCATACCCGACGACTTCGGGGTACCGGGGGTCCATGCGCACGCGACCGTCATCGGCCGCTGGGATGACGCGCGCGACCTGCGCCGCCGCCTGCTGGCCACCCTGGCGTCGCGCCACGGCGGCCGCGTCGCCATCGTCGGCGGCGGCTTCACGGGTGTGGAAATCGCGGCCGAGTTGGCCGACACGCACCGGGTGGCGGGCCGCTTCGTGCTGATCGCGCCCCATCTGCTCGCCGGACTGCCCGACCGCGTCGGTCAGACCGCGCGCGCCGCCCTGGAGCGGCTGGGGGTGGAACTGCTGCTGGGTGCCCGCGCCGCTGCGGTGCGGGCGGATGGGGTGGTGCTTGCCGACGGGCGGCACGTTTCCTGCGCCACGACCATCTGGGCTGCCGGGGTGCGGGCCAGTCCGGTGCTGGCGGCCTCACACCTGGCCGTCAATCGCCGCGGCCAGGCGGAGGTCGACGCAACCCTGCGGCTGGCACCGTACGTGTATGCCTGCGGCGACTGTGCCGCGGTCAGCGACCCCCGCACCGGACAACCCTTGGCGCCCACCGCCCAGGCCGCCCTGCAGCAGGGCCCGGCGGCGGCGGCCAATCTGCTGCGCGAACTGGAGGGTGCGCAGCGCGAGCCCCTGCGAATGCGCAACCTCGGCTTTCTGATCTCACTCGGACGCGACCGGGCCGTCGGCTCCGTGCTTGGCCACACGGTGGACGGGGGCGACGTCGCGACGCTCAAGCGCCTGATCGAGACCTACCACGCCTTCCAGATCGGCGGCCTGCACGCCCTGGGCTCGAGGCTGCTGCGCAGCACCGGCGCGCGCGGCGGTGAAAGCTGAGGCCATCTGTCTGCATGGATCAGGGGCACGACCCACAAACAGCGCGGTGGCGCGCAAAACCACCCCCCTTGTCGACGAACCTCACCGCCTGGCGTTCAAGGAGGACAAGCCAAGTCCGCTCCGTTCGGCGCCGATCTGGCGAAGGCGGGGCCGCACCGGGCGTCGCGCCTGCCTTCACGGGCGGAGCCGACCCACCCCACGGCGCCGACGCGTCCTCGTCCACCGTGGCGCGAAGCCAGAGCGGCGCGTTCAGGCCCTACCATAGATGGCTTGTTCGGGAAACGCGCAGCGCACGGCGATGCCGACGACCGAGGGTATCCGACGGCCGCGTGGAGACTTGGAAGATTGGATGATGGATCGCCCGCGGGGGCGGCGCGTCATTTCAGCTTTTTCTCTGCCCCCACTCCCAGGGCGTACGGCGTGAAACTCGGGTAGGCCAGATGGCCGGCGGCGGTTCTCTGAAATCGGCGCTCGATCTCTTCAGCGGGCAGAGGACGTGAGAAGTGGAACCCCTGCGCCATTGTGCAGCGCAACTGGCCAAGGAGGGCGGCCTGGTCGCCGGTTTCGACGCCCTCGGCCACCACATCCAGGCCAAGATCCCTGGCCATGGAGGCCACCGCGGAGACGATGGCGCGGTCGGCCGGCTCACTGGCGATGCGCTGAACAAAAAGTCGATCGATCTTGAGCACGTCAAGCGGCAGACGCTTGAGGTACGTGAGCGAGGCGTAGCCTGTCCCGAAGTCGTCCACCGCCAGGCGCAGCCCGAGGGCCTTGAGATGCTTGAGCGTCAAGATGGCGCCCTCTTCCATCGCAACGCTTTCGGTCACCTCAAGGCAGAGATGGGCCGGGTCCAACGCCGTGTTTTCCAGCGTGGAGGCAACCAACGCCACCAGGTGGGGGTCGGCCAACTGCCGCGCCGAGACATTGACGGACATCACGACCCCGTCCCCGCCGGACCCGCGGGCGTTCCAAGCCTGCGCCTGGCGGCAGGCCTGGTCGAGCACCCAGGCGCCGATCGGTAGGATGAGCCCCGTCTCCTCAGCGATCGGCACAAAGTCATCGGGTCCCATCAGCCCGTGCACCGGGTGCTGCCAGCGCAGCAAGGCTTCGAAGCCCACCGTTAGACCGTCGCCCAGGAGAACCTCCGGCTGATAGTGGATTCGCAGCGCGCCGTTTCCCACGGCCCCCTGCAGATCATTCTGCAGCTCATAGCGGCGCAACATCTGGGCGCGCAACTGCGCATCAAACACCTCGCAGCGGCCACGTCCCATCTCCTTCGCACGGTAGAGGGCCGCATCGGCATCTCGGATGAGGTCGGCCGGGTTGGCTTGACCCGAGGACGTGACCGCGGCCCCGACGCTGGCCCCGACATCCGTGTGCCCCGCCGAGAGGTGGATTGGCCGCTGCAGTGCGGCACACAGACGCCCGGCGACTTGCACCGCCTGACTACCCTCGGCCAGATCAGGGCACACCACGACGAACTCGTCACCGCCAAAGCGCGCAACGGTCCAGTCGGGGTGGGCCGCCGCGCGCAGGTGTTCCGCCACGGCCCGTAGCACGGTGTCGCCCGCCGCGTGTCCGAGGCTGTCGTTGATCACCTTGAAGTTGTCAAGATCGATGAAGAGCACGGCGATACAGCCCGGATGATCCTCCAGGCGCCGCAGAGCCGCGCTCAGGCGATCCACCAGCAGGTTGCGGTTGGGCAGCCCGGTCAGCGGGTCGTGCAGACTCTGATGGACGAGCGCGGTCTCCGCCTTCCGCTGGTCCGTCACGTCGCGAAGGGTCATCAGTGCCCCCATCGGTCGGGCCCGACCGGCGATGATCGGCCGCGCCGAAACCAGGAGGAAGCGCGAATCGCCGGCGGCGGGCACGGTGAGGGGCACATCGCTGACGCACTCCCCGCGCGCGGCCCGCGCCAGGGGTAGCTGGTCGGCGGCGAGCCGGCTACCGTCGTCGCAGCGCAGGCTCGCCGCCTCCGCCCACTGGCCCAGGTCGAGCCGAGCGTCACGGGCGAGAAGGGTGGCCGCGGAAGGGTTGACCAACTGGACCGCCCCGGCCGCGTCACAGGCCACCAGACCGTCGTTCAGCGTGGCGACCAGTTGTTGCAGGAAGTGTCGCTCGTCGCGGAGCATGGCCTCCGAATCGGACAGCGTGGCGTGCGCGATCCTCAAGCGTTCACTGACCCAGGCCAGAGCCTCGCCGGTGGCAACGCAGGTCACCACGACGAATAGTACGGAACTGGTCGCGGGATCCCAGCCGTGGCCCGCCAGCAGTAGCGGTAAGAGATAGGAGACGATCAGCACGGGGGTCAGGCGCACGGAGCCACCCGGTGGCAGCGCAAGACCGATCCAGACGAAGGTGAGCATGAAAAAGATGGCGTATCGATACCCGTTCACGCCCGAGGCGGCATTGAAAGCGGCGATCACGAGCAGGGCCAAAACAGGCAGTGCGTACAGCGCGCGCCTCGACCAGCGCTGCCAGGGAAGCAACAAGGCGCATGCCCCGATGGCCACGGCAGCAGCAGCAGCCGCTTCGATGCCAGGCAGGCTCGCGGTCGCGGGCTGGGGCAAAAGGGGGCTGGTGGCAACAACGACTACGCCGCAGCCGATGAGGAGCGCAGCGGCCAGACGCGCCACCGCGCGGCGCTCCACAGGATCGGAACCATCCTGGCCGCGCGCCGTTGGACGCGACGTGGCCGCAGGGTCCGCCCAACGCGTTGAACATACGCGGCCTTCCGGCGGGGCGGCGGTCTGCGGGCGCCGCTTTCGAAACACTCATGTCACCCCGTACTCCTCATCGGTCTTTCTCAGCGCGACGATGAGCGGGTGGCCGCGCCTGCCGCCATGTTTGTGGGCCCCGCAGCCGCCGTGCGCCCGGCGAAGCCGCCTTGATGAGTTCCGGTGGCGGCAACGTCGGTGCCGCGTGCGTAGGCGCCCGCTGGGGGGCAGGACGGATCCGCAGGTCCAGCGGATGGGACCTCGCCCCGTACCCGTCGACACCCGGACGGCCTGAGGCCGCTGGGCCCGGGGCGCGTCGCCCAGCGCCGATCTCCCCCACCGAACCGAAGGGCATGAGTGGTTCCCAATTCCCCTAGACCGTCCGCGCCCAAGGCCCTCCGCCGCCCGCCCGCCCCCGCGCCCGGACCCCGGCGCCAAGCGGCGGCCAAGCCGCTTGACAGCCGGTTTCACCTCGCCCTACGCTTGGGCCGCGACGCAGATTTAGACATGGCTAAAACCAAAGCGGTGGTGGGCATCGTGGCGCGTTTAGCGGAAGAGGACACCCTGGCGGAGATCTACCGACTGCAGGCCGAAGGCGCGACGGCGACGACC
>JAJZWQ010000009.1 GCA_021846605.1 Bacillota bacterium | reverse complement strand
TCGCGGCGATCAACATCGGTCGCCGGGGCGCCGTCATGCGCCCGCACGCCACGCCCGCGCAAGCGGGGTGATTGGCAAGCCGTCGTCTTATAGGCGACGGTCATGACAGGGCGGACTGCTGCGGACCAGGGCGGTACAGGGTGATGTCCGCGACCAGCTGGAAGCCGAGCCGCCTCAGGATCGGCTCAGAGGTGCCGGGGGTTGCATCGGTGCCGACGAAGTCCGCGCCCCAGCTTCTCGCCACATCACACCGCCACTCGGTGACGGCGCGGTATAGACCCTGGCGGCGGAAGTCGGGGTGCGTCTCACCGCTCGACAACAGTGCCCACCCTGTGCGCTTGGTGATAAGTCCCGCGGCCTGTGCCAATCCCGCCTCGCCTGGAACGAATACTAAGCGGCGTGGTCCGGTCGTTATACGCTTGAACTCGACGAGGCGCTGTTCCGCGTCCAGGGGGGCGTCGTCAAACACCAACTGATCCAGGGCGAGCACTTGGTCCCAGTCGTCAAGCGTCGCGGCCATGCGAACGTCATGGTTCGCGGAGACGGTCTGGGAATAGAGCCGTTCGTGCGGCAAGACCATCAGCCGCCGGTGAGAAGCGGCGGCGTAGCCGTGCCGGGCGATCCACTCGGTCAGTCCCGGCGTTTCAAGCGGTCCAACGGTGATCGGTGGCAACTCACGATACTCTGTGGTCAGACGGCACCAGAACTCGGCCAACTGCTCTGGAGGGACGCGGACACGCTGGACTCCTGAGCCGTACCCCCGCGCGTCGGGGTACGACCCGCAGCTACCCCACTCGTCCGTCCATTGTGTCGCGCCTGGCCACAACTCGGGAAGGTCCCGCTCGATGCACTTCAGGTACCGCATGCTCGCGGCCAACATGCTCTGGCCGGTTTCAACCCCATCAGCCACGGAGTGCCCCCCTCGCCCTATGGTCGTCCCTGCCTTGGCGGATCCAGCAGGCGCTTACGGTGCCGGGGTCACCTGAGAGGACGTCCCGTAGTCAACTACCGCCGGCTTTAGCCAGCGGTAGTTGACATTGCACCCGGACGCGGTGGCGGATGCCCAGAGTCCGATGTGCTCCGACGGACCAGACCCCTTCGCCCGCCGCATGGGGCGTCGCGCCGTCGCCGCCGACATCAACGCCCGTGGGCGTGACGCCCGGAGAGAGCGCGAAGGCGACGGCGACTGCGGCCTCGGCCTCGGCCTCACCCTCGACGGTCCCTGTGCCGCGGACCATCCCGGTGTCATCGAGTTCAAGCTCGTAGACGCCGTGGTCTACACGGAGTCCTTTCCGAGTGGAAATCGTATCCATCCAGCCCACGGCCTTCACCTCCAGCGGTCGGGGTGCCCCGCGCTCACCCCCAAAGACGGTTGATGGACGCCACCGTCTCATCGCGAAGGCGCGGCAGCCCCGCCGCTTCCGCGGCATCCTGGTAGGAAGGAACGAACCGCTGCAAGTCGATTATAGCGGCGACGGCGGCTTCGTCCCCCTGGTGACGCCGGATCGCGTTCACCATCGCCTCCCCGAGGAAGTGCGCGACGGGCCGCGCGAGGTTGTCACTCGGGGTGGTGATTCCCGCGACGTAGGACCTGGCTGCGGGCGTCTCCTGATTGGACGCCAGGATGGCCAACATGGAGTCGAGTTCCTGCACCAATTCTGGCAGCCGACACCGATCCGCCTTTACGCGCCGCAACCAGGTGTTCGCGAAGTCGGCACCGTACTCATCGGTCCGCGCGGGGGCTATGGCCTGTAACCACTCGTCGTCTGTCGGGGTGAAGAAGGCGTTGGCCGTTCCTTCACTCAGGAGCATGCGCAACGCCCTGGCGGCCGCCGCGGCGGGACCGCCGCTCGTGAGGATGCGCTGCGCGCGCAGGTCCCGAGCCTGGCACCAGTCAAACCCGATATGGTGCAGTTCATGGGCGACGAAGGGCGTCGTCAGTTGTTCGGCAGACGTGGCCGGGATGCTCAGCAGGTCGAGGATGACCTCCGCCCGGTTGTTGGCCCAACCCTGCCGGTCCCCGGAAAGCAGTACAAACACCGTCGCCTGCAACGGAGTCCCTGTCGGAAGCAACGCCAACGCGCGGTCGGCGGCGTCGGCGATGCGTAGCGCCCGCGCCTGCGCCAGCCGCGCGGACAGCTCGTCCACGTGGCGGCGCCCCTCCAGAAACGCGGTGAGCACGCTCTGTACGTCGGCGGGCAAGCCCTCAGGTATCGTAGCGTCCGGCTTCGGCGGCCGACGACGGAGTTCAGACAGCACTTCACCGGACGTCCAAGCGGCATACGCGGGGCACCCCACCAGTGTCACCCAGCGGGCCTCCAACTCGGGCATTGCCATGCCGTCCCGGATCTGGCGGATCAGATCCACGGCGACTTCCGCCGCAGAGGTGTCGAGGTTTACCCTTGACGGCATCACCATGCCTCCTGGCCCCCGTGATCGATGGGGCGAAAACTGTTGCCGCTCGCGCCGCGGGGCCCGTGTCCCTGTCCTCGCTCGCCGTCACGGAGGCGGCACCGTGATGTGACGGACCGCCACAAGGTCCCTGAGGCCGAGCTTCCTTGCCATACCAATGCTGTTCCCGTTGGACAACTCCGTGCCGCATGTGACCATCCGCGCGGAATCCAACCCACTCTTGAGAGCCCGCCGAACCATACCCCTTGCGCAAGTGCCGCGGGTCCGTGCTGACCATGCCGAGGTCGTTTCGTCCGACGGAGCGCGGCCACAGTCCTGCGTTGGCCACCATCTGCCCGTCCTGGCCTTGCCGTCCGAAGACCCGATAACCGACCGTGAGCAACGCATCGAGGGCGGCCCAATTCCGCCAGAAGCGGCGGTGGCGCCCCTGGACCAGTTCCTCTCCGGAGGGCTCGACATCTGCGGCAGATACCCACGTGAACAGTCTTAGAGCCCGTACCGTGATGACTTGCGCACCAACGGCGCGAATAACCCCGCAACTCGCGGGTGTCTGCCCAACGCCTCGTCGCCCCCAGGCTCATCGGGGGTGCCCCCTCGCTACAGCCACCTGGGTCACGACGCCGCCCAGACGCCCGTCTCGCTCACGAGCCGCTCTACCCGCGGACTTCTTGGCCTTGGTGCCGCCGTCACGGTTCCCCGCCTCCGGTGATCTCGCGGCTGGGGCGTCCCCCCACGCCATGAGCAGCAACGGCTCGGTCGCCAACCAGGACGGACGGGCCAGGTCGGCGTGGAGGGTGGTGCCATCCGGCCATCGCGCCAAAATGCCCGCCGATGCACCGCGGGGACAACCCCAACCGCAGGGGGCGCGCGACTTCCCCGCCAGCTCTTTCGGGGGTCACCACCGCCACCACCTGCGCCGGGGCGCTCCGACCGATCTGCCGGCCAAAGAGCTTCGCGGGCCTTCAGGCGTTGCACCAAGTCCTTCAGGTTCTCGTCCAGGTTCTCTGCGTCGGCGCTCATGCTGGCGCCGTCGACTCCTGCCACCCCCCGCTTGTTCAGCCCTTGCCACGTCTCCCGGAGGAATTCCTCGTCGAGGTGGTGGGCCAGTGCGGTGAAGCGGAGATTCGGGTCCGTTTGGGCCAGTCGTCCGATGCGCTCCACTTCTGGTGACACCTCTTGCCTCCCTCTGCGTGGAGCCGGTCTGTCCTTGGAGCCGCTGAATCCGCCCCTCCCCCTCCCCTTGTGTGCGGCTTTCCTGCACACGGAGTACTGTGAGAGGCTCCGACTCCTCCCCGCGTGTCCGCCGCCCTTCGGCAGTGCCTTTCGGGTGGGGCGTACGCGCTTGCGCGCGGCGCGGAGAGGCCTCCCGAGCGTCCCCGCAACAGCCAAACGAGCGTGAGCAGGTCGGCCAACGTCGTGGAAAAGCTCCCGCCCGGGCGCCGAGGCCTCCTGAACCGCCTCGTTCGGCGGCTGGTGCGCAGCACTCCACTGCGGCAGACAGGGGACCCCGGAACCGCCTGCGACGGCACGCATCGGGCAAGCGGTTGCTACAGTCACAGGCAGGTCGCGGGCGGCCGGGCGCGCCTACGGGTCACACCACCGTCCGATCAATTCGAGACCGAGAAAGGCGGTCGACACGCCAGCACGCGGACCACATTGTCGACCTTGATTTGGCTCGTCCCGAGAGGGCGTGTTTCAAATCGCCGGGCCAATCGGTTGACGCACTGGTGTTCCCGTTAAAACCGTTTCGTCCGTCCTACCGTCGTTTCAGCCGCCATCGGTCGGTTGTGCGATTTTCGCAGGGACAGCGCACCATTGTGCTCTTCGGATCTCGCTGGGACGTGTTGGTCCATATCAAGCGAGCGGCGATCCGTGCCCGGGTGCCGTAGCCGCAGGTCCGACCGTCAACCGGTTTTTGAAACACGCCCCCGAGAGGTGACAGATTCAGGGCCGCAACAACGACGGCGTCCTGGAGCCTGCGCACAGCCGGAACCTCCCGCAGCCTGGCCGCGATTGGTCACACGCTGGTCACAGGGCAGCAAAAAGGCCGCCAGAATGGCGACCTTTTTGCATTTGACGCGGTTGCCGACGCTCAAACTGGTGGAGGTGGGGAGGAGCTGCCCCTCCCGTCCGCGAGTAAACCCACAGTACCCTCTACAGGCTTAGCCCCCGATTGTGGTCATCGCCCACCAGTCGGCCCCGGGGGCGGGGCGCTGGTGCGCCAGACGGCATCTTGTCATCCCACACGCACCGTCCGACGGTGCGGGATCAAGCCCACTTGTTGACGCCGTATCCGACCACGCGGGCGTTGGCCGGGCGACGGTAGCTGCCCTTAGGCCGCTACGGGAAGAGAGTTGTCGGCACGTAAGTGCCTTGCACGAGATTTACGAGATCGTGCGGCTCGGCCTGCCAGTCCTGCCGGCCCGACCCACGTCGAACCTACGCACCCCCGTGGGTGCAGTATACCACATCGGGGTCGCCTCAGCGGCCACGGTCCATAAGCGCCCGCTGCACATCGCGCTCGCGCTCGCGCTCGGCCAGCACGGCACGCTTGTCGTAGTCATGCTTGCCCCGGCACATCCCCAGCTCCACCTTGGCACGCCCGCGCTTGAGATACAGCCGCAACGGGATCAGCGTGCGGCCGCCCTGGCGCGCGTAGCGCCACAGCTCGTCGATCTCGTTCCGGTGGAGCAACAGCTTGCGCGGTCGCGTCGGGTCATGATTCCAGCGGTTGCCGAAGTCGTAGGCGCCGATGTGCATCTGCAGCAGGAGGCACTCCCCGTGCTCCACCCGGGCATATGCCTCGCGCAGGTGCACCCGGCCGGCGCGGATGGAGCAGATCTCCGTGCCGGTCAGGACCAGGCCCGCCTCCACGCAGTCGTCGACGAAGTAGTCGTAGTGCGCCCGCCGGTTGTCGGCGATGAGGTGCTCTTCGGACCTGCCGACGGCCGGAACGTGCGCCATGCCGTCTCTCCCCCTCCGCTGGCGAAGGGGCAGTATATCACAGGGTCGCCGCCCTGTTCAGTGGGCGCCGCCCGCCACCGCGGGCAGGATCGAGACGCGGGCCCCGGCGGTGAGCGGGGTATCGATCCCGTTGAGGAAGCGCACATCCTCCTCGTCGACGAAGAAGTTGACCGAGTCGTTCAGCCCGCCGCCGTCCTTGCATAGCCGCGCCCGGAACCCCGGATACTGCTGCTCCAGTTCATCAATCATGCTCCGCAGGGTGCCGGGCCGCACGGCGAGTTCCGCCTTGCCACCCGTCAGGGTGCGCAACGGCGCAGGTACCCGGACGCGCACGGTTCCTTCACTGGCCAACTTCCATGCCCCTCCCTTCCGGTGCACCGCCGTTAGACGAGCGCGCCGGAGAGCGTGCTTTCGAAGGACGTCAGGGTCGGGTCGATCTCCCGCACCGCGGGCAGGATCCCCGCCACGGCATCCGTGGTCTTCAGCCCGTTGCCGGTAATGTAGAGGACGACGGTCTCGTCCGGGTCGATGCGTCCGGCGGCGGCAAGCTTCCGCGCGCAGGACACCGTCACCCCACCCGCCGTCTCCGTGAATATGCCCTCTGTGGACGCCAGCAGTTGCATGCCCTCGACGATCTCCGCGTCGGTGGCCATCTCGGCGGCGCCGCCGCTCTCCCGGATGGTCCGTAGGGCAAGGTCCCCGTCGGCCGGATTGCCGATGGCCAGGGACTTGGCGATCGTGTTGGCCCGCACGGGAGAAACCCGCTCGGCGCCGCTCTGGAACGCGCGGCTCACCGGCGCGCATCCAGTGGCCTGGGCGCCCGAGATCCGCGTTCTGCCCGCGGGGATCATGCCCAACGCGCGCAGTTCCTCCAGACCCTTACCGATCTTGGTGAGCACGGATCCGCCGGCGATCGGCACGACGACATGATCCGGCGCCCGCCAGCCCAACTGCTCGACGGTCTCGTAGGCCAGCGTCTTGCTGCCCTCGCTGTAGAAGGGGCGGAGGTTGATGTTCACGAACGCCCAGCCGCGCATGTCGGCGATCTCCGAGCACAGGCGGTTCACCTTGTCGTAGTCGCCGCGCACCGCGACCAGGTTTGTCCCGTAGATGGCCGTGTTCACGATCTTGGCCGGCTCGAGGTCGGCCGGGATGAAGACGTAGCTCTCCAGGCCCGCCTTGGCCGCATGGGCGGCCACGGACGCCGCCAGGTTGCCCGTGGAGGCACAGGCCAACGTGCGGGCGCCAAAGCCCATGGCCGCAGACACCGCGACCCCTACGACGCGGTCCTTGAAGGAGTACGTCGGGTTGACGGCGTCGTTCTTGATATACAGGTTGCGCAGCCCCAGGGCCCGGCCCAGATTGTCGGCGCGGAGCAACGGCGTGAAGCCCGTGCCCAGATCCACGATCGGTGCGTCCAAAGGCAGGGGTAAGAGCATCCGGTACCGCCACATGGAGTGTGGACCCCGCTCGATGTTGTCCCGCCGCGCCAGCGTCCGGATCGCCGCGTAGTCGTACTCGACCTCCAGCGGCCCCAGACACTGCTCACAGACGTGAATCGGGGCCAGCGGCACCCTCTGGCCACACACACGGCAGCGCAGTCCGCGCACTGGACCCATCCCTGCCCCCTCCCTCCTGGCCCCGCCGATGGCGGGACCGAAGAAAAAACCCCTTCCGAGCACGAGGAAGGGGGGCGCCGTCGGCTCCACTTCCTCTCATCTCTCAGGCCGCAAGGCCTGCCGGAGTTGGCACCGCGCCGCGCCATGGGCACGGCCGGTTGCCGGGCTTCATCGGGCCAGTCCCTCCACCACTCTGGATAAGAGTGTCGCGGATGAAGTTGTTGGGCTGTACGATAGCAACGCCGCCCAGGATCGTCAAGTCATTGGCGACGCAGGGCCTCGACTGGTTGCAGTTCCGATGCCAGGTAGGCCGGGTAGGTCCCGAACAGCACCCCCACGCCGGCCGCCGCGGCCAGGGCGATCAGTAGCGCCCCGGGAAGCGGCACGGCGTCCACGTGCAGGTGCTGGAGGGCGCGCACGCCCAAGAAGCCCGCCAGCCAGCCGCAGAACCCGCCCAGCACAGACACCAGGAGCGCCTCCAGCACAAACTGATAGAGCAGGTCGACCTGGAAGGCGCCCAGCGCCTTGCGCAGGCCGATCTCGACGGTGCGCTCGCGGACGGAGACGAGCATGATGTTCATCACGCCGATGCCGCCCACCAGCAGGGAAACCCCGGCGATCGCCGCCAGCATGAGCGTCAGCACGCGGTTGGCCGCGTCCGCCTGCTTGACCAGGCTGTTGAGGCTGCTGACCGTCACGGCCTGCGAGCCCACTCCCGGCAGCACCAACTGTGTTCCGGAGGGATTGGGGGCCATGCAGCCCAAGCACTTGCCTGGGCCGACGAAGCCACCCCCGGGGAACGCCATGGGCCCGCCGCCGGCCAGCGCGGTGTTGCCGGATGACGACCCGAACTCATCCTGCAGAATGCGCTGGGCCTCCAGGACGGCTGGCTCCACATCCGTGCGGTTGCGAGCCTTCATCCAGATCGCGCTGACCTCCGTGCTGTTCGTCAGCCACACCGCCGTGGACTCCGGAATGAGGACCGCGCTGTCGATGCCGGACCCGACGGCCACGGTCTGCTGGGAACACGAGGTGCTCGACCCGCTCGACCCACCGCTCACGCCGGTCGTCAGGCCGCCGCTGGACCCACTGCCCGACCCACTGCCCGACCCGCTCCCGGACCCGCTCCCGGACCCGCACCCCGAGCCGCTGCCCGACCCACTTCCGGATCCACCACTCCCAGAACTCCCGCTCCCCGTGCCGGAAGTCCCACTGCCGCCGGTTCCGGGTGTGAGCGCCGCAACCTGCCCACTACCGATCTTGGCGCCGCCCTGATAGGCGAGCACGCCGATCACGCGGAAGGGTGCCTGTCCGACGAAGATCTCCTGCCCGACCGGATCGAGGCCGCCGAAGATGTTCTGTGCCGCGGTGTAGCCCAACACCGCCACGTTCAGGGTGTTGCTCTCCTCCAGCGGGCTCAGGAAGGCTCCCGCGAGAACCTTCTCCTTGCGGATGCTCAGCAATTCCGGCGTGACCCCCAGGATCGTGGTGTCACCGCCCGACGCGCTGGCCGCCCCGCGCCAGCGCACCGGGGCGGAGATGCCCACCACGGGCATGGCCGCAGTCACAAACGGGATCTGCTGCTGCAGCCCGCTTGCCGTGGTTGCCGTCAGCCGCACCTGCAGGCTGTGGCTCTGGACCGTGATCACATTGGTCCCCAGGCTCTGGTACTGCGCGGCGACGGCCGACCGCGCCCCTTGGCCGACGGCCAGCAGGCTGACCACCGAGGCCACGCCGATCGCGACCCCCAGCACCGTCAGTACCGAACGCAGGCCACCCGTGGCGATCCCACCGACCGCCACCTCGAACCCCGCCACCACGCGGACGATGAAGGCCCACGCCATCCTGCCCATGGCTACGCCTTCCCCGCCGTTCGGACGGCGCGTCCAGACGCCGCCTTGGTCACCGGGGGATTCGCTGGGACGCTGCTGGTCACGACTGCGGCCCCGGGATGGGTGCCACCCGTGATGGTCTTGCCCGGCGACCCCGGCTGGATGGGGTGCGGCGACACGTACGTCCCGGTGCCACTCGTTCCCGTCCCCGTGCCGGTCGTGGCCGTTCCGGTGACGGGCGTCGGGACCGTCCCCGCGGCGCCGGTCACCACGGTCTCACCCGCCTGGAGACCGGAGAGGATCTGCGCCTCCGTGCTGTTGACCAGGCCCACCTTGACCGGCACCGCCTCCAACTTGCCGTTCTGGAGGACCTCCACCTCGGCCCCGGTCCCATCCGGCAGCACCGCCACCACCGGTACGAGCAGCGCGTTGTGGACCGTGGCGATCACGATGCGCGCATCCGCCGTCATGCCGGGCCGCAGGCCGCTGGTCGAGGCCACGCTGATGTCCACCCCGAAGGACGCCAGGCCGTTCTGCGCGGTACCCGTGGTATTGATCGAGGACACCTGCCCGCTGAACACCTTTCCGGGCAGCCCGGGTGTGGTGACCTCCACGCTCTGCCCCGTATGCACCGAGGCGATCTGCAACTCCGAGACCTGGATGGTGAGGTTCATGCTCTGCGAATTGAAGACCTGGGCGACCAGGGCGCCTGAGTTGACCGTCTCACCGGGCTGAAGGAACAGGAAGCCGACCGTCCCGTTCAGCGTGCTGGTGACCGTGAGGCTGGCCTGCTGTTGTTCGGCCTGTTGCAGCGTCTGCTGCGCGTTGGTGACGGCCTGGCGGGCCTGATCAATCGCGGAGATGGCCGCCGGCCCCCCCAGCGACATGAGGTTCTGCCCCTGGGCCACCCAGGCGTTATCCTGGGCCCCCAGCGACTCGACCGTGCCCGTGATCGGACTGATCACCGTGGTCGACTGGCCGTAACCGGAGATCTTCACGGTACCGGGCACCGGGAACGGGGCGCCGTTCTCCGTGATGGTCATCGTGCCGGCCATATTGGGGACGAGCAGGCCGGGGTTCTGCAGCGTGACCACGGTCGGGTAGGTGAAGCCCGAGGATCCGGGCACGGGGTTGGTCGCGATGGAACTCACCACGCCGCTGACCGACCCGGAGAACTGCGAGAACCGCACCTGCACCGGGTCACCCACCTGCGCGTGCGCCGCGTCGTAGGGCACCAGGTTGAGATCGATCTCGACCTGCTTGTCGTTGACGATGTTCGCGACGGTGGCCCCCTGCTTGACCGAGGACCCCACGGCCAGCGACAGTTGCTCCAACCGGCCGGTCTGCGGCGCGGTGACCGGGATACTGCTGTTCGCGGACACCGTCATCGCCTGGCTCACAGGGACGTCCAGGGCGTTGGCCAGCGCCTGCAGGGCGCTCTGCACCTGGGCCTTGTCCGTGGCGATCGTCTGGACCAACTGCGGGTTGGTCAGCGTGGCCAGGACCTCCCCGGTGTGCACGATGTCGCCCTGCTGAACGTCGATCTTCTGTACCTGTCCGGAGGCGGAGACCCGCAGCGGGGCTTCATACACCGGGTTCAGCGAACCGTAGCCCAGCACGTCGGCCACCATGGTACCGGTGGTCACGGTGGCGGTCGCATACTGCGGCGGCGGCGGGGCCGTCGCCGCCGCCAGACGCTGCTTGGCGTAATAGGCGCCCGCGCCCAGAGCCCCCACCACCACCACCAGCGCAACCACCCCGCTAAGACGCACCCTGTTCCCCCTCCTCGGCCGACCACTCCGCCAGCACCTGGGCGGCCAGCAGACGGTCGGTCACCGGCCCGTCCTGCTGCAGCCGCCCGTCACGCAGCCGGACGATCCGGGCGCCGTGGCGGGCGATATCCGGTTCGTGCGTCACCTGGAGGATGGTCAGACCCCGCGCGTTCAGTTGCTGGAACAGCGCCATGATACCCTCGCCCGTGCGCGAATCCAACGCGCCCGTGGGCTCGTCGGCGAGCAGCAGGGACGGTTCGCCCACCAGGGCCCGGGCGATCGCCGCGCGCTGTTGTTGCCCACCCGAAACCTGGGTCGGCCGCCGCCCGCCCAGGCTCTCCAGGCCGACAGCCTCAAGGGCCGCCGTCGCTCGACGCATGCGTTCCCCGTGCCCCATGCCCCGGTAGACCAACGGCACGGCGACGTTGTCCAGCAGCGTGACGCGGGGCAACAGGAAGAAGTTTTGAAAGACGAAACCGATACGCCGGTTCCGCTCGCGCGCCTGCTCCCAACCGTTGAGCCGCTCCATGGCACGCCCCGCGATCCGGTAGGAGCCTGTGCTCGGCCGGTCGAGGAGCCCGAGCAGGTTCATGAGTGTGGACTTCCCGGACCCCGAGGGGCCCATGACGGAAACGAACTCTCCCGAGTCCACGGTCAGATCCACATCGCGCAGGGCATGAACCGCTGTCCGGCCGGTCCCGTACCAGCGCCCGATTCCGCGCATCTCGATCAAGGCCACCCGCCCGTCTCCCCCCCCGAGAGAGTGAGACGTCGCGCGATCCCGGCTGGTTCCCACTTCCGGGTAACGATCCCCAGCGCCCCGGCGGCCCGCCCGGGGGCGCACGCGCCTCTGCTGGTACGCAAGCGCGAGGACGGCTGCGGTATACCGCAGCCGTCCTCGCCTTCCTGGATGGACCCCTTCTAGAAGTACGCCTCTTCCGTTTCCCCGTCGAAGATGTGCAGCTTGTGGGGCGCCAGGGTCACCGTGAGGTTGTCTCCCGGCCGCACCCGCATGTCCGGGGGGACACGCGACACGATCGGATCGACGTCGGTGGACAGCAGCACGTGCTGCTCGGCGCCGAGCGGCTCCACCAGTTCCACCTGCGTCCGATACTGCATCTCGGGCCACTGGCGCTCCGCGTCCGATCCCACATGCACGTCCTCGGGCCGGATGCCGAGGAACAGTTCGCGTCCGATGGCGCTTTCGCTGTCCTGCCGGTACTCCTCGGGGATCCGGAAGCGAAAGCCCGTCCCGACGAAGTACAGCCCGTTGCCGGACTCCTCAAGTTGCCCGGTCATGAAGTTCATGGGCGGCGAGCCGATGAACCCGGCCACGAACTTGTTGCGCGGGTGGTCGTAGAGCTCCTGGGGCGACGCGGCCTGCATGATCACGCCGTTGTTCATGACGACGATGCGATGCCCCATCGTCATGGCCTCGACCTGGTCGTGGGTCACGTAGATGAACGTCGTCGCCACGCGCTGGTGCAGCTTGCTGATCTCCGTGCGCATCTGCACGCGGAGCTTGGCGTCCAGGTTGGAGAGCGGCTCGTCCATCAGGAAGACCGCCGGGTTGCGGACGATGGCGCGCCCCAGGGCGACGCGCTGCTTCTGTCCACCGGACAATTCCTTCGTCTTGCGCTTGAGCAGGCCTCCGATGGACAGGATCTCGGCGGCCTCCTTCACGCGCCGGTCGATCTCGGCGCGAGGGAAGCGGCGCAACCGCAGACCGAAGGCCAGGTTCTCATACACGTTCATGTGCGGGTACAGCGCGTAATTCTGGAACACCATGGCAATGTCCCGATCCTTCGGCTCCACCTCGTTGACCAGCCGGTCGCCGATCCAGATCTCCCCGGAGGTGATCTCCTCCAGCCCGGCCACCATGCGCAGCGTCGTGGTCTTCCCGCACCCCGACGGCCCGACCAGGACCAGGAACTCCTTATCCTCGATGTCCAGGCTGATCTCCTTGACCGCGAGCGCGTCTGCGTTCGGGTACTTCTTCGCCAGATCCTTGAGCTTGACCTGGGCCAACTGCCTCGCCCCTTCCGCCTACCATCCCAAACCCGCTTGTATGTACTGTACGCTCTGGATGCCCCGATTCCTTCCGGCAACCCATCATGGCATCACACCCCGGCCGCCGGCACGGCATCCTCCTCCTCGAAGTACACGACCCGCTCCTTCTTGAACTCCCGGCTGCTCCACAGATAGTCGTGTTCGGTGATGCCGGTGCGCGCGGCGATCGCATCCAGCGTGGCCAGGCATTCGTCGCGCGTACGGCCGTGCACCATGGTGTACAGGTTGTACGGGAAGTCGGGATAGACGGGCCGTTCGTAGCAGTGGCTGACCGCCGCGAAGGAGGCCATCACCGACCCCACCTCCTCCACGCGCTCGGGCGGTACGCGCCACACGCCCATGGCGTTGCTCACGAACCCGGCCCGCTGGTGGCGGAGCACGGCGGCAAAGCGCCGCATCTTCCCCGCCGCGGTCATTTCCGCGCACCAGCCGAACAACCCCGCCAGCGTGCATCCCAGGGCCTGGGCGTAAGCGTCGAAGGGGCGGGGCACATGGGCCAGGTCCCGCTGCAGTTGGCGGATGAACGCGATGTCGCGCGCGGAGAGCGGCGCCGACCGACCGCGCTCCACCTCGGCACCCCCATACACCCGAGCCCCCTCGCGGGCCTGGGGGCCCCGTTCCCCCGTCACGTCCAGGCGGACACCGATCTTGAACAGCCGCAAGGTCGGCAAGAGGCGCACGTCCAGCGCGCCAGCCCGGCGACCCAGGGCGTCGACCGCCTGCGCCACGTCCTGTCCGGGCGGGACCGCCAGTGTGAACCAGAGGTTGAAGTGGTGGCGCCGCGCGTAGTTGTGGCTCACGCCGGGGTGCGCGGACACCATCGCCGCCCCGCGCTCCAGGTCCTCTGGCGCAAAGCGCATGGCCACCAGGGTCGACTGGTATCCCAGGGCGCGGGTGTCGAAGATGGCGCTGATCTGCCGGATGATCCGCTCCCCCCGCAGCCGCGCGATCCGCTCCAGGACCGCGTCCTCGGTGAGGCCCATGGCGCTCCCCAGGACCGCATAGGGTTTCGGGGCCAGGGGGAAGTCCTCCTGAATCCGGTTCAGCAGCCGGCCGTCGACGTCATCCAAGGACTCCAGGCCCACCACCACCCGCCCCTCTCCCGCGTCAGGCGTCCGACGCGACCCCTGACGCGCCGCTGCCCAGCGTGTCGCGCTGACGGTGCGCCAGGCGCGCCGCAGCGGCCGCCACCACCGCGGCGATCAGATCGTCCAGGAAGGTGTTGCAGCGGCCAGCGACATGACCAGCCCGGTCCACGGCACCCACCACGCCGGGCTTGACCTTGTCCAGATAGCCGAAGTTCGTCAGTCCGATGCTTCCATAGATGTTCACGACCGAGAGCGCCAGCACCTCGTCGATGCCGTACAGGGGGTCGTCCCGCACCAGAGTGCTCTGCAGCGGCTCGGGCAGAGCCCCGGCCTCTGCCAGACGGTCCAGGGCGATGCCGGTGAGCAGCGCGTTACAGACCTCGCGCTTGCCCAGAACGGCATGCACCGCCTCCAGGCAGGCGGGCACCTCCAACCCGGGGACATAGCGACGCTGCAATTCCCGCACGAGCACGGCGATGTCGGCGGCGGTCACCCCCCGCGCCGCAAGCTCGCGCAGGCAGAGCTCCCGGGCCTCCTCGCCCGCAGGTGTGCTGGCCGCGACCGCGCCCACGCCAGGCCCCCCCTGTCCGGCCCTCAGTCCGCCGCGCCTACCGCGCCAAGCGCCCGCTGAAGGGCATTCCAGGCCAGGGTGGCGCATTTGACCCGCACGGGGAACTGCGCCACCCCGGACAGCGCCGCCAAGTCCCCCAACGCCTCGTCGTCCGCCGACGCCGTACCGTGCAGCATCCCCTTGAAGGCCTGGCTGAGGGCCAGCGCCTCCTCCGGTGTCTTGCCGCGCAGGGCCTCGGTCAGCATCGAGGCCGACGCCATGCTGATCGAGCAGCCGCGGCCCTCGAAGCGCACATCCGCGATGTGCCCGTCACGCACGGCCAGCGTCAGGTGGATCTCGTCACCGCATGTGGGGTTCTGCAACTCGACGCCGGTCGCCTCAGGCCCCTCGACCCGGCCGCGATTGCGGGGGCTGCGGTAGTGGTCAAGGATGACCTCGCGGTAGAGTTCGTCCAGCGGCCCGTCCGTCATGTCAGGCATGGAAAAACTCCCGTGCCTGGAGGATCGCGGTGCACAGCGCATCGACCTCCGCCGCCGTATTGTACACACCGAAGCTGGCCCGTGTCGTGGCGACGACGCCCAGGTGGGTCATCAGGGGCTGGGCGCAGTGATGGCCGGCCCGAACCGCGACGCCCTGCTGATCCAGGAACTGGGCCAGGTCATGGGGGTGCAGGCCCTCGACGTTGAACGCCACCAGGGCCCCGCGCGGTGCGTCCGGCCCGTACACCATCAACCCGGGCAGCGCCCGCAGCCGCTCCAGGGCATACGCCGTGAGCCCCGCCTCGTGGCGCTCCACCGCCCCCATCCCCAGGCGAGACAGGTAGTCACAGGCGGCCGCCATCCCGACCGCCCCGGCGACGTTGGGTGTGCCCGCCTCAAACTTGTACGGGATCTCGTTCCACGTCGACCGCTCCAGATCCACATGCAGGATCATCTCGCCGCCACCAAGGAAGGGCTCGGTCTCCTCCAGCACCGCCGGCCGGCCCCACAGAGCCCCGATGCCCAACGGCCCATACATCTTGTGCCCGGAAAAGGCCAGGAAGTCGCACCCCAGTTCCCCGACATCCACGCGCAGATGGGGCACGCTCTGGGCCGCATCGACGATGCTGATCGCCCCGGCCTGGCGGGCCAGGGCGCAGATCTGGCGGGCCGGGGTCAGCGTGCCCAGAACGTTGCTGGCCTGGGTGAAGGTCACGACCCGCGTGCGGGCCCCGATCAGGCCCTGCGCGCGGACCGCGTCCAGATCGATGGTCCCCGCGTCGGTCAGCGGCATGAAGCGTAGCCGGGCCCCGGTCTCAGCGGCCACCAGTTGCCAGGGAACGAGGTTGCTGTGGTGCTCCATGGGCGTCAGCAGCACCTCGTCGCCCGCGCGCAGCCGCCGACGGCCCCAGGCCCAGGCCACCAGGTTCAACGCCTCCGTGGCGTTGCGCACGAAGACGAGACCGCGGGGATCGGTCGCCCCGACGAACGCGGCGACGGTGCGCCGAGCCGCCTCGTAGGCGGCGGTGGCCTCCTCGCCCAGGGTGTGGATCGCCCGGTGCACGTTGGCGTTGTACCGCCGATACACCTCGGCCTCGGCGTCGATCACCACGGCCGGCTTCTGTGTCGTCGCCGCGTTGTCCAGATAGACCAACGGGTGACCATGCACGCACCGTCCCAGGATGGGGAAGTCTCCGCGCACGCGCTCGGGATCCAGCGCCGCCACCGCCGACTGCACCGCCATGCCCTCCGCCACCGCCGTCACTTCCCTATGCGTCCACGGGGCGGTCCCCGTGATCAATTTTGCGGTCGATCAGCGCGGCGAGCTCCGCGCGGGCCCCCTCCAGTGGAATGCGCTCCACCAAAGGCGCGAAGAAGCCGTGGACGATCAGACGCTCCGCCTCGCGCGCGGGCAGCCCCCGCGAGACCAGATAGAACATCTGCTCAGGATCCACCTTGCCGGTCGTGGCCGCGTGTCCGGCCTGCACCTCGTTCTCCTGGATGTACAGCGCCGGGATGGCGTCACTGCGCACGTTGGGGCTCAGGTGCAGGGCGTTTTCCTTCTGCTGCGAGTTGCAGCCGCGCGCCCCGCGCAGGATCTCCGACGTTCCGCGGTAGATGCCGCGTCCCCAACCGGAGAGCACCCCGCGGGCGAGCATGAGGCCATCGGTGCGCATCCCCTCGTGCACGAGGTTCGCCAGGACGTCCATGTGCTGGTGGCCCGAGGGGAAGAACAGGACCAAAGACAGCGCCTGGCCCCCCGCGCCGCGCATGTACGTGCGCGTGCCACTCCGCGTCAGTCCTCCGCCCAGCTCGCCCACCAGCCACTCCACACGGGCGTCCGCGCCGAGGTCGGCCCCGCGCGTGGTCAGGTTGGTGACGCCCTCGCCCCAGTTCTGCAATTCCGTGAACTGCAGGCGCGCGCGGTCGGCGACCCGCGCCTCGACCACGGAGGTCACCAGCGCCGCAGCGGCGCCGCCCCCCTGCTCCCGCTGGAAGACGCTGGCGGACGCGCCCTCGCCCAGGACGATCAGCGTCCGCGGATGAAACTGCGTCCCCGCCGCGGCGGGCAGACGGTAGGTGATCTCCACCGGGCTCTCCAGCTCCACCCGGGGCGGCACATACAGGATGCACCCCTGGTGCGCGGCGGCGTTCCGCGCCTCGAACTTGCCCGCCCCGGCGGCCACGACGCCGCCCAGATGCGCGCGCACGACTTCGGGCGCCTGCCGCGCCACCTCCGCGATCGTGCCCGCCAGCACACCGCGGGCGCCGGCCCCCGCGGGCGCGCAGACCTCCACCGTGCCGTCCGGGGGCCCGAAGGATGCGAGATCCAGGCGCGAGATGTCCGTGCGGTCCCAGCGCGGCATGGCGCTCCTCGACTCCAACGCCACGGCCCGGCGCCGGGCGGCCGTCAGCCATTCCGGCTCCTCCAGGCCCGCGATCCAGCGTTCCACCTCGGCGGTTGCCGTCGCCACGCTCACTGCCCCCCCGATCCGGCCGCGGGGACTTCTTCCCGGATCCAGTCGTACCCCTCCGCCTCGATCTTCTGCACGAGTTCCGGCCCACCGCTGCGCACGATGCGCCCCTCGAACATCACATGGACGAACTGGGGTTGGATGTAGCGCAGGATGCGCTCGTAGTGGGTGATGACCAGGAGGCCCAGGCCCGAGCCGCGCAGCGAATTGACGCCGCGGCTCACGATCTGGATGCTGTCGATGTCCAGGCCGGAGTCCGTCTCGTCCATGATGGCCATCTTGGGCTCCAGCATGGCCATCTGCAGGATTTCGTTGCGCTTGCGCTCGCCGCCCGAGAAACCCTCGTTCAGGTACCGCCGCGCGACGGCCTCGTCCCAGTCCAGGAGGTGGATCTTCTCCAGCAGCAGCTTGCGGAATTGGACGAAGGGCATCTCCCGGCCGCGGGCCTTCAGCGCGCTGTGGATGAAGTTGGCCACCGTCACGCCCGGCACCTCGACCGGGTACTGAAACGCCAGAAACAGGCCAGCGCGGGACCGTTCGTCTGGACTCATGTTCAGGATGCTCTGCCCGCCCAGCCGCACCTCGCCGCCCAGCACCTGATAGCGCGGGTGCCCCGCCAGGGTGTTGGCCATCGTGCTCTTCCCCGAGCCGTTGGGCCCCATGACGGCGTGCACCTCGCCGGGTCCGACGCGCAGTTCGACCCCGCGCAGGATCTGTTTCCCCTCCACCGCAACCCGCAGGCTCTCGATCTCCAGCGCCGTACCATCCACGCGCCATGCCCCCCAGTCCGCTTGCAGGCACCAACAAGCCGCCCGTCCGGCCCACCCAGCCGGGCGGGCGGGGCGGTCCGCCGCCTCGCACCGCGCCATTATAGGCCTCCCGGGCTGGGCGTGTCAAAAGCTGAGCGGAGCACTCGGAAATGTGCTCAGGTCAAGCGGCCCAAGGCATTTTGGACTACGAGCGGCGTCGACGGGCGGGGCCGGGATCGCGCGCGGCCGCCGCCTCCCGCTGGGTGCGGGCCCAGGGCCCTGGCATATCCACCACCCGGCACTCGGGGTCCGCCTCGCGCAGGGCGCGCACGCTGTCGGGATGGCAGGTGAACACGAGCACCTGTCCCTGGTCCTGCCCGGCATGGCCCCGGGCGAACGCCGCCAGGAAGCGGGCGGTCTGGCTGGCCCGCTGAGGGTCGAAGTTCACCAGCACATCGTCCATAATCACGGGAAGGGCGCTGGAGCGGCGGGCAAACGAGGCGGCCAGGCCCAGGCGCAGGGCCAGATACAACTGCTCCTGCGTTCCGCGGCTCAGCCACTCCGGTTCCAACCGCCGTCCGGCTTGGTCCAGTACGGCCAGGTTGTCGCCGCGCTCGTCCTGCACGACGCGGGCGTACCGCCCTGCGGTGATACCGGCCAGCGCGCCCGAGGCCACCCGTAGGACATCGGGCTGCCGCGCCGCCATGAACTCGGTCAGCGTCCCGCGCAGGAGGGCCTGCGCCACGGTGTTGGTGCGATACGCGCACAGGGCGTCGGCCAGTTCGGTGCGCAACCCCTCGGCCTCGGCGGCCAGGCGCGCGATGTCCGCGGCGCGCTCCAGCGCCTCGCGCTCCAACTCCGCCTCGCGTTCGGCCCGGGCGGCCGCGAGTTGCTCCTGTTCGCAGCGCGCGGTCTCCGCCTCCAGGCGCTCCAGGTCCGCTTCCCACCCCGCCACGCCGCCCTCCTGCAGTTCCACCCGCAGGGCCTGGGCGGCCGCCCCCTCCCCCAGGGCGGTCGCCAACTGATCCTCCAGTACCGCCAGCACTTCGCCGGCCTCCCGGTATTGCCGCGCGCGGGCCCCTTGGGCGCGGAAGGCCTCGGCCTCCCCCGCCTCCGCCGCCGACGCGCCGGAGGACCGCAGCCCGGCGGCCGCCAGCAGGGCGACCCACTGCCCGTCGAGTTCGGCCAGCGCCTGCTCCGCCTCGGCCAGCCGGGCATCCAGTTGCTCGGCGAGCAGAGCCTCCTCGCGCTCGCGGCGCACGCGCGCCTCCGCGTCCAGCACCCAGGACACCAGTGCGGCCCCGGTCTCCTGGGGCCCGCCGGCCATGCGCGCCGCCGAGCGCGCTCTGGCCTCCCATGCGGCGAGAGCCTTTTCCAGCGCCACCCGGCGCGCGCTGGCGGCCTTGACCGCCGCATCGAGTTCCCGGGCGCGCTGCAGCGCCTGGACGAAGGCCCGGACCCCCTCCGGCCGCAGGGCCACCGGGACGCCCGCCGCCGAACAGGCCTCCGCCCAAGCCCGTTCCAGGTGCTCCTTGGCGGCGGCGGTCCGCCGCGTCAGGGCGCGCCGCTCGTCCAGGGTGCGCTCCAAAATCGCGGCTTGGCGTTCCAGGGCGTCACGTTCGCGCACGGCTGCCTCCTGACGCTGCCAGTACGCCAACGCCAACTCGGCGCCGCGCAGACCCAGGCCGCGGCGGCCCCACACGCACAGGGCCACGGCGACCGCGCCGCCACCGGCGGCTGGCGCCGCGTGGCCCAGGGCCCACAGGGCCAACCCGGCCAGGGCGAAGGCCACGCCGCCCCCCAACAGCCAGACCCCGCCCCGAGCCCAGACCACGCGGGCGGCGACGGCGTCGCCCGCGCGCTCCCACGCCTGGAGGGAGGGGAACGGCACCCGCAGGGCTTCCAGGCCGGAGCGCGTCGCGGCGAGGTTGACCTCGGCCGCGTCGCTGAGCGCTTCGGCGGCGCGCAGGTCCTCGGCGGCCTGGCGCAGGCGGTCTCCCCAGGCCGCAACCCCCTCCAGCGTGGAGACCGAGGCATCCGCGGCCCCCATCCGGGCCTCGTCCCATTCCGGCCCCATCTCGGCGATGGCCGCTCCGCGACGGACCCGGAGTTGGCGGAGTTCCGCCTCCATCGACGGCAGATCGTCCAGGCGCTGCCGCTGGAGGGCGGCCTGCGCCGCCAGGGTGACGATGGCGCCAGAGACATTTTCCGAAAGCCGCGGGCGGGTCGCCAGGCCCTCGCTCTCCTGGCGCAGGCGCAGCACGGCTTTCCGCGCCTTCTGGCGCACCGCCTGCAGTGCCTCCAGACGGGTCTCGCCGTCCGGGGGGAACGGACCGGGATCCCGCATGGCGTCCGCCCGCGCGCGGGTGGCTGCGCACCGCTGCCACAGCGGCCAGACCTCTAACAGGCGCCGCCGGTGCCGTTCACGCAGCCGCAGCGCGGCCAGTTCCCCGGCCAGGCCGGCCACCCCCGCTCCGGCATCCATCTGGCGCTGCAGGAGGCTGGGATAGGCGTCCGCCGCCTGTCGGGCGGCGGCCAGGTCCCGCCGGTTCTGCTCGATGCGGACCAGGAGTTCCTGGATGCGGGAGTGCCCCCTGGGGCGCAGAAGCGCCTGGGCCTCCGTCTCCAGGCGTTGCAGCGCCTGGCGCACGTCGGCACCCGCTCCCGTGATGCCCGCGGAGAAGATCTGGTCCCGGACCCCCTGGTCGGTCAGGGAGGCCAGACTCGATAACTCCGCGAGCCCGAAGGCGAAGACGGCGGCAAAGACCCCGGCGTCCGCGCCCCCCAGGAGGCGTGCCAACTCGGAGGGTTCGGCGCCCGTGCCGTCCGGAGCCACGATGGCCGGCAAGCGGCGGTCCGTGTAGCGCTCGACCCACCACACCCCGTCCCGTCCCCCCTCAGACAGCGCCAGCCGGCCGCCGTGCCGGCCCCCGCGCAGGGGCTCGTGGCGGGCGCCGCCGCGGGGGCGGGGGAACCCGAAGAGGCAGAAGCGCAGGAAGGCCAGCAGGGTGGACTTTCCGGCCTCGTTGGGTCCGGCGACCACCGTGAGCCCCGGTCCCAGATCCTCGACCGCAAAGCCGCTGAGCGCGCCAAATCCGTCTACTTGCCAGCCGCGCACAATCACGCGCCATCCCCCCCGCCCGGCAGCAGAAGGTCCAGGCAGCGGTCCTCCGCCGCCGCCAGGAGCGCCGCGGCCGTCCGCTCATCCAACCCTGCGGCGCGCGCGCGTCCCGCCAGCGTCGCGCTGATGCGACCGGCTTCGCGCACAAAGGGCAGGGGGTCTTCGGCCAGCTTGTCCACCTGGGTCAGCAGTTCGGCCACGAAGTCGCCCCTCCCCAGCAGATCCTCGCGCCGCCAGCCGCGGGGAAAGTCCAGGGTGACGCCCTGCCACCAGACAAGAGGCTCCTGGCCGAGCGCCTCCTCCCGGAGTTGGCGGAGGATCTCAGACGCACCGCGGGCGCGCAGATCCCCTCCGGCCGCACCGCGGCCGCCCAGGGTCAGACGGAGGATCAGGCCGCGGCCGGCGTGCGCCTCCCGCGTGGCGTCCAGCGCCTCTCCCACCAGGCCGAGCGCGGCGGGCACGTCCGGGGCCTCCGAGACGTCGAGGGAGAGGTCCAGGAAGCGAACGCTGTCCAGTGGCACCAAGCGGGGCGGGTCCACCTGCCCCCTCTCCGGATCGGCGCGCACCACCAGGGCTCCTTTCGGGCCGAGCTCGCCAGGGGCTGGGCTGAGCCCCTGCAGATTGCCCGGATACTCGATCCAGGGATGCCCGGCGTGCACCTCCCGGCGGGTGTGCACGTGGCCCAGGGCCCAGTAGTCCAGGCCGGCGTCGGCCAACTCCTCGGCGGTGGTGGGGGCACAGGGCGCGTGTGCGGGATCCGCGCCCAGGCTGCAGTGCAGAAGCCCGATCTCCAACCCACCGGCAACCTCCCGGCCGAACAGGGCCGCCAGGTCGCGCGGCTCGTCCCGGCGTGCGCAGCTGATCCCGGACACCCCGGCCACCTCGCCCAGCGGGATGCGCTCGACGCGCTCCGTCCCGAAGAAGTGCACCCCGTCCGGCCAGCGGCGCACCGCCGACCAGTTCCCGTCCAGCGGGTCCTGGTCGCCATGCACGATGAACGTGCGCACGCCCACGCCGCTGAGACGCCGCAACCCCTCCAGCACCCGGAGTTGCGCGCGCAGTCCCCGCTCGGGGCCGTCGTAGATGTCTCCAGCCAGGAGGAGCACGTCCGCCCGTTCGTCCAGGGTGAGACGGACGAGGTTGTCCCAGGCTTTCAGAGACGCGTCCTGCAGGGCCGCCGCCACGTCTGGCGCAACCCGCCCGAGTCCGGAGAAGGGCGTATCCAGGTGCAGGTCCGCCGCGTGCACGATGCAGAGCGCCATTGTTATCCCCCCGGCGCGGCCTGGCTTCGCCGGGCCGGACCCGGCTCCCCTGCCGCACCGGCAAAACCGCCGGGCAAGCCGTCCGACAGGCCCTGTCAGATGTCGGGCCGACAGGGGGCATCACGACCAGGATTCGTGCCGCCGGGGCACGGCGCCCTCTCCCTCGACAGCACCCGTCCGCGCGATGCCGCGCTACGGGCCCACCTGGGCCATGCCCGCAGGCGATCCGCGCCCGCAGCGCGGGCAGATCGGGCGCGCCGCCGGGGGGGACCCGCAGTCGCACGGGCCGTTCGCGGACGCCGTGGACCGGGCGGCGGCCACGGCGCCAGCCGGCACGCTGTCGGTGACGACCGCCTCCGCCTCGACCACACAGCAGGCCCCCAACTCGACACCACCCGCCACGCTGGCGTGGGCCCCCACCCGCACCCCGCAGCCCACCAGCGTCGCGGCCAGGCGCGGCGGCAGGCGGTCGCCGGCGAACGTGGCGCCACGGCCGACCACCACGTCATCCCCCATCGTGACGCCCGAGAAGACCGCCACGTCGCTCTCCAGCTTCACGCGGTCTCCCAGGCAGACCCCGCCGTCGACGAACACCCCCTCGCCCAACACGCAATCCCTCCCGATGCGCGCCCCGGCGCGCACGTGCGCCCAGCGCCAGATCCGCGTCCCCGCACCGACCACCGCTCCGGGTTCGACCTCCGCCTGGGGGTGCACCGTCACCGCGCTTCCCCCTTCCAGGTTGCACAGGCGGATATGCGGCGCGGCCGCAAGGCGTGCCGACAGCCTGGCCCGATGCTTGGTGCGTGATGGGGGGTCGGGGCGGCGGGCGGACAGGCCGGCGGAAAGCGGGGCGGCCCCCGGCCAAGGGCGGGGGCCGCGCGACGGTCACCGCGCTTCGGCGGCGGCGGCCCCCCCCGCGCGAAGTCATGCTTGGGTCCGGGGCCGCTGCTGGGGCTCGGGGCTCCCCCTCCGGGAGAGGCCGTGAGACCCATGCCCGGGCACGGGGGATCCGGGGGGGTGTCCCCCCGGCCTGTCCCCCTGAACGGCGGGCCCCCGGCCTTGGGCCGCGCCCCCCGCTCGGAGGCACGGGCCCTTGAACGGGAGGGGCTGCCCCCCGCAGGCTGGGTGGGTCCAGCCCCGGGCAGGAACAACCGAAAGGAGTGGCGCCCTCTTGGCGGAGAAAGGCGTACAGGCTTCCCGGGTCAGGCACCCCCCCCCCGCGCGGACTGCGGGTCGCGCTCCACCGGGATGCGGCGCGGCCGCGCCTCTGGAGACTTCCGGATCCGCACCTCCACGACGCCGTCAGCGGCGGTGGCCCGGACCTGGTCGGGGTCCACCGGGATCGCCAGGCTGAACGAGCGCGCGTACTCCCCGCCGCCGACCTCCTCCAAGAGGGGATCCGCGCCTTCGGGCGGCTCCGGCCGGCGGGCGGCGCGCAGGTGGAGACGCCCCTGGTGCAGTTGCACCTCCACGCCATCCGGCCCCACGCCGGGCAGGTCAGCGCGCAGGATCAGTTCCTCCGGCGTCTCGTAGACGTTCACCGGGAAGGAGCCCTGGGGCTGGCCAGGGGCATCGAACCGGTCAAGCAGACGGTCCAAGCTCCGCTGCATGCCCTGAAACTCGCGGATGGGATCCCAACGCACCACAGACACGACAACCTACCCCCCATCGGCAGCCTTCGCCTCCAGGCCCGCGGGGACCGGCCGCTGGGGCCGGACGCCACGCGCACCCTCGGCATGCCCAGAATATAGGCGGGCGACCACGGATAGTCAAGAAAGGTCAGAGCGGAGAAACGCGCTGTCTGGGTGCCCCTCGGCCCGTGCTGGGCCGTTGGGTGCTCAGCGCAGGCCGTGCGCGGCGTCGATCTCCTCCTGGTACGCGTAGACGCGGCCTTGCAGAACGTCGCCCACGGAGACAGCGCGCCCCGCCACCGCCGACTCCAGGATCGCGAAGGCGCAGGCGAGGTCCGCCAGCCCCTGGCGCCCGCTGGCCTCGGGGTCCGTACCGCGCTCGGCGGCCCGCAGAAAGTCCAGGAACTGCAGCGCCTTGGTGTCCCGGACGCCGCCCGGGAACCACCCGTTCCGCACCGTCCCGGGGGCCGTCCGCTCGGCGTACGCGGAGAGGGCCTCGGTCTGGCCGCCGGGCGCCACGAAGCGGGCCCCACGGAGGACGCCGCGCGACCCGTAGATGACGGGGGAGTCCGGCCAGTGCGTGGGGGCACCGTGGCCGGCCCAGGAGAAGGCGACGTGTCCCAGGCCGCCCCCCGCCAAGCGGAAGAGGGCCTGGAAGGTGTCCTCCACGTCGCAGAGCACACGGTCGAGCACCTGGCCGGCCGCATCGCGGTCGAAGCGCTCGGCGGCGAAGCGGGCGGTCATCGCGCTCACCTCGACCACCTCCCCGGCGACCGCCCGGATGTGGTCGAACTGGTGCACCCCGATGTCCAGGCTGGGTCCACCCCCGGCCTCGATCTTCCGGTGGCGCCAGGGGGTGCGGGCAACGATCCGGTCAGGCGACCAGGCATCGGTGCCCACGCCGCCCATGAGGACCATCTCCACATCCCCGAGGAGACCGGCCTGCACAGCCCACCTCTGGTGCCGGACGCCGGGGTCGTACCGGACCCCCTCAGCCACGCCCAAGGTGCGTCCGTGTCGCCGGGCCGCCTCCACCATGGCCCGGCCGGCCCGCACGCTCACGGCCAGCGGCTTCTCGCAGAGCACGTGGACCCCCGCCTCCAGGCACTGCACGGCCTGCCGGTGGTGCAGGCCGACGGGCGTCAACAGCAGCACGGCATCCACCGCGTCCGCGGCCAGCATGGCGTCCACGTCGGGGTAGCACTCCGGGAGGGTATCGGGATGCAGGTCGCCCACGTACATGTGCGGCGCCGCCAGGGGATCGCCGCCGGTCCCCACCGGAGGCCGCGGGGGCGGCCCCTCCCCGCGCAAGCGGAAGGAGCGCGCCCCATCCATGGTCCGCCCCACGAGGGCGGTCACGCGGAAGTCGGCGAGCCCGGCCTCCAGGAGCCGCTGCATCCCCCGCAGGTGGGACGGCAGGATCCGCGCCGTCCCCACGATGCCGATGCGCGTCACGGGACCACCCCCGAGTTTCAGCGGTGGGGCGCCCTCAACGGGTCGTGCCCTTGACCCGCCGCACCACGTCGGCGAGCACGGCCTCCAGGGCCTCGTCCGCGCTGGCCGCGCGGAAGGCGTCGTGGTCGATCACCAGGGGTGCCCCGACCACCACCAGCGGGGCGCCCGCGGCCGGCAGCCGGTCGAGGTCCGCCAGGGACAGCCCGCCCACCGCCTGGACGGGGACGTCCACCGCGGCGACCACCGCCGCCAGGTCCTCCCACGGCGTGGCGCCAACGCGCTCGTGCCGCTCGTCGAAGCCCGTGTGTACGATGATGTAATCGCAGCCGTCTTCCTGTAAGGCGCGCGCGGCCTGTGGCTTGTCCGTGGCCGCCAGGACGTCGCCCATCACCCGCAGCCCGAACTCCCGCGCCGCCCGCACCGTGGCCCGCACCGTGGCCGGGTGGGCCTGGCTCATGACGACGACGTGGGTCGCCCCGGCCTGGGCCATCATCTGCGCTTCGAGATACCCGCCATCCATCGTCTTCAGATCCGCCACCAGGGGATGCTCGGGGAAACGGGAGCGCAGGGCACGCACCCCGTGCAGGCCCTCGGCCAGGATCAGGGGCGTACCCGCCTCCAGCCAATCGACCCCGGCCCGGACCGCGATCTCCGCCACATGCAGCGCCTCGTCAATAGAGGTCAGGTCCAGGGACACCTGCACGACGGGCGCGTGCCTTCCAGCCACGGAACCACCCCTTCCTACAACCTGCCAACCTGCCTTCGGCGCGCTGGGGCCACTCCCCTTGGGGGATCCGATAGGCATGCGGCCAGGCGCCGGTACCAGGAGAGCTTCTCCTCCCACGGCATGCCGCTGCGACCGCTGGGCGAGGGCAGCACGAAGTCCGCGACCCCCGGGACGATCTGTCCGGGGGCCGGTCCGTACCCCGGCGGGGCGTGCCCCGCCACGGCGCGATAGACTCCCTTCCCGGTGTAGGCCGCCCAGTCCGGCCGCCAGTCCCGCAGATGGCCCCGCACGACCTCCGCGCCGAGGCGGAGTTCTGCGGCGCCGAGTTCGCCCGCCGACGGGGTGGCGCGCGGCACCACATCGGCCAATCCCATGCCGAGCCCGGGTAAGAGGACGTCCTCGGCCGGGCTCATGCGGCGGGGGGTCAGTCCGGAGGCGGCGAGCAGCGCCCAGAAGCGGTTGCGCGGGTTGGCGTAGTAGTGTCCGCTGGCGAACGCCGCGGGGCTGGGGTTGAACCCGATGAAGACCACGCGCAGCCCCGGCGCCAGGCGCGGGATCCAGGGACCGCTCAGGGCCAGCCCCCCGCGCGCAGGGCGCGCGCGGCCTCCCGGGCGTGGTAGGTGATGACGGCGTCGGCGCCCGCTCGGTGGATGCTGGTGAGGACCTCCAGGGCGAGCGTCTCGCTCCGGGCCCAGCCCGCCCGGGCCGCCGCCAGCACCATGGCATACTCGCCACTCACGTTGTAGGCGACCACCGGCGCCGGCACGCGCGCTCGGACGGCGGCCACGACGTCCAGGTAGGCCAGCGCCGGTTTCACCATCACCATGTCCGCGCCCTCGGCCAGATCCAGGTCCACCTCGCGCAACGCCTGGCGGGTGTTGGCGGGATCGAGTTGGTAGCCGCGGCGGTCCCCATCGGCGGGCGCCGAGCCCTCGGCGTCGCGGAACGGCCCATAGAAGCCGGAGGCGAACTTGGCGGCATAGGCCAGGATCGCGGTCTGCGCGAACCCCCCCTGGTCCAGGGCCGCGCGCAGGACGCCGACCCTACCGTCCATCATGTCGGAGGGGGCCACGACATCGGCGCCGGCCGCCGCATGCGAGCACGCCACCCGGGCCAAGAGCGGCAGTGTGGCGTCGTTGTCCACCACGGCGCCCGGCCCGGGGCGGAGCACCCCGCAGTGGCCGTGGCGGGTGTAGGCGCACAGGCAGACGTCCGTAACCAACAGCACGTCCGGATACGCCGGGCGCAGGAGCCGCAGCGCCTGCTGCACGGCGCCGTCGGGGTCCCAGGCCGGTGTCCCCTGGTCGTCTCTGGCCTCCGGGGTCGCCTGCCCGAAGAGCAGGAAGGCTCCGATGCCGTCGGCCACGGCTGCGGAGACCTCTTCGGCGACCCGGTCGGGGCTCCAGTGGTACTGGCCGGGCAGGGAGGGGATCTCCACGCGCACCCCCCTCCCCGGAACGAGGAACAGCGGGTAGATCCAGCGTCCGGGATCCAGTTGCGTCTCGCGCACCAGCGCCCGCACCGCCGGCCGAGAGCGCAGGCGTCGCAGGCGCACATCCGGAAAGCCGCCCATAGCTGTCCCCCCTACCGGCCCTCCCGGGCCCACAGATCGACCAGGGCGGCGATCATGCCGCCCGCCCCGGGTTGTCTGGCGACCGCCGCCACCGGCACGCCCAGGGCCTCGGCGGCCCGTGCCGTCACCGGTCCGATGCAGACCACCGGGCATTGGGAGCAGAGGGCGCGGCCCGCCTCGCCGGTGGCGTTGAGGAAATGACCCACCGTCGCCGAACTCGCGAAGGTGACCGCGTCGAGGGGCCCGCGCAAGAGTTCCTCTGCCGCCGCGGTCGCCTCGGCGTCCGGCACGGTGCGGTAGGCGACGACGTCGTGCACATCCAGACCCAGACCCTGCAGCCCCAGCGCCAGGGCGTCGCTGGCGGGCTCGCCGCGGACGAAGAGGGCGCGCTGGCCCTCGTACGTCTCCGGGCGCAGGGACTCGACAAGGTCGAAGGCCGTTGCCCCCTGTGGTACCACGTCGGCGCGGATGCCGTGCTGGGCCAGGGCCCGGGCCGTGGCGGGGCCCACGGCCGCCACGCGCGTGCCCGCCAGCGCTCGCGCGTCCTGCCCGGTCCGCTCCAGGGCCCCGAAGAACGGGTCCACGGCGTTGGCGGAGGTGAAACACAGCCACCAGTACGCCGCCAGGCCGCGCAGCGACTCTGCCAACTCATCTGAATCCGTCTCCGGGATGACGCGGATGACGGGCAGTTCGACGGGCTCCGCCCCCAGCAGGCGGAGGAGCCCGGCCAACTCCGAAGACTGCTGGCGGGTCCGGGTGAGGAGCACGCGCCGCCCGTGGAGGGGACGGCGTTCCCACCACTCCAACTGCTCGCGCAGCCGCACGACGGCGCCGACGACCAGCACCGCCGGCCCCGGGAGCCCCGCGGCCGCCGCGGCGATGCCCTGCAGGTCGGCCACGGCAGTCTGCTGGCGGACCGTGGTCCCTTCGCTGATCATCGCCGCCGGCGTGGTCGCGGGGCGGCCAGCGGCCACCAGGGCCGCGGCGATCTCGGCGACCGCTTCCCGCCCCATCAGCACCACCAGGGTGTCCGGCTGGCGCCCGTACTGCGCCCAGTCGACAGCCGGCTCCGCCCGCCCTGGGCGCTCGTGCCCGGTGACCACCGCGAACGAACTGGCCACGTCGCGGTGGGTCAGGGGGATGCCCGCATAGGCGGGCACGGCCACCGCCGACGTCACGCCGGGGACGATTTCGAAGGGGATGCCGGTCCCCGCCAGCGTGGCGGCCTCCTCAGCCCCCCGGCCGAACACGAAGGGATCCCCCCCCTTGAGCCGCACCACACACAACCCGTGCGCCGCCCGGGCCACGAGGATCCGGTTGATCTCCGCCTGCGTGTGCTCGGGCTCCCCCGGCGTCTTCCCCACGAAGAGCAGTTCGCAGTTCGGCCGGCAGACCGACAGCAGCGCCGGCTCCACCAAGCGGTCATACACCACCACGTCGGCCCGCTCCAACAGTTCGCGCCCGCGCAGCGTCAGCAACCCCGGGTCCCCCGGGCCCGCCCCGACCAGGAAGACCTGCCCCACGGCGGGGGAGGGCTCGGGCTCGGCGGCCAGGGCCTCCTCGGCGGCGGCCGCGCGCGCCATTTCCTCACCCGGCGTCTGGACACCCCTGCTTCCAGGGGACGGCGCGGGCTCAGCGCCCTCCGGCAGAGGCGGCGGGGGCTCGGCCGGAGGCTCAGGCGGCGTCTCGTCGGCCGACGGCGCCGGGTCCCCCGGGGACGGCAGGGGCTGCCCATCGGCCGGTACGTCCGGCTGTTCGGGCCCCTCCGTCGCCGGTTCCGGCGCCTCCCCCACGGGCCGCGCGCGCTCCCCGTCCGGCGAAGGCGCTGACCCGGCCCCCTCCGCCGCCAGCGGCACCTCGGGCTCGTCGCTCACCCTGCATCCCCCTCTGCTTCGGCCAGGAGCCGGTCCCCGCCCCGCGCCAGGAGTTCCGTCACCGCCGCGTCGGCGCTCGCCCGCGCCGCCTCGGCCAGGGCCGCCGGGTCCCCCAGCACATCCGGGGGGAGCGGATGGTCCACGGCCGCCCGCACCTCCCGGCCGGAACGCGCCCCCAGCACCACCGCCGTCAGCGATAGCCGGCCCGTTTCCCCACCGGCGGCAAACACCCCTACCGGGGCGGAACATCCCGCCCCCAGCGCCGCGAGCACCGCCCGCTCGGCGGTCACCGCCAGGCGGGTGGCGGGATGGTCCAACGCCGCCAATATCGGGCGCACCGGGCCGTCCAGCGCGGACTCCAGGGCCAGCGCCCCCTGGCCGGCCGCCGGCACCATCTCCGTGGGCGCCAGGATACGGCTGATCTCCCCCGCGCGGCCCAAGCGCTCCAGGCCGCAGGCGGCCAGCACGACCGCGTCCAGATCTCCGGCCCGCACGCGCCCCAGACGCGTGTCCACGTTGCCCCGCAGCGGCACCACCTCGACCCCCGGCCACAGACGCCGCAACTGCGTGGCCCGGCGCAGGCTGCCGGTCCCCACGCGGGCGCCGCTCGGCAGGCGCTCCGGCGACGGGCCCGCGGCCATCACCAAGGCGTCGCGGGCGTCGGCGCGCGGCGGAAAGGCGACCACGCCCAGCCCGACCGGCGAGATCGGCGGCACGTCCTTGGCGCTGTGCACGCAGACGTCGACGGCCCCCGAGCGCAGGGCTTCCTCCAGTTCGCGGGTGAAGATGCCCTGGACCTCGGTGGGATCGCCCGGAGCGCCCTGCCAGCGGTCGCCCGTGGTCTCCACGGGGACCAGGATAGCCCTGTGCCCGGTGCGCGCCCCCAGCAGGTCCGCCACCCACGCGCTCTGGGCCAGCGCCAGGGGGCTGGCGCGCGTGCCGATGCGCAGAGGGGCGCTCATCCGTCGGATTCCCCTTGATGGTGGACCCAGGAGTCCACCGCCGAGCGTAGCGCCGCATCGGCCTCCCGCCGGCGTCCGGCGCGCAAGAGCGCCAGCGCGTCGTCGCGGCCCACGAGGTCCAGCCAGAACCGCTTGCGCTCCTCCACGGTCGGGATGCGCTGGCGCACATACCCGCGCAACTGGCGGTAGGCACTGATGATCTGCCCGTACTCGATCCCCAGGGCGCGGCCCATCTCGCGCTTGACGCGGGCGGCAAAGGCCGGGCTGGCACCACCGGTGGAGATCGCGGCCTGCAGCCGGCCCCGCCGGAAGACGGCCCCGTAGACGAACTGGCAGTGATCGGGCACGTCCACCACGTTGATCAGCACCCGGTCCCGCACGGCTTCGGCATACACCGACTCGTTGAGCGCCGGATCGTCGGTCGCGGCGATGGCCAGAAAGGCGCCCGTCAGATCCCCGTCGCGGTACCCGCGGCGCTCCCAGGCGATGGTCCCGCGGGCCGCCAGGCGGGCGATGTCGGAGTGCGCCTGGGGGCTGACCACCCGCACCCGCGCCCCACAGGGCAGAAGCCCAAGCACCTTGCCGGCCGCCACCTCGCCCCCGCCGACCACCACGCAGGACCGCTCGCGCAGGTCCAGGAACGCGGGGAAGTAGAATTCGCGCATGCCGTCGCCCCCCGCCGCTAGTGTCCGCTGGCCCGGGCCGCGGGGTCTGACGCCGGCAGGCCCGTGACCGCGGGCAACTCCAGACCGAACGCCGTGGCCAGCGCCCGCACCGCGTCCTGCCCGCCGGGCTCACCCGCCATGCGGCGCACATGCTGGATGGGCCCGTTCGCCAGGCTGGCGGCAATGCGTTGGGCCATCCGCCGCACCGCCTGCGCCTGATCCGGCCGTAGGTCGGGCAGGCGGCGCAGCAGGCGGTCGGTCTCGGCGGACGCCACACCCGCGAAGTGCTCGCCCAGGGCCCGAATCAGCGGCACGGCGTCCTCCCCGCGGACCCAGCGCGAAAAGTCACGCACCTGCTCGTCGATGATGTCGGCCGCAGCGAGCGCCTCGCGCCCCCGCGCCGCCCGCCCGGCGGCGGCGATCCCCTCCAGGTCGTCGATGTTGACCAGGTGGACACCGGGGACCCCGGCCGCATCGGGATCGACGTCCCTCGGGACCGCGATGTCGATGATGAGCAGCGGCCGGCCGGCCCGGGCCGCCATCACCCGCTCCACCGCCGCCCGCCCGAGGAGCGGCCGCCCGCTGGCGGTGGAGGTGACCACCACGTCTGCGACACCCAGGAGCTCCGGCAGGCCGTCCAACCCAGCGGCCTCAGCCCCCACGGCGCCGGCCAGCGCCTGTCCGCGCTCGTGCCCGCGGTTGACCACCACCAGGGAGGCCAGCCCGCCCTCGCGGAGCCGCCGGGCCACGATGTCGGCCGTCTCGCCCGCACCGACCACGACCGCCCGACGACCGTCCAGCCCGCCGAGATCGTGCTGGGCCATCTCCACCGCCGCGGCGCCCACGCTGACCGGGGCGGCGGCCAGACCGGTGCCGGCGTGCACGGCCTTCCCGCAGGCCAGGGCATGGTGGAAGAGCCCGTGGAGCACCTTGCCCACCGTGCCGGCCTCGGCGCTGCGCAGATAGGCCTGCTTCACCTGACCCAACACCTGCGTCTCGCCCAGAACAAGGGACTCCAGCCCGCAGACCACCCGGAAGAGGTGGGCCGCGGTGTCAGGCGCACCGACATGTCGGTAGAGGTGGGGCTGCACATCGGCAACAGGGGAGCCCGTCCGTTCGGCCAGGAGATCGATCAGCGCCAGTGCGACGGCGGCCGGGTCGTCGGCCACGCCGTAGAACTCGGTGCGGTTGCAGGTGCACAGCAACGCCGCCTCGCTCAGGCCCGCGTCGCGGGCCCGGGCCAGGGCCGATCCCGTTTCCTCGTCCGGCCAGCGACAGCGTTCGCGCAGGTCGAGCGGCGCACTCCGCTGATCCAGCCCGACCACAAGCAGGTGCAAAAGGCCCAGATCCCTTCGCGCTTTCCCTCGCCACGCACGCAGCCGATTCTACCGCCGGGCGGGGGGACGGGCAAATCTACTCTGGCACCGTCGCGGTGTGCAGACAGGCGATCCCTCCGGTCAGCCGGAGGAAGCGCGGGTCGCTCAGCCCTGCCGCGCGCATCCGCTCGACCAGGGCTTCGGCGCCGGGGAACGTCTCGAGGGACTTCGGCAACCAGGCGTAGGGGGCGACGGGCAGACCGGCGCGGACGGCCCAGGTGCCCAACAGCGGCAGCACACGGCGGAAGTAGAACATATAGGGGATCATCAGCGGGGTCCGCGGCGGGTGGCTCAGTTCCATGATGGCGACATGGCCGCCGGGGCGCACGACGCGCGCCATCTCGGAGAGCGCGCGGTCCAGATCGGCCACGTTGCGCATGACCCAGGCCGAGGCGGCGGCATCGAAGCTGTTGTCCGCAAAGGGCAGCGCCAGCGCGTCGCCCTGCTGCAGGCGCACGCGGTCGGCCGCGCGCGAGGCGGCCACCTTGCGCTGCCCCACCTCCAGCATGCCCGCGGACAGGTCCACCCCAACGATCCGCGACTGGGGGCCGAGCATATCCGCCATCAGCAGGCTCAACTCGGCGGTCCCGCAGCCCACGTCAAGGACCTCCGCCCCGGACGGGATGCCCGCCCTGCTGCGGAAGGTGCGCAGCCACAGCCACCAGACCCCCGCGGTCATCAGGATGTTCATCAGGTCGTAATGGGGGGCGATATGGTCGAACAGGGACGGGATGAACTCGGCCTTGTCCATGGACTGGTCCTGGCGGGTGGTATCCCCCTGCGGCGTGTGGGCCCCCATCGGTGTGGTCTTCCTCTCCGCGCTCCGTTCTCGAACTTGGCAACGGCACCCGGCCGCCGGGCGTGTTCCAGCCTAGCACACTGACGGGGGCACGCGCCGCTCGCGATCGGGCACCGGTGATGCACCGCGGGACTGCGTCCTACTACTGGCGCAGACCGCACACCATCGCCCGCTGATCGAACGCCTCTACGAGAACGCCAAGCAGGAGGTCGGCCTGGACGACTATCAGGGCCGATCATGGGCTGGGTTGCACCACCACCTGGCCCTGGTCTGGCTCGCTCTGACATGGTTGAGGGTGCATCCCACGAATGTGGCGGGCAAGGCAACAGCAATGTTAAGGAATTGTTAAGAACCAGGAATCCCCAGGGGTCGGGATGAAGCCCCCCCCGACT
>JAJZWQ010000159.1 GCA_021846605.1 Bacillota bacterium | reverse complement strand
TGATGGGCGCCTGCGTCGACACCGGACACTTTCTACGCGCGGACGCCGACCCCGTGGCCGCCATCCGGATGCTGGGCAGCCGCGTCCACGCGGTCCACCTCAAGGACTTCCTGGATGCGCACCAGGAGGTCATGCCCGGCCGCGGCCGCCTGGACCTGCGGCAAACCATCGCGGCCCTGCGGGAGGTCGGCTTCAGCTCCGCCTACGTGCTGGAATACGAGGCCGACCCGGACAACCCCGTCCCGGCGGTCCGCGAGGCCGTCGCCGCCGTGCAGGCCGCGCTCGACCCGGCCTGAGCCGCATCCCGCCCGGCCCGCCGCTCCACCCCGAGGACCGGGCGGCCACCCCTGCGGTGCCGACCCGGTCCTCCGGCTTCCACCGCCACCGCCACCGGCCCGCTGCCCACCGCCGCTCAGCCGTCCCACCCCGCACCCCAGCCGCCGCACGGCGCCCCCGCACCCCCCAGCCCGCACATGGACATACAAGGATTGCCATACCACACGCGGGCGCGCGTTTCCATATACATGTTATGTCAGTATTGGGGTGTCCCCCACAAAGCACTCCCCCCTCCCGAAGGCCTGAAGAGGGCGCCCTTCCCCGGACCGGGCGAACCGGCTGGCGTCCTGGCGAAAGGGGGATTCTGAGTATGGTGATGCGAGATTCGGGCAGCGTGGGAAAGGGGACTCCCCGCTGGCACTGGGTAACCGCGGGCGCACTGACGTTGGCGATGATCGTGACCGCCGGCTGCAGTTCGTCTGGAAGCGCCAGTGGTACCGGCACCGGCGGCGGTGCGACGACGGCTCCGGCCACCGGGACCACCAGCCCATCCACCAAGACCAAGAGCCCTAGCGGCGGCGGCGGGTATGGCACCACCGCCACGACCACGGGCACGACCACCGGCACGTCCACGAAGTCCGGTGGCACGACCACCGGCACCTCCACGAAGTCCGGCGGCACGACGACCGGCACCTCCACGAAGTCTTACGGCACGACCACCGGTACCACCGGTACCACGACCACTTCCACGAAATCCGCCAAGACCGGCTAGGCCGTCGCGCCACCGGATCCTCGGGCCGCGGTCCGGGAGCCCAGCCCTGGGCGGATTGGGAGGCGCGGGGTCGGCTTACCCCGCGCCCCGCCGCCTTTGTGGACGGGCGCCCGGAGCACCAGGATGCGCCACCGCCGCCAGCCGGGCTGCGATCCCCGACGCGGGGTGGCAGCACCCGCAGGCTTGGCCCGGCCTGGTCGGCCCGGGCCTGCGGCTCTTGCGCACAGCGCCCGGCGACCTCCCGCGACGGCGCCGGCCAGGGCCTGGGACGACGGGAGCCAGGCGGCACTGGGCCCTGAGCCGCTGCACCCGATCGGCCTGCACCCTGGGAGCGGTGGCGTTGCCGGGATGGAGCGGCGGCGAAACGGGTTGCGTCGCGTCCGCGTGAGGCGAGGCGGCCGGTCGGTCCGTGGCGGCGGCCCATCCCTCGCGCACCACCCCGTCCGATTCCCCGCAGGAGCCCGGCGGGCCAGGACCAAGCACGCGGCGGACACGGCCGCCGCATGCCGGCTCGGCCATCCGACCGGGCGCGCCGAACGTCGGGACGGGCGTTCGGGCCACGGCCGCCCGGCACCCGGGGCCGCGCGACCAAGGCGCTGCGCCGCACGTTGCGGGTGTGTCCGCCGCCTCCGGTCGCAGCGGCGACCCTCCAAGGCTGAAGGGGGGGGAAACCTGGTCGGACGCGACGGCGCGGGGCGCGGTGGACGCTTGCGCCGGGGCGTTTGCACCAGGGCATCCGTGAAGAGGTTTGGGCGCCTTGCATGGAAGGCGAAGGTCCTGGTGATCCTCCTGGGCGTCGCGGCCTACTTCACCGCGGCCTACGCCGTCCTGACCGCGCTGGCCCCCGCCAGGCCGGTGGCCGTCGCGCCCGCATCCGGCAAGGCCCACACCGCCGCAGCCACCGTGCCCATGGCGCTGGCACGGGCCGAGGCGGCGGCCGCCGACCTCGTGTACCGCGCCACGGCGGTCGCCGCGGGCACCCAGCGGCCTGCGACGGCGAAGGCCGCGATGGACCGCGACCTCCGCACCATCCACACGGCCATCCGCCCCGCCGCCGGGACCGCCGGCGGCCGCGCCAAGGCCAGCGGCTCGGCCCCGCACCGCAAGACCAAAAAGGGCAAAGCGAAAGGACGCAGCCCCAAACCGGCCGGCGACACCCGGGCGGTCGCGGCGCTGCGGCGCTTTACCACGGTCGGGGCGAAGGCCGCCGCCGAGCTCGGGCATCCCAACGCCCTCAGGGCGATGCTGCCCCAACTCGGCCGTGCGGCCGCCGGGCTCGGCGCCGCCTATGGCTCCACGGCCAAGGCCGGTTGAACGCCTTCGGTCCGGACCGCCTGGCCCCGCGCGGAGACGGGCGCGGAGACGGGCGCAGATGCGGGGACGGGTGCGGGAAGGAGGGGCTCGTGGCCGATGGACAGCGACGGCCGCTACCGGCGCCCGACCTGGAGGGAGACCCTGCGTGACTTTCCCTGGTGGAAGGAACTCGGAGTCGACTGGCAGGGTGCGCCCGAACAGCCGCGCAAGTTCCCCTCCCTGCCGCGCCTGCTGCGCTTCTACCTGCCATACTGGCCCACGGTCGGCGCCATCCTGGGGATGCTCGTCGTCTCGGCGGCCGTCGGGGTCATCCCGCCGCTGATCACGCGGGAGATCATCAACCGGGCGCTGCCGGCACACAACCTGGCCCTGCTGGCCCATCTGCTCCTGCTGCTGGTCGCGCTCCACCTGCTCAACGAGGCGCTGGGTCTGGTGCACACCGTCCTGCACAGCCTGACCCTGCAGGGGGTGCTGCGGGACGTGCGCGCGCGGATCTTCGGCGCGGTGGCCGGGGCCGATGCGCAACGCCTCGCCGGGGTGGACCCCAACGGCATCACGGGCCGCATCATCAACGACGTCGGCATCGCGGGCGCCGGAGGCGTGGCGGGCGTGCTGACCACCCTGATCGGCGCCTTCCACGACGTCACCGTCCTCGCCGCCGCCGTCATCGCGATGTTCATCCTCAACCCCTGGCTCGCCCTGATCGTATGGTTGGTCCTGCCGCCCTTCATCGTGCTGGGCCTCGCCGTCGGCCGCTGGGTCTACGGCCTGGAGCGCCGGCTGCACGAGCGCATCGTCGATCTCAACGGCGCCCTGGAGGGGGCCGCGGCGACGGGTCCTGGGGCGGCCGCGCGCCGCGGTGCCTTCCACACCGTTGCCGACGCCTTTTCCAACGTCAGCATCGCCCGCAAGTTCATCGGGCGGTCCTTTTCCAACCTGTGGAGCGTCGGCACCGCCCTGGTGGCGGCCGGCCTGTGGTGGTTCGGCGGGCGCGAGGTGATGAGCGGCGTGATGACGCTCGGCACCCTGCTGGCCTTTATCGCCTATGCCACCAAAGTGGAGGGCCCGATCGACCGACTGCTGGGGGTCTTCATCGGGCTGCGCGGCGTGCTGGCCCTGGCCGACCGCGTCTTCAGCCTCTTTGACCAACTGGCGGAGCTCGGGGGTTCGGTGCTGCCGCCGCCGACCGGGGGGCTGCGTGCCTTCGCCCCGCTGCTGCGGCCGCGCCAGTGGTTTTCCCGCCTGGGGCTGCGGCTGCAGGCCCCAAACCGGGTGCGGCTGGCCACGACGGTGCGGCGCCTACTCGAATACTTCCGCCCATACTGGCCCTACTGGGTGTTGGTCATCGCCATGGCCGTGATCGCCATCGGCGGCCTGGGCCAACTGCGCCCCCTGTTCGAGCGCATGATCATCGACGGGGCCCTGCCCAAGCACCGCACCGACCTGCTCCTGCTGGGGGCGCTTGGGATCCTGGCCTATCCCATCATCCACATCTTCACCGGAACCGTGAGCACCCTCAGCCACGAGGTCATGTCCAACCGGTCGCTGCGCGATCTGCGCAACGACTTCTTCGATGAGGCCACCGCCAAGGGACCGGCCTTCTGGGCCTCGCTCCATCCCAGCGAGTTCACGTCGCGCGGCCTCAACGACATCGACGCGATCTACGGGGCCACCAGCAGCCTGGCCAACATCACCTGGCGTGAGATCCCGGTGATCACCGCGACGATCTTCATGTTCGGCCTGAACTGGAGGCTCGGCCTGGTGGCCTTTGCGCTCATCCCGCCCTTCCTGCCCTGGACCTACCTCTTCGGTCGCGTCCGCTACACCCTCGACCGCCGCATCTATGAAGAGGTCACACGCATGCACCAGGCGGTGCAGGGCGTCGCCGCCGCCCGGCCCGACGCCGACCCCGCCGTCTTCCATGATGCCAACCAGCGGCTGGCGGACCTCGCCATCCTCTCGGCGCTGGCCGCGTGGGGCTACGGCGTGGTCTACGGGCTGAAGTCGCTGGCCACCACCCTGTGGTTTTGGTGGGTGGGCGGCCAGTGGGTGATGGGCGGTCAACTGCAGTTGGGCACGTTGATGGCCGAGCACTCCTACGCCGGACGGACGGAGAACCTCGGCGACGTCTTCGGCGCCTACCTCACCCTGAGCGGGCTCGCGGCCAACTGCGACCGCGTCTTTGCCCTGATGGACGCCCCCGATCCGGAGGCCGGCGCGGCCCTCGCCCCGGCCTCCACCTGAACCGGCGGCGGCCCCGGGCGGGGTGACGGGCGCAGTGCCGCGCACGGCCAGGACACCACCCGGCGCCGGGAGGCGCCGGCACCCGCGGTGCGAGCCGCCGCGGTTGCACCCCGGAGCGGTTGACCCGTGGCCCCCGCCCGCCCGTTTCGCGCGCCACGGGCCGCCCACGTCGCTGGCGCCTTTGCAAAGGATGTAGAACGGGCTGCTTTGGGCGACCAGGCCGGAGACGGAAGGAGATGTCCCATGCGGGTCTTGGTGACCGGCGCCACGGGACGGGTGGGCAGCCGACTGGTCCCACGCCTCATCCAACGCGGACATGCGGTGCGCGTGCTGGTACGCGATCCCGCCTCGGCCGCGGCGCTCCAGGCGCAGGGGTCGCACCTGGTGCGCGGCGACCTGACCGACGCGGACTCGTTGGCGCAGGCCGTCGCGGGAATGGATGCCGTCGTGCATCTTGCGGCGTTCTTTCGGGGAGCCACGCCCGAACAGGCGCAGGCCGTCAACTGCGACGGCACCAGCGCGCTGGCGCGGGCCGCCCTGGCCGCCAAGGTGGCGCGGTTCGTGTTTACCAGCACCAATTTGGTGTATGGTCCCGGCCACGGCGGACGTCTTGCCGAGCAGGAGCCGGCACGGCCGACGTCGCCCTACCCGAAAAGCAAGGCCGCGGCCGAGGCGGCGCTGCTCGCGCTGCAGGCGACACAGGGGCTCGGCCTGCGGATCCTGCGGCTGGCGTTCGTGTATGGCGACGGCGATCCGCACCTGACCGAGGGCCTGCAGTGGTTTCGCGGTTGGAATCCGGCCCAGCAGATGCATCTGATCCACCACGCCGATGTGGCGCAGGCGGTCTCGCTCACACTGGCAGCGCCCGGGGTGGACGGCGAGATCTACAACGTGGCCGACGATGCCCCGGTCGCCGCGGGAGAGATCCTGCATCTATGCGGCGAGGACCCCGCGCCCGGCGCGGCCAGCCGCCCGATCGATCCCGCCTTTCATCAGCTCGTGGACACGTCCAAGATCCGCAGGGCCCTCGGCTTTCGACCCCAATACCCCGCCCTGCGCGACGCGGTGGCAGCCGGCGCCCTGTGACCCGGGCGCTGCCCCCCGCGGCTGGGTCCGGCGGCGAAAGGGCGGTGCGACCCACTCGGCAACGCCCCACCGGCGGCGGTGAATCCGAGCCCGCCGGGGGGTCTGGACCGAGAAGCGCCCGGTTCCGCCCCCCCGAGGGCCGCGCGGGGCAGGCCGATGCCCGCCCGTCGGCGAAGCCACGGCGTACCGGAGGGATGCGCCATGCCGACGCCCCAACCGCCCCGCCTGCCACGCAGCACCCCGGCGGCGGAGGGGGTGGCCGCCGCGGGCTTGGCCGCACTGCTCGACGCCTTCGCGGCGCGCGCACTCGAGGTCCACAGCTGCATGGTGCTGCGCCACGGCCGGGTGGTCGCCGAGGGCTGGTGGCGGCCGCACACGGCGGACATGCCGCACATGCTCTTTTCCCTCAGCAAGAGCTTCACGTCCACCGCGGTGGGCCTGGCGGTGCACGAGGGCCACCTGTCCCTGGACGAGCACGTGACCTCGTTCTTCCCGGCGGAGCTGCCGGCGGACGTGGGCCCGAACCTGGCCGCCATGCGGGTGCGCCACCTGCTCACGATGGGCACGGGCCACCACCGCGACCCCACCGGAGCCGTGCGGGAGGCCGGCCACGACCACTGGGTGCGCGCCTTCCTGGCGCAGCCCGTCGAACACGCCCCGGGATCGCGCTTCGTGTACAACAGCGCCGCCAGCTACATGCTCTCGGCGATCGTGCAGCAGCGCACCGGCCAGACCCTGCTGGACTACCTCACGCCCCGCCTGTTTCGCCCGCTGGGTATCGAGGGGGCCACCTGGGAATCCTGCCCGCGCGGCATCAACGCCGGGGGCTGGGGCCTGTCGCTGCCGACCGAGGCCATCGCCCGCTTCGGCCAACTCTACCTGCAGCAGGGGCGGTGGGAGGACCGCCAGCTGCTGCCGGCCGCCTGGGTCGCGGAGGCGACGGCCAAGCAGATCGACAACGGCGACGGCCGGGCCGGCGACTGGGCGCAGGGCTACGGCTACCAGTTCTGGCGCTGCCGCCACGGGGCCTACCGGGGCGACGGCGCCCACGGACAGTTCTGCATCGTGCTGCCGCAGCAGGACGTCGTCATCGCCATGACCGGCGGCACGGCGAACCTGCAGGGTGTGCTGGACTGCGTCTGGGACCAGCTGCTCCCCGCGTTGGTGGACGGTCCCATCCCCGACGGGGACGCGGCGCGCCACGACGGGCTGGCCGAGCGCCTCGCCCGACTCTCCCTGGGCCCGCGCAGCCCCGCCGGCCGTCCCGCGGACCCGGTCCCCGCCGGCACCTACCGCATCGA
>JAJZWQ010000008.1 GCA_021846605.1 Bacillota bacterium | reverse complement strand
TTGCGGACTTTGTCACGGCGCTTCGGCGTTGGGGTCTCCCCTCGCGCCGGCCGTCAGCTACTGGGCTGCTCGCTCGCTACCCAGGCGGGACTTCCACCCGCAAGTCGGTCTGAGCTTGTCAGGGCACACTGCAGGTCGCAGATCCACTCCGCATCCTTGACGTCCGTCTTCCGCCCCGGCACCGCCTTCAGAGGGCTGGCGTTGCCGATGATCGGCTTCAGACCCGCAGCCTCCAGGAGATTGAAGACCGGCTTCCAGTACGAGCCCGTGCCCTCCATCGCCACGTCGTCGATCCGCAACTCCTGCAGCCAGTCCACCAGCGTCAGCAACGTGCCGGTGTCCGTCGCAAACGCCCGCGCCTCCAGCATCTCTGGCACGCGGACATGCACCGTGACCTGCCGTTTATGCACGTCGATGCCGGCGCAACGCTCCCGAACGACATCCAAACCCAATCCTGCACCCCCTCTGCGTTCTGGCGGTTGGTGCGGCGACCGGATCATCGGGAATTCTTCCCTGCGTGCGTACCCCGAGGGGCAGCAACAATATGTGGTGCTCGGCAGGTCGCCGGAGTCAGACTTCCCTGCGGGCTATGAGCACCAAGCGATGAACGACCTCGGCTTCACCGACCGCCAGTTGCAGCCCTCATTCGCCCTCCTGCCCGCTTTTCATGCCAAGTGGCGCCGGCCGCGCTGGCATGGGGGACTTCCCTCCTTTTCCACCCCGAGGTCACCTTCAGGAACAGCAATAACCCCCCCGGCACCCTCGGACCGCCTCGCCCGTCCCCCCCCGCCGCGACCTGCCACAAGGGCTGGCACGCGGCCGGCGGATGGAGTTGCGCGCCGGCCGTCACCCCGATTGGCGGGCCTTGTGCCAAAAGGACTCCCACGAGAATGACGCCATCCTGCTGGCGTAGGTTTCTGCTGAGCAGTGCCGAATGAAAGTGGGATGAACACCCAGGAACAGCCTTCCCACGGCCATCATCCGCGACTCGCGCTGTTTGCGGGCCTGCCGGTCCCTGTGTGTTTGGTGGATAGCGAGTGCCGCCTCGTGGACATGAACCGCAGCGCGCTGTCATTCTGGGGAGTCGAGCCGGGCGATGTCCTGGGACAGCCGGCGATACCGACCCTGGGCATCGTCCCCTCCGATGGTGAGGGAGATGCCTGGCGGCGGATCTCGCCGCCGGGAGCCCATCCGCGCCTCTCCTGCCGGGTTACCACCCCGGATGGGCAGGTGCGACCAGTGGTCCTCATTGGCACAGCCCTGCGCAACACCACCCCGCCGCTGATCGCCTTGTTCATCGTCCAAGGAGCCATGCTGGAACTTCTCTCCGATGTGCCGGACTGGGCCCTCCGGGACTCCGTGACCGGCCTGGGCAACCGGCACCTCTGGGCACGTGAGGCGGCAGCCTGGTCTTCGCGCTCTGGATGCGTCGTGTTTCTCGACCTCGACGATCTGAAGGAAGTCAACGACCTGCACGGGCATGTCGCCGGGGACAGACTGCTGGCCGCCGCGGGCCAAGCACTCGCCTCCATCGTCCCATCGGGTGCCTTGACGGTCCGGTATGGTGGGGACGAGTTTGTCGTGGTGCTGCCGGACCCCGACGAGGCCGCCGCCGAAGCGTGGGCCCAGGAGGCTGTGCAACGCGTCTCTGCCGCATCGGCGGACCTGCCCATCGTCCCCCGGCTGAGCCATGGCGTTGCCGTCTTCGGCCCCGGTGAGATACAACGGGCCGTGCAACGGGCGGACGACGCGCTATATGAGCGGAAAGGGGTCCTGTTGCCAGCGGCCAGCGGCGGGCGGATCATCCTGACACGGGAAGGTCGGTCCGCTCTACGACAGCCGGGGGATGACCGGGCCCAGCCACAGCCGGGCGCGTTCAGTGCCGGTTTTGGACCGGAGTTTGAGGCGTACTTCCGTGCGCAGTATGTTCGTGCCTTGGAGCAAGCGCGCGGGTTCGTCGACTTAGTGGATCCCGAACCGGGCACGGCTGTCGTGGAAGTGGGTGCGGGATCTGGCCGGATCACCTTCGACGGGGGACTGGCCGAACGTATCGGCCCGAAGGGGCAACTTCTGGTGACCGACCCCTCTGGCCCACAGTTGCTGGAGGCCCGGAAGCACGCGGAAGAGCGAGATTTGCCCTGGGTGCGGTTCGTGCGGGCGCCAGCAGAGGAATTGCCGCTGGCATCCGGGACGGTGGACCTGGTCTTGGGCGGTCTCTTTCTGCACTTCACTGAGCCTGCCCGTGCTCTGCGAGAGATGGCCCGTGTCGTCCGGCCAGGGGGACGGGTAGCAATCAGCGCTGGTCTGGAGCACGGTTGGCCGCCCGCATGGCAAGACGCGCTTGCGCCGGTCCGGCGTGCCGTGGAAGCGGAAGGGTTTCCGTGGCGGCACTTCCTCTTGCAACGTGGGCAACTGGAGGACCTGATGACTGCCGCAGGGCTGACGGTGGAACAGTTCAGGCTCATCGGACCTGATACGCTGGAGTTTTCGTCCGCAGACTTCACCGTGGCGTTGGGTCGGCAAATCAGACTGGTGCGGTTGCTGCTGAGGGGCTGCGCCGCGGACCGTCTTGTGCATATACAGGAGGAGTTCGAGCGAAGGGTCCACGAAGGTTTTCAACGGCACGGACCCCGAGCGTGGTCGATTGCGGATGTCTATTTGGTTTCTGCTGTCGCGCGGCGGCCTGAATAGGCGGTACGGATGGATCACCCCTTCACTTCGTGCTCAAGAGCGGCTGCAGGGTGAAGGAACTCCAACTCGCCGAGGCTGTGCGCATCCAGCGCGCCTTGGCCGTCTTCTCCGTCGTGGCCTGGCGGTTGCTGGCCCTCACCTACGCGCAATACCGGGGAATTAGGCACGGAGGCGGACTGCATCCTCGGCAGAACGAGTGGGCTGCGGCCAAACACGGTGCGCGGCACGCTTGACCGGGAACTTCGACATCTTGCGCGGGTGCATCCCACGAATGTGGCGGGCGGGGCAACAACAATGTTAATACCACCCGCGGCACTCCCATAACTTTGCCAGCTACCGGATGCTCCAAGCCCCATAAGGGCGTACCCACAGGATGGCTGGGGTCACGCCTGCGGCGGGGCAGGGCGGAGCGACGAATGGAAACGGGGGCTGGACAACGGCGGCAACGCCCATTCTCATCCGTAGTGTGGATGACGCCGCAGTCGAGCGCCGAGCGTGGGACCGCATGGTGCGGGAGGCGGAGTACCGCTGGCGGCGCTTCGGCGCGCAGCCCGAGCGCGAGCGGAAGCTGGCGGAGCGGTGGCACGACCCGCGCAAGCGGAAGCTGCCGCCGCAGTGGTTCGAGGCCCTGTCGCTGACGCCACCAGCGCGACTGGAGGAGTACCTGGCCCGGTTCGCCAGCATCTTCGGACGCCGCGATACGCTGCGGCAGGCAAAGCTGTATCTGCTCGGGCTCCTGAGTCCCTTGTCCCGCAAGAACGGGGAGACGATGGAGGCCCGCATCCCCGGAGTCACCCAGGAGGGCGTGTATCACTTCCTGGCGCGTTCTCCATGGTCCGCTGAGGAGCTGGATCGGGCACGCGTGTCCGACGCCCTCGAGCGCACGGGCTGCAAGGGCATGCCCGTGGATGTGATCATCGACGAGTGCGGCTGGCGCAAGAAGGGCCGGCTCAGCGTGGGCGCCGCCAGACAGTACCTCGGATCGCTGGGCAAGGTCGACAACGGCCAAGTGATCGTCAGTCTCCACTTGACCTGCGACGGTGCTTTCGACGTGCCCGGGCCCGCCGAGCTCTACATGCCCACCAAGCAGTGGGGCGGCGCCGATGACGCCGCCTGCCGCCGACGTCAGAAGGCTGGCGTCCCTGCCGACTGGCGCGCCCGCACCAAGCCGAAACTCGCCGCGGCGCTGATCGGGCGCGTGCGCGGTTGGGGACTCCAGGTGCGCCGCGTCCACGGCGATAGCGCCTACGGTGAGTTCGAAGCATTCGAGCGCTGATGGCGCGATGGGCATCCGCGCCAACGACAGCCTGCGCCTGGAGCAGGAGCCGTGGTTGCCCGCCCAGCCGGCACCCCCCTATGCCGGGCGTGGCCGTCCAGCGCTCGGGAAGGCCTCCCGTCCCCAGATGCACACACCCGCGGCAATGCGTCACGGCCTGTTGACCGACGGTGACTGGAGGCCGGTGACCTATCGTCAGGACGTCAACGGCCGGCCCCTGATCGCGAGACAAGGGACGCTGCATGCGTCGGAATCCTGGCCCGCCGAGGCCGAAACCGGCCCCCTGTGGATCGTCCTGCAACGTCCCCGTGGGGCAGGAGAGGCGCAATCCGAGGACCTCCAACAGTTTGTCCTCAGCGGCCCGGCCACGATGACCTTGGACGAACTGGCGCAGACCGCACACCATCGCCCGCTGATCGAACGCGTCTACGAGAACGCCAAGCAGGAGGTCGGCCTGGACGACTATCAGGGCCGATCATGGGCTGGGTTGCACCACCACCTGGCCCTGGTCTGGCTCGCTCTCACATGGTTGATGCTGTTGCGACGCCAGCTTCCGCCCACGCCGCCCGCCTTCAGCCAGTCCCCGGACGCTCTGGCTCCCGAGCCCCGGTCCGCCCCGGCCGCACCGTCGCCCGACCCCGGCCCGGAACCGCCTCCCGGCCCGCTCTTGCCCCAGGCGCCGGATGCCCTCCCCCCTGCCTCACCGCACCCCTCGCCCGACTTGGCGGCGCGGCGGGCGGCGCTGCTGATCGCTCCCTGGCAGGTGCGCCGCACGCTCACCGAATGGTTCGCCGGGATGCCCCAGCGCGCGTTACTCCTCGCCACGCTTTCCTACCGCGCTTGGCGAGCCTTGCTCTTGGCGGGCTCTCTACCGTCACTCCCCGTCCTCCCAGCCCTCCCCGTTCCAGGACCGCGATCACGCTGCTCGGCCTGCTACTCGGAGGCCCTAGCGGTCGAGCCTCTCGCGCCGCCGGTCGGTGCGGCAACGGCATGCCCCTCCGAGGGGATGCCGCCTGGCACGGCAGCCTACCGTGGCGCCCACTCCACCGCCAGGGCTGCGCAAGCCTCCGGGCGTCTCAAACAGCGTGCGCAGCCGGGGCCGTGTTCGATCTCATTCCGCGTGGCCAGTAGCACGCTGGCCCCTGCGTCCCAGCCGGTCAGCCACCCCATGCGGGGCCGCCACCCGTCTGCCCGCTCAGTCCCCGGCGGTGTTCTGCGTCCGGTCATGGACGACGGGCCGATGAGCCCTGGCGGCCCGCCTCTGGCGGCCCGCCTCTGGCGGTTCCCCTCTCCACGGCCCGACTGACCCCGGCATTGCCTGTTGACCGCTCCCGCGCCCACCACGTCCTTCCGGCACCTCGCCCTCCCCACTGCCGTCCCCAGCCGCAGACCCTTCTCCACGAGACCCTCCCAGGGCTACCCCCATTGGATCGACATGTCTCCTCACCCGACGCCCAAGGTCCCCGCACCACCGCTACGTGCCAGAACTACGGCACATGCCGGGGTGGTATTAACTGGTATTGGGGCTAGCCGTCGCGGGGATAGTCGAGCGGCCGGTCTGCCCGTGCGTCAGGATCCGCCCCCCGGCCAGGCTGAGGCCCGCACCGTCAACGCCCGCAGCCAGGGCAGGGCCGGGATCAGCCCCGCCGTTGCGGTGACGGTGACCTGGCCGCCGGAGCCCAGGGTCACCGAGCGCACCGAGGGGTCCCGGAGTTGCGCGCTCCCCCCGATCCCCGCCGACAACCACTGCTCGGCGATGGCCTGGGTGGTCGCCGAGTCCGGCAGCACCAGCCGTGCCCCCGTGGCCGCCTGCCCGGTGCACACGCGGTAGGTGCCAGGTGCATGCACCTCCAGCGGCCAGACCGTCCCGAGACACCCGGCGGCGGCCGCCCAGCCCGGCAACGGTCCGAACTCCCCCGCGGAAACGGGCGTGAAGGCCCCGGTCCCCACAGTGATCGTCACCGTGCCGGGAGCGCCCCAGCAGTTCACCCGCCCGTTGGCGGCGGCGGCACAGAAATACTCGACGTACCGCACCTCCAACCGCAGACGCACCGATCCGTGTTGAACGACGGCCAGGGCGGCGGCCGCCGCCGCCTGCGCCAGCCTGGCCCGCGCCGACACCGCCAGCGCCGTCGTGGTCGCCGTCAGGGCACACAGGCACAGCACGCCCAGGAAGAAGACCGTGAGCACCAACGCCTGGCCGGCAGACCCCCGCGTGCCGCTCACGGCTGCGACCCACCCGTCGCGCCACAGACGCCGACGTTCCGATCCTCCACCCGCGCCCACCAGGAACTCCAACACGCCGCCAGGTCGCCGTCCGTCAGCCAAGGAGTGAGCACCCCGCATACCAGGGCCTGTTCCGCCGCACTCATGCCGTCTGGCGCGCAGGCCGCTCCGGTCGCCGCCACGGGCTGTTCCGCCGGGACAGAGCACTTTCCGTCCGCAGCGGGCGTCTCCCCCGACGAACAGGACGCGGCCAGCCAGACCGTTACCGTGGTCGATCGGCCATCCGGCATCGTGGCGGTGACCTGCACGGCACTGGCGCCCACCTGGGTCGGGGAAGGCACTGCCGCCTGCCACCCCAGGAAGCGGGCACCGGCGGCCGCCCACTGCGCGGGAGACGTGCCCGCCGCCGGGGGATGCGCGTTCCCTGCCGCCTGTTGCAGGGCCGCCGTCAGGGACGCGCCCGCGTCGTCCGGTCCGCACCCCCCGGGGGGAGTTCCCCCGCCGGTGCCCGCGACGGCCCCGACGTTGGGCCCCGCCTCCACCGTCCATCCGGTGGGGCAGGGGTCCGCGGCCGGCGCCGGTTGCACGGTCCCCGTCGCGCCGCCCTGCCACGTGACGCTGGTCCGCGCCCCAACGGGGGCCAACACCTCCAGCCGCGCCTGCCTGCCGCCGATGGTGATCCCCCCAGGGACGAGGGCCGCCGTCAAGCGGGGAACGAGGCCATCGACCTCCAGGCCACCCGAGGACGCCGGGAAGCCGGTCCCCTGGGGCGCGGGCGCCTGCGGGCCCGTGCCGGAAGACGCCGCGCCCGCCCACAGGAGCACCTCGGGACCATCGACGACCACCGCCGAGAACCGAGACTGGTTCGGCGCGGGCGCCTCTGCCCCGAGCAGCGGCCGCAGGCTGGGTTGGGGGCTCCAGGTCAGGGCGGAGGCGGTGAACCCGCCGCTGGCGCGCCCGACAAAGATCTCGGGTCGGGCTCCGGCCCCCCCGACCCAGGTGGGGGTACCGGGCGTTCCCCCGCTGCCCAAGCTCACCCAGGCGGCGCCGCCTTCGGTCGCCCAGTCATAGGTGAACAGGGCGTCCCGGCTGGGGCTGACCAGGAGCACGTGGTGCGGCGTGACGGTGGGCGGCTCGATGAGCGACCCCGCCCCGGTGACCACCACCTGGGCGGCGCCCCCGCCGGCCGGAACACGGTAGATGTTCCCTTCCACATCGGTGGCGAAGACCTGCCCCCCCTCGACCGCCGTCGCCGACCAGATCGGCGCACGGATCGACGGCGGCCCGAGCAAGACCCGCCAGGCGCCGGTGGTGAAGTCCACCTGTACCAGGCGCGGGTCCCGTCTCGAGGCCACTCCGAAGTAGAGACGGCCCCCCGTCCCCAGGGCCGCCGAACTGGTGATGGGCGCACCGCGGCCTCCAGCCCACCCGCTCTCGTACCCCGCCAGTTCCACCGGCGCCGTGCCGTCGCTGGCTATGGCGCCATAGCAGGCGAAGCCCCCGTCCCAGTTGCCGTCGCACACCGCCCACCCAGAGCGCGCCGTGGGGTCGGGCACGAACGTCGGGCTGGATCCGCTGCCCGCCACGGGCCCGGTCCCCGTGATCCGGGCGCTGCCGCCCGCCCACGGCGCCCCGGCCGGCCACCAATAGAGCGTGTCTCCGGCGGCGAACGCCACCCAGCGCCCATCGGGACTGATGGCGGCGTCCGAGGGCTCGTCGAAGCGCTCCCCCGCGGAGGCCCGCAGCACCGGCCCACCCTGTCCGGGGAGGTCCACCGGCACCCCCGCGGTACTGGTCGCCGTCGCGGCATCGATCCGCCCAGTCCAGAGCGCGCCCCGCCGTCCGCCATCCCAGTATGTCCACAGGTACCAGCGGCCTCCGGCCACGACGGGCGTACTCTGGCTTGCGCCCGGGAGGGGCACGACGAAGGGCCGCAGCGGGCCGGCCGCGTTCCCCGGCACCGCGGCGGCGTCGGCGGAGATGGGGGCTTCCGTCGTCCGCGTGCGCGCGTACCCGTACCCCCAGGTGTAGCTGGCGGCCAGGGTCGGCACCGCGTCCAACCAGGCGCAGCAGAGCATGGCGATGGCACACAGTGCGACCGTCCTGCGCACGACCTCACCCCCGTTGCCAAGATGCCTGGCGCCGGCGGAGCAGGCCGGCAGACGCCAGACCGACCACCAGTGCCCCCAGAAGGACCATCCCCCAGCCCAGCGGGGAGACGCCCGCGACCAGGCGTCGCCACCGGGGGAGCGCCCGCCACGCCTCCAGGCGCGCCTGGCAGGCGGGGGCGACGGTGCAGGGGACCCTGGTTCCGTCCCATGTCACCGTCGCCGGCGGCCGCCGTGCCGGCAGCTCGGCCCGGGTGACAGGGGCCCCGGCCGTCGAGGACGGGGCGGAACGCACCACCTCCGCACTCCCGGCAACCGGCGTGGTCGACGAGGGAAGCTGCGGCGGCAGCGACGGCGCTGAGACCGTCTCCGCCGGGTCTGTCACCCGGGCCCGGGGCAGGAAGGGCGGCCAGAGGCTGGCTGCCCCGCCTCCCAGGGGATTGCCGACCACAGCCGCGTCGCTCCCGTCGATCCATTGCAGCAGGCGCACCGGGTCGATCCCGGCCGCCCGCATGCCGGCGGACACCGTGTCAGACAACCGGACCCACTGGTCCACGGCGGGCGTACCGTCCTGGGGCGACCAGCGGCGCAGGGCGGCAGCCAACTCGCTGTACCCGTCCTGCGTCTGCGGCGGGTACCCCAGGCGCGACGCGCTGACCCCCAGGAAGGGATAGGCTCCAAAGCAACCGGTCCGGCCGCCCTGTGGTAGCAGTTGGAGGGCGCCACCCCCCATGGTCGTCTGGACCAGCGAGAACCCGGTCACGGTGCACACCCGCGGCGTCACGGCGCCGTGTCTCGACGCCACTGCCACCAGCAAGACCAACGGGACCACCTGCCAACCCACGGCACACCCCTCCTGCCCGCACGCCGCGGCGTTCAGCGGCGCGCGACCATCTCCACCACCGCACCCAGGGCAATCCAGGGCGCCAGCGGCACCTCCCAGCCATGCCACGCGCGACGCTGCCAGCGACGCCAGAGCGCCTGGGGCGCCAGCCAGGCGGCGCACACCACGAACCCCAGCGCCGGGGCCAGCAGGGCGCCGGCCGGGCCCAGCAACACGCCCAAGACGACCGCCAGCTTGAGGTCGCCCCCGCCCAGCCCCAGCCAGCGCACGCCCGGCCACCAGACCAGGCCCGCCGCACCTCCGTCCAGCGCCCGCACCAACCCCGGCATGCCGTGCGCGGCCACCGCCAGCACCACGCCGGCCACCCCCGCAGTCATCAGCGCGCCGTTGCAGATGCGCCGCTCACGTAGGTCGGTCACACAGGCATGCGCCAACAGCAGCAACGCCACTGCATCCGCCACCCATCCGCCCCCTCCCGCGCGGGCGTCGCCACCGGGCCTATTCCTCCGGGAACACCGCCTGCTCGGCGAGCAGGAAGGCCGCCGGGCCAGCCGCCGCGCCGGGGGCCAGGAGCGGCGCCAACGGCGGAAACAGGTTCACCGCCGCGTACCCCACCGCCACGGCGACCGGGATTCCCGGCGTCCCGGCGTCGGGGCACGACGCCGAAAAGCTCCACTGACCGCTCTGTTGGGGTCGCGCGACCAGGGAACCCAGCGGCAGCGCGCCGGCCAGGGCCCCCTGTGCGGCCTGCAGGGCGTCCGCGTACCACTGGGCATCCCCTTGGCCGCACTCGATGGAGGCGACTCGGGCCGCGTCCCGTGCGGCATTGGCCACCACGGCCTTGTCCACGGCCGCCGTTCCCAGGGACACCGTCGCCATCAGCAACGCGATCAGGAGCGGGAGCACCAGCACCGTCTCCACCACCGCCGCGCCACGCTCGTCGTCGCGCACCCGCCCACCCCCTCCCCCGGATAGGGCCGGGGGGTGAGGGCCGCCATCCCCACCCCTTCCCCGACCCCGCACCCGGCATCAACTGCACGAGGCGGCGGTGCCCGTGGCGGTTCCGCTCAGGCAGTTGGCGATACCGTCGAGGTTGTTGAGGATCCCGTGCTTGACCGAGACCAGACCGACGACGGCGAGCATGACGATGATCGCCACGACGATCACGTACTCGGGGACCTCCGCACCGCGCTCGTCCTTCCAGCAGCACCAGAAGCTCCACAGCATCTGCCCGACCAACCCCGTCACCTGGACAAGGAAACGTGGCTGCACCGATCCCTCGGATCTCCACGCCGTCCCGCCCGACCAGGTTTCTCCCCTTCCGGCCGTCGATTTCCCCCCACGGGGGATTGGCAGTGGGCGGACTGGGGACGCCCCCGCCGCGGGCGTGCGTCCCTACGGGTTTTGGGCTGACCCGCCAACAGCTCGGGGCGGCCGGCGGCCATCCCGGCGCCAGCACGCGCGGGGGCCGGCGGGTCCTGGGTCGCCGGCGCCCCCCAGGCGCGCGCGACGTGCCATGTGGCGTACCTCCCTCCCCGCTCAGCGGCCCCCCAGGGCCGCCGTCACGGTGTGCAGCGCTGGATACGCGATGACCAGGACGATCGCCGGGAGGATGAACACGGCCACCGGGAGGACGATCGCCGCCCCGGCGCGGTTGCTCTGCTCCCGCAGGTGCTCGTGCCGCTGGGCGCGGATGCTCGCGGCCAGGTCCCGCAGCACGTCGGCCGTGCGCGATCCGAAGCGCCCCGCCCGGGCCAGGGTCGCGGCGAGGCTCGCCACGTCCCGGTGGCCCAGGCTGTCGGCCAGGTTGGCCAGGGCGTCCTCGTTCCACTGCCCCATGCCCCGTTCCACCTGCATCTGCCGGAACGCAGCGCTCAGGATGCCGGGGAATTCGGCCGCGACCTGCTGCATCGCGTGCTGCAGCGACAGACCCGCCTCCGCCATCAGCGCCAGGTAGTCCAGGAAGTAGAGGAGTTCGCGGTCAATGGCCGCGCGCCGCCGGGCCAACGTCCGCGCCAGCCACACCTCCGGCCCCTCCCACCCGGCCAGGGCCCCCCCCAGCGCCATGGCGAGCGGGGCGCCGGCATTGCCGGCGGCGCCGCCCAGCGCCAGCCCCGCACCCATGCCCGCGAGCATCCCGATCAGGCGGATGGCCAGGTATCGCTCCGCGTCCAGGCCCGCACCGCTCCAGAGGAGCCGCTGCGCCGGGTCCGCCGCGCCCAGGGTCCGAGCCCACGGCGCCAGGCGCGAGAGGGCCTGCGGCCAGGCCCACCCCTGTCGGCGGGATCCCCGGTCGGTCGGCCGGGCGCCGCCCGCGATCCGCGCCAGGCGCTCCTGCCGGGCCCGCCGGGCCGCCGCGTGGGCCATCAGCGCCGCAGCCACGGCAACCGCCGTGCTGGCGAAGATCGTCGTCACTGCGCCGCATCCCCCGGCACGGACATCCGCAGCACCACGAAGTACCCCACCATCAACCAGAAGGCGGCCAGACCGAGCAGGACCCTCCCGTGCGGGTTGGTCAGCAGGGGGGCCTCGAAGGCCGGGTAGGCCCTGCGCATGAAGGCCAGCAGGATCGGGGGCACCAGAACCAGCACGTTGGCCTGCCAGCGCCCGGCCGCCGTCGCCGAGCGGACCGCCGCCCTGGCCTCCCGGCGTTCGCGGAGGGTCCGGTGGAGGCCCGCCAGGCTGGAGGCCAACTCCGCGCCCGTCCCCTGGTTCAGGCGGATGCCCGCCACCAACAGGCGGACCTCCGGGGTCGGCAGACGGTCGCGCAGAAGGCAGAGGGCCTCACTGAGCCCCACGCGCTGTGCGTCGTCCACGGTCTGCAGGAACTCGGGTCCGAGGATGCCGCCCGCCGTGCCCCCGACTTCCAGCAGGGCCTCGTAGGGGACGAGCCCCGCACCCATGGCCGCGGACAACGCGGCCGTGGTTCGTTCCATCTCCAACGCCAGGTCCGCGCGCCGCCGTTCGCCGGCGCGCCGCAGCCAGGCGGCGGGTCCCGCGATACCGGCGGCCAGCGCCGTGGCCCAGCACCACCCCGGACCCAGCACGATGCGTCCCGCCACCCACCCCCCGACCGCCGCGCCCGCCAGCACGCCCGCCAAGCGCGACGGGTCCACCGGGTAGCGCCTCCGGAGGAAGGCATCCACGGCCCGCAACGGGTCGGGCGGCCCGAGTTCGCCCGCGCGTCGTCCCCCCGCGGCCGCGCCGCGCGGACGCGGCCGCAGCGACCACAGTGCCAGCAGCAGCGCCGTCACGCCCCCCAGGGTCCCGATAAAGATCAGCCCCATGCCCTCCCGCCTTTCCCACACCTCATGCGGGACCCAGCCAGGCGGGCCGCTCCCCCGTGCAGCGGAGCGCCCCGCCCTCCCAGCGGTAGAGCGGACGCAGGGACGGCTCGCCCTGCGTGTCCTGGCCCTCGACCGCCACGATGGACTGGACGCGGCGCATCCCCTCCTCCCGGACCATCTGCACGATCACCTTGAGCGCGTCCGCCGCGATCTGCACGACCGCAGACCCCTCCCCGCTACCGCGGCGGAGCGTCGTCGCCTGTACCAGGCGGTGGAAGACCTCGCGGGGCGAGTTGGCGTGCACCGTGGTCAGGGACCCGTCGTGCCCGGTGTTCATGGCCACGAGCATGTCCAGGGCCTCGACGTCGCGGACCTCACCCACCACGATGCGGTCGGGCCGCATGCGCAGGGCGTTGACCACCAACTGCTGGATGCTGACGGCGCCGGTCCCCTCCGTGTTGGCTGGGCGGGACTCCAGGCGCACGACGTGCGGCAGCCGCGGCTGCAGCTCCGCCGCGTCCTCGATGCAGACCACGCGTTCCCCGTCCGGGATGCATCCGGTCAGGGCGTTCAGCATCGTGGTCTTGCCGCTGCCGGTGCCTCCGGAGACCACCACGTTGGAGCGGTGGCGCACACACCAGGCCAGTACCTCCCAGGGGGCGCCCCCCTGGGGGAACTCGGCGGCCGGGCGCGGCTCCACCCACGCCGCCGGCCCAAAGCCCCCCGCATCCACCAACTCTCGCAGGCTGAAGGGCCGGGGGAAGCGGCGAATGGTGACCGTCGTGCCCAGCAGGGAAACCGGCGGCCGGACCGCGTTGAGGCGCGAGCCATCGGGCAGCCGCGCGTCAACGGTGGGTTGCGCCAGAGAGAACGACCGGCCCAGCGGACCCACGACGCGCTCCACCAGCGCCTGCACCGACCGGTCATCCCGGAAGCGGAGTCCCGTCTGCTCCAGGCGCCCGCGCCGCTCCACGAACACCTGGTCCGGCCGGTTGACCATGATCTCGGTGACCTCCGGGTCGTCCAGCAGCGTCTGCAGGGGGCCCAGACGCCCTCCCAGGTTCTGCAACACCTCGCCTTCCAAGGCCTCGCGCCTGGCCCGCGGCAGGTCTCCGGCCTCTTCGGCCACCAGGGTCCGGCACAGCGCCTGTTGCTCGGCCACCGGGAGCCCCCGCCCCTGGACGGACAGACGCGCGATCACACGGCGCATCGCCTGCTGTTCGGCCCCCTCGGAGAGGTCATCGCCCACCGCCACAAACGGCGCGGCCGCCGAGCGGGCAGCGGGCTCGGCGGGCGCCGGCGGGCGCGCCGCCAACTCCCGGCGCGCGCGCAGTTCAGTCAGAGCGTTCCCCATCCGCGGTCCCCCCCATACGGGCGGTCAGCGTGTCCGCAGCTGCGGCCTCCGGACACCGCGCGCCTCGGCGATCCCGGGCAGGTCCGCCTCCAGCGCCCGGCGCAGAGCGGTCATGAACGGACCGTGCGGGGCCTCACGCGCCAGCGGGCGGTGCTGGTTGGCCGCCCGCTTGGCCGCCGGGTCGAAGGGCAGCGTGCCGAGCACGGGAAGCCCGAGCGCCTCCCGAACCTCGGCGGCCGAGAAGTCGCCTGCCCCGGGACGGTTGCGATTGACGAGCACGCGGAACTTGGAGAGCGCGATGCCGGCGCGCTCCAGGGCCAGGGTGCCGGCATGGACCCGTTCGAGGCAGTCGAGGGCGGGCTCGACGACGAGCACCACCGCGGTGGCCAGTTGGAGCACGCGGAGTACGGCCTCCGTGGCCTGCGCAGCGCAATCCACCACCACCAGGGCGAACATCCGGGACAGCGTCCCCAGAACGGTGTCCAACAGGGCCGCGTCCGGTCCGCGGTCCGCCTCACTCGCCGCGAACAGACAGTGCAGCCCGGTGCGGGTTTCGGCCAGCATGCGCATGGCGATGGCCGGATCGACCTGGCGTTCCCCCCGGTATTCGCCCCAGTCCAGGACCGAGGGCGTGGGCGCCACGCCGAGCAGGGCCGCCGTGCTGCCGACCCCGTCTTCGGCGTCGACCAGCACGCACGAGCGGCGGTGGCGGCTCGTCGCCGAGGCGGCCTGCAGGGCCAGGGAGACACTCACCAGAGACTTGCCCACGCCGCCCTTGAACGAGAAGACAGCCAGGGTCTCGGGGGCCACCCCGCCCGCCACGCCCTCCGGGGTGGGTGCCGGACGATGCTCGGCGGGTCCGAGGTCTCGCGCCACCCACTCCTCGGCCTGCAGGTCCTCCCGCACGGTGCGCGCCAGCGTCTTGGGGTCGTACGGCTTGCGGACCAGACCGCGGATGCCCCGGCGTCTGGCCTCGTCCCACAGCTGACGCGACGGGTGCGGCGTGGCCAGATACACCCGCACAGCCGGCAGCCTCTGGGCCAGCGCGCCCGCCGCCTCCAGGCCGGAGCGCTGCGCCAGACCGTGGTCCACCAACACCATGTGGGCGCCGTTCTCCCGCACCAGCCGGACCGCGTCCTCCACATGCGCGGAGCCTCCAGCCAGACGCAGGTCCCCGTCCCCCAGGAAGAGGCGCTCGATGCGCTCCCGCTCCGGCCGGTCTTCGTCCAGCACCACGAACCACAGGGGCCGGCGTTCGTCGCTCGCTTCCAGTTCCGTCACCCCCCCTGCCCCGAAGTGGCCGCCGACGCCGGGGAAGAGGTCCCGGCCAGCGCGGCCGCGGAAAGGACCCCGCCACCGGTAGCCGCGGCCCGTGCCGGCGAACCGAGCGGCCGCAACAACACTGCCAGGTGGCCCGAGTTCTCCAGCAACTCCACACGGAGGGACTGGGTCTGCGTCAGTCCGAGAACCAGCCACCCGGAGGTCCCCGTCCCGGCCGGCCCCGCCTGCGTCCCCGCGGCACCCTGCAGCCTGTCCAGGACGGGGACCCCCTGCGCCACGATCTGGGAGACCGGCCCGGAACCGACGTCGTAGCTCCCCACCACGTCGACCCGGTCCCCGCTGCGCACCATGGCGAAGCCCTCGCTCGTTCCGACCTGCACCGTCATGGCTACCAGGCCGCCACACCCCGCGGACCCCGGACGCGCGGGACAGGCGGCAGCCCGCCACGCCGCGACCCGCGCCTCCACGGTGCCGGTCGTCCCCGAGGTGGTCGCGATGGCCGCGGACACGACCACCTCCCCAGGAACCAGCCCCACGGTGGTGAAGTGGCCGACCGCCCCCGACACCGCGCGCAGGGCCCCGGGCGGTAACCCGGCCGCCGGTTCCCGCGCCAGACGGACGGCGGTAGCGCCGATGCGCGTCAGGGGAGCGACCGGATGCTCGTCCACCACGACCCAGACCTCTTGCGTAGCCAGGCGGACCGCCCTGGTGGCCGCCAGACCGGCCAGGAGTCCGCAGGCCAGCGCCACACCCAGGAACCACCACGCGCCGCTGCGCCCCTGCCGCTCGGGGAGCGCGACCGCCGCCACCGCCTTCACTGCCACGGGAACGCCCGCGCGGCCGCCGGCCGCCGGGCGGATCCCCTTCCCCCCTTTCGCCTCGGGGACGCTCTGCCCGCAACCCTCACGGCGCCTCGACCGGTCCGCCGGTCGGCCTGGCGGCGGCGGTCCGCACCGGATACACCGCCGGCGGACACCGCACGGTGTGGGCGGACCGGAACGTCCCTGCCCGGCCGCTACCGTAGGGCCGTCGCCCCTCTGCCGCGAAGGCCGCTTGGGTCCACCCCGGGCTCGACGCCCCGCCCAGTTCAAGGCGCAGGCGGCGCAGGGCCTCCGAGACGGCGGCCCCGCCCACATCGCCCGCCACCCAGCGGACCGTCGCCCAGGAGGCACCCCGCAGGCGCAGGGCCAGGGCCTGCGCCACCGGCGGCGCGACGTGCAGGTGACCCGCCAGGGCCTCGGCGTCCTGGCGGACGGTGGCCGCCGCCCCGACCGCGCGTCGCGCCCGGCTCAGTTCCACCAGGATCGCCCGCAGCAGCGTGTCCTCCCCCGCCGCTGCCTGCCGCCGCGCGCGGCGAACCCGGCGCAGCGTCGGATCCACGTCCAGCAGCCACTGCCACCGCCAGAGCGCCCACTCGATCAACGCCATCACCACCCATCGCTACCAGTATATGGCTTTTGCGCACCCAGTCAATCCCTTTTCCCCGCAGCCTGTCCGCCCGGCCCGCAGGGTGGAGTATGCTGGTCCGGGCCCAGCGCAGGGCCGGGAAGGGGGGGCGCCATGCCCGCGCCCGATCGGCAGCGGCGGGGACGCGTCGTGGCGGAAACCGCGGTCGTTTCCCAACATGTCCAGGGGGGACCGGACTGGTGGCATCTCACCCTGCGGGCGCCCGCCATCAGCAGGTCGGCGTTCCCCGGCCAGTTCGTGCAGGTCCGCGTCCAACCGCTGCGCGCCCCCGCGCCGGTGTATGACCCGCTGCTGGCCCGGCCCCTCTCCCTGTGCACGCTGGATCCCGAGCGGGGGGAGCTGTCGGTCATCTACCGGGTGGTCGGCCGGGGCACGGCCCTGTTAGCCTCCATGGCCCCCGGCTCCACCGTGGAGTTGCTGGGCCCGTTGGGCCGCTCGTTCCCGGATCCCTCGACGGGCCGCGGCCCGCTTTTCCTGATCGGAGGCGGGTTGGGCATCCCCCCGCTCGCCGCCGCCGCGGCCTGGGCGCGCACCCGCGGGCCTGTCGCGCTGCTGGGGGCGCGGCAAGGGGCGGATCTCGCGGGGGCCGACCAGGTCGCCGCCGCGGGCGCCTCGGTTGAACTGTGCACCGAGGACGGCAGCCGCGGCGCGACCGGCCTGGTCACCGACCTGCTGCGGGAGCGGCTGGTGGCCGGCGGCGAGGTGTGGGCGTGCGGACCCCACCCGATGCTGGCGGCCGTCGCGGAGGCCAGCGCGGAGGCCGGGGCCCCCGCCTGGCTCGCCCTGGAGCGCCCGATGGCCTGCGGCTTTGGGGTGTGCATGGGCTGCGCCGTGCGAGCGCCGGACGGAACGTACCTCAGGGCCTGCACCGAGGGCCCAGTCTTCCCCTCCGCCGCGGTGGACTGGGGGGAGGGGGGTGCCTGACGCCCTGCCCGCGATGGACGTGGACGTCGCCGGGATCCGCTGTGCCAACCCCGTCTGGACGGCATCCGGCTGCTGCGCGTACGGCCGGGAACTGGGTGCGCTGTACGCGCTTGGAGAACTGGGTGCGATCGTGGTCAAGGGGACATCCCTGGAGCCCTGGACGGGCAACCCCGGACCGCGGATCGCGGAAACCGCCGCCGGCATGCTGAACGCCATCGGACTGCAGAACCCCGGCGTCGCGCACCTCCTCGACGTGGACCTCCCCTATCTGGCGGGGGAGGGCGCGACCGTGGTGGTCAACGTCGTGGGACGCACGGTCGAGGAGTATGCGGCGGTGGTCCGGCGTCTGGCCGGCGCCCCGGCTGGCGCCATCGCCGGGGTCGAACTGAACATCTCCTGCCCCAACGTCAAGGAGGGCGGGCTGCAGTTCGGCAACGACCTGGCGGCCGCGCGCGAGGTCACCGCCGCAGTCCGGGCGGCGACGGCCCTACCCCTGGTTGTCAAGCTCTCCCCCAATGTGGCGGATATCGCCGCCTTCGCCGCCACGGTCGCCGAGGCCGGCGCGGACGCGGTCTCGCTGATCAACACCCTGGTCGGCCTGCGGCTGGATATCCGACGGCGACGACCGGTCCTGGCCAACGGCACCGGCGGCCTCTCCGGCCCCGCCATCAAGCCCATCGCCCTGCGCATGGTCTGGGAGGTGGCCGCGGCCGTCAGCATCCCAGTCGTGGGCATCGGCGGCATCCAGACCGGCACCGACGCCGCGGAGTTCCTCCTGGCGGGGGCCTCTGCGGTCCAGGTGGGGACCGCGATCTTCACCGATCCCTGGGCCCCCCTGCGCATCCGCGACGAACTCGCCGCCTGGCTGGCGGGTGAAGGGGTGGCCGCCGCGCGCGACATCGTCGGCGCGGCGCGGCCCCGCTGACGGAGGGGGGGTGCCCGGATGGCGGACGGCAGACCCCCGACCGTGGCGCGCCTGCGGCGGCTGGCCAGCGACCTTTTCGGGGTGCGGCCCGGGCCGGAGGACCTGCGCGCCATCGCCCGCACCCTGGCGGCGGTCGAGCAGGTGGCCCGACGGCGGGAGGCCTGGGATCCCACGCTGGAGCCCGCCACCACGTTTACGCCCCGGGGCCCCCGGGAGCGTCCGCTCCCCGGCGGGGTCCGCGCCCCGCTCCGGGAACCCCCGGCCGGGTCCCTGGCCGCCGACCTCGCCGCGGCGGCCGCGGGCCTGGACCCCCAGGCGATCGCGGCGCCCTACCGCGAGCGACTGCGTAGCGGCAACGCGGCGCTCCGCGCCTTCATCACGCCCTGCCCCCCTGAGCACCCCCAGGGCGGGCCGTCCGCCGGAACCGGCGCCCTCTACGGGGCGGCCCTCGCCGTCAAGGACATCATCGAGACCGCCGGTCTGGTCACCACGGGGGGGTCGGCCCTGCGGCGGGAGCACGTGCCCCAGCACGACGCGGCGGTCTGGGCCTCCCTGCGGCGGGCGGGCGCGCTGTGCCTGGGCAAGACCAACACGCACGAGTTCGCCGCCGGCACCACCAGCGCCAATGACACGTTTGGCCAGGTCCGCAACCCCCGGGACCCCTCCCGCGTCAGCGGTGGGTCCAGCGGGGGCAGCGCCGCGGCCGTGGCCGCCGGGATGGCGCCGGCCGCCCTGGGCACCGATACGGCGGGGTCGGTGCGGATCCCCGCGGCCTGCTGCGGGGTGGTCGGCCTCAAGCCCACCTATGGCCGCGTGCCGCGCTCCGGCGTCTTCCCGCTGTCCTGGTCGCTGGACCACGTCGGCCCCATCGCCACCAGCGTGCGAGATATCGCCACGCTCCTGGCGGTGATGGCCGGCCACATGCCGGGGGCGCCGGATCTGCCGCCGGGAGACATCGCGGGCCGCCCGTTCGCGGACGGCCTGGAGGGGGTCCGGATCGGCGTCCCATACGCGTGGTTGGAGGAGGCGGGCCCGACCGCCCGCGCGACCGGCGGGCGTCCCGTGACCCCGGGCGTGCGCCGCTGCTTCACGCGGGCCTTGGACCGCATGCGGGCGTTGGGCGCGGAGATGGTGGAGGTCGACATGGGTTCGGCGGACCTGGCCACGGCCGTCAACCGGACGATCACCACCGCCGAGGCCGCCGCCTACCACGCCCCGGACCTGCAGGCCCGTCCCGCGGCCTACGGGACAACCGTGCGCGGCCGCCTGCTGGCGGGACGCTTCGTCTCCGCCGAAGACTACCTGCAAGCCCAGCGCCTGCGCGCCGCCATGGCCCAGCGCCACGCGGAGTTGCTGGTCGGGCCGGGCGCGGTGCACGCCGTCGCCACCCCCACGCTCCCCCTCCCCGCCCCCCCGGTGGGGGCACCCCCGGCCGCAGCCATGGCCCTGCTGCGCTTTTGTGCGCCCTTCAACCTGACCGGCTGGCCCGCCCTGACCCTCCCCTGCGGGCTGGACCGCGCCCTCCCCGTCGGCCTGCAGTTGGCGGCCGGCCCCTGGGAGGACGAGTGGCTCCTGGGGCTGGCCGCGACCCTGGAACCGCACCTGCGGACCCGTCCGGCATAGGACGACATCAGCGTGCGCTCTTGCCGCGGCCGAACCCCCGGGGCGCCGTCCAGCGCAGACCCTCGTCTTGGCGCGCGCCGCGCCGGTGGGAGCGGGTGGCGGCATCCAGAGCATAGGCTACGGCCCGCGCGTTGGCCTCGGCGGCTTCAACCGCGCCGGCCTCGACGGGGTGGCGGCTGAAGCGCGCCTCCTCGTAGGCGCCGGTCAGCTCGGCCAGGGGAGCGTCAGCCGCCCGCACCTGCCTCTGAAGCCACGCGTGGTAGGCACGCGGGCTGTGCCCCGTGGCCCGCGCCAGGCCGAAGCCGGCAGCGGCGAGCAGCAGGCGGGCGTAAGCCGCACGCACGCGCCCGCGCAGGTCGTCCACATCCGCCTCGGGCCCCCAGGAACGCGCCGGCGGCGGGGCGGGAGGCGGGGAGACCCGCTGGGGGCGCCAGCGGGGCGGCGCCCCCAGGACCGGCCGCCGCCACAGGCGCGCCCACCAGTGGCGGCACGCGCGCCACCACTGCGCGATCCGATCGCGGAGGAGGATGGACTCCTGCACATCCCCCCCGGGCGCATCCGGCACGCCGGCCCGGGTCAGCCAGCGGCGCGTCCACCGCCGCAGCGGCCAGGCGAAAGCGGCCACCAGCAACAGAGCCAGCACCAGTACGGTGCGCGCGCCGCCGTTCACCGGGGCGCGCCGCACGGAGGCGCCGGCACCGGCTGCGGAGCCTGCGTTCATGCGCGCCGTCCAGAAGTCGGCGACGCGCACGACCCCCTGGGCGAGGGTGCCGTGCTGCAGCGGCGCCGGGTAGGTGGGGAACACCGCCCCGGCCACCAGGCAGGCGCAGACCACAGGCACGGCCGCCCACCACCACAGCCGGGCGAACCCGGGCTGCACCGCGGCGCCCGTTCCGGCCGCCGCGGCCAATACCTCGGCACGTGCGGTCCACGCGCCGAGCGCCAGAGACCCCCCGGCCGCGGCCAGACCCAGGAAGAACAGGCGGTCGCGGCCGTGCCCGGCCCCGCCCGCCCCCAGCGCGCAGAGGGCCAGCCAGGTGCCCACCCCCCACAGCACATCCGTCGTCGCCCGGCCGACCTCGGCGGCGAAGACCGCCCCCGAGACTTCGCCGTCCGCGGGCGGCGCCATCTGGGCGGGACCACCGAATGGCCCCGGGATGGTCCGGCGGATCGCCGAGCGCACGAAGGCACGCGTCTTGGCCCAGACATACAGCAGCAGCGCGCAGCTCCAGGCGAACGCCCAGAAACCGGGCCCCGCGACCGGACGGACCAGCGCAAAGGCCACGACGACCGGCCAGAGCACCGGCAACACGTGTCCCTCCGAGGTCCAGCGGGCCGAGCGCGGGTGGAGGGCGGTGGCGGTCGCGCCTAGGCCGACGGCCGCCGCCCCCAGCGCCGCGGCCAGGACGCCGAGGCCCCTGCCGGGAAACAGCGCCACCCACCCCGCGTCCGCCAGCCCGGCCAGACCGGCCACCAGCAGAGGGAAGGCCCAGAGCCGGACGTCCTCCCAGGGGTAGCGCGCGTGGTCTATCCGTGTGACCATGCGGAACCCTCCCCGGGGGGCAGGTGGAGGAGGCGCACCCCGGGGACCGCCGCCGAACCCGGCCCCCCCTGGGCCACCAGCACGCAGACGGCGTGTCCCGCCAGCGACAGCGTCCGGGCCGCCGCCAGCAACTCGGCGTCCGCCCTCCCGGCCAACCAGAGCACGCTGGCGCGCGTGGTCAACCGTCCCAGCGTGGTCGGCACCGACCGCACGAACGCGGCGTCGTCGGAGGCCTCCAGCGTGGCCAGGGCCGCCAGGAGCCGGCGGCGGTGCTCGGCGCCGCGCCGAGCGGCCATCTCCAGGCGGAGCGGCCCCTCGTCCAGCGGGGCGCCCCCCAGGATCCCCACGCGGCGGGCCGGACCGGCAGACGCCGCCACGCGCGCGCGGGGCGCAGCCGGTCCGCCCGCGTCCTTGGGTTCGTCCGTTCCGGGCGGGGGCGGCTCGTAACGGGTTGCCCGCCCGTGCATCACCAGCCCGACCGGTTCGTCCCGCTCGCCCGTCCGCAGGATCCAACCGGCCGCCACCGCCAGCGCCTGCTCCACCCACAGGGCGCGGTGGCGTTCCGGCCAGTGCGCCGGATGGAGGTCGACCACGACCATGTGCGCCGTGTCGCGCACCAGAGGGAAGTTGCGCACCACCCAGTCGCCCCGCCGGGCCGAGGCCTTCCAGTCGATCCAGCGCAGCGGGTCCCCCGGCTGGTACTCACGCAGTCCCATGGGCTCCCAGGCGAGAAACGGGCTGAGCGGTTGCCGCCGCTCGCCGTCCGGGCGGCGGGGCGGCAGGCCGGCCAGCATGGGATCGACGGGCCGCGGGAAGACGGTCAGCCACACCGGCAGTTCGACGTCTCCGGTGCGGCGCCACAGGCCGAACCAATCCCCGACCTCCACCTCCACCCGCCCCACCCGGTAGACCCCGCGCCGGGGCAGCGGCAGCCGGTATTCGGCCTGGAAGCTCTCGCCCGGGGGCAGGGAGACCAGCCAGGCGGGCGCCGGCATCTCCAGGCGACACGCCACCACCTCGCGCAGGCGCATCCAGGGCAGGGGCAACAGGGAGCGGTTGGTGACCCGGAGGTGCACCGTGACGGTGTCCCCGGCAAAGGCCTCGGTGGTGGAGACCGCCTGGCTCACCGCCAGACCGCGCAGCAAGCGGTCCACCAGCGGGGCGCCCAACAGGCAGGCCGCCACCGCGGCGACCGCCCAGAGGAGGAGGGCACGTTCGCGCGCCACCAGCGTGAGCAGCACCAGAATCACCACGGTACGCACCCAGATGGCACGCACCCGAACCCCACCTCCCCAGCGGGGCGGGATGCAAGGGCGCCCCGCGCTCCGGACGGGCCTGCCCGCCGGGAGGAGGGCATGGCGGGCGGGACCCCCCTGAGGCTGTTCTCTGGAGGCAATCTCCTTCCTCTACTCCGGCCGCAGGGGCGCGCGCGCCGCCCGGGGCCTGGACGAGCGAAGGCCCGGCGGCCGAACCCGCCGGGCCTTCGTGGATCACCGCCGGCCTCTGGGGATCAGGCCTGCACGCTGGTCCCCGCGTCCGCCGAGCGGTAGATGGCCTCGATGATGCGCTGGATCTTCACGGCCTCGGCCGGCGTGCTCACCGGCTCGGCCTCCCCACGCACACAGCGCACGAAGTGCTCGACCTCCCGCTGGTGCGAGCCCCCCCCGGGGAACCAGGCCGCCTGCGTGTTCGTCAGCACGCCGTGCTCCTCACCGAAGATCGAGAAGGGGAACAGCTTGCACCCGGCGCGCGTGCCAAAAAGGCGCACGTTCATCTCCTCGGTGGGTTCGATGTTGGCGATGAAGCTGGACTCCAGGAGCAGGGAGGCGCCGTTGTCGAAGCGGATGAGCGCGTTGCAGATGTCCTCCACCGTGTAGCGCTCGGGATCCCAGGTCCCCATCAGCCCGACCCCGGGCGTCCTGTTGCCCAGCTTGGTGTGCGTCACCCCCGTGACGGTGGTCGGGTCGGGATAGCCCATCACGTAGAGCGCGGCGTCCAGCATATGGACGCCGATGTCGATCAGCGGGCCCCCTCCCTGCAACTCCTTGTTGGTGAAGACCCCCCAGCCGGGGATGCCCCGCCGACGCATCGCGGTCACGCGTCCGCTGTAGATCTCGCCGAAGGCGCCCGCCTCGGCGTAGCGCCGGGCGGCCCGCACCTCGTTGCTGAAGCGGAACATGAACCCGAAGGTCAGCAGCTTGCCGCTGGAGCGGGCCGCCTCCTCCATGGCCCGAGCCTCGTCGGCCGTCATGGCCGGGGGCTTCTCGCAGAGCACATGACAGCCGGCCTGCAGGGCGGCGATCACCGCCGGCGCGTGATAGCGGTTCGGTGTGCACACCGAGACCGCGTCGAGATGCTCGCGCGCCAGCATCTCCTGGTAATCCGTGTACACCCCGGGGATCCCGTGCTGCGCGGCGGTGTTGCGGGCCGTGGAAGCGTTGACGTCCGCGCATGCCACCAGTTCCACCTGATCCCCCAGCGACCGGTAGCCGGGGATGTGAGCCCCGTTGGCAATTCCGCCCGCGCCAATCAAGCCAATGCGCACTCCCACTGATGCACCGCGACCTTTCCTCGGGGCCGGGCGGCCCGGCGCCGTGATCTTGGCACCGGTCGGTGCCGCCAGAGGAACTTCGCAGCGCATCCCTGGGATCCTCCCCCGCGGCAGCCACCATCATGCGCCCGACCCGGCCTCTCCGGCCGCGGGCCTTGTGCCATCTGGCCCCGGCGGCTGGCCGTCGCCGGATGCAGCGAATATACTCTCGCCATGGAGAAACGCGTTCTGGTGGTTGACGACGAGGTGCATGTGCAGAACCTGTTGCGCATGTACCTGGAGCGCGCCGGCTACACGGTGGAAACGTGCGGGGACGGCGAGGCGGCCCTGGCGGCCATCGAGCACCGGGAACCAGACCTGGTGCTCCTGGACGTCATGCTGCCGGGGGTCAACGGCCTGGATCTCTGCCGCCAACTGCGGGGCGAGGGAGACCTGCCGATCATCATGCTGACGGCGCGGTCCACCGAGCGGGACCGCCTGCGGGGGCTGCGCGAGGGCGCCGACGACTACGTCACCAAGCCGTTCAGCCCCCCAGAGGTCGTCCTGCGCGTCGAGGCCGTGTTGCGTCGGACCCAGCGCGGCAGCAGCGAGCCGGAGCCCTCGACGGTGCAGATCGGGAACATCGCGCTGGACCGCGAGGCGCACCTGGTCCGGGTGGGCAAGCGCGAGATCGGTCTCACCCCCACGGAGTTCCGGCTGCTGGAGGCCCTGGTCACCAACCCCGGGCGGACCTTCACACGCCAGCAGTTGCTCGACCGCATCGCCGGCCCGGATTTCGGCGGCTTTGATCGCAACGTCGACGTCCATGTGGCCAACCTGCGGCGGAAGCTCGGCATCGAGCCGTCCCCCGTCCGCACCGTATATGGCGTGGGCTACCGCCTGCAGCCGGAAAAGGCATGAGCAGTCGCCGCCGACGGCCCTGGCGCCTCGGCATCTGGCCGCACCTGCTCCTGGCCCCCATCGTGGGCATTGCGCTGGCCTTCGGCGCCCTGGGCTATGGCGCGCACCGGGCCCTGCACCAGGCGGCCGCCGCCAGCGCGCAGACGGCATTCCATCGCCAGGCGAATGTGGTGGCCGCGGGTCTCCAGAGCGCTTACGTCGAGTTTGGAGCGGCGGCTCTCCAGCAGGTCGCGCAGGAGGCGACGGCAGTGTACGGCGCCGTCGTCATCCTCCGCGACGGCGCGGGGCAGATCGTGGCGCGCTCAGCGCCAGCCAACGCTCCGGCCAACTGCCAGGGCTGGCTCACCCGGTCTTTCCTCCTGGGTCCGGGCGCCGTCCTGCTGCACGGGGAGTATTGCGCGCCCAACACCGCCCACCAGGTGGTCGCCCTCGGTGATCGCAACCTGCTGCGCAGCCTGGCCCTCCCGGCCATCCTCGGCTTCCTGGCCGCACTGGCTCTGGCCTTCCTGCTCAACCGCCGCATTGGCCTGGCCATCACGGCCCTGGCGCGGGCCACGCGGCGCTTTGCCGCCGGCGATCTGCGCGCGCGCGTGCCGCTCCTGGGCCCGGCGGAGATCGCCGACCTCTCCGCAGACTTCAACCGGATGGCGGCCAAGGTCGAAGAGGGAGAGGAGCAGCGCCGCAACCTGGTCGCCGATGTCGCGCATGAACTGCGGACGCCGCTGACTGTGCTGCGCGGCTACCTGGAAGCGCTCAAGGACGGCGTCGCGGCGCCCGAACCCGCCCTGCTCGCCACGATCCACGGGGAGGCCGTGCAACTGGAGCGGCTGGTCGACGACCTCCAGGAGTTGGCGCAGGCCGAGGCCGCCGAGTTGGGGCTGGAGCCTGGGCGCGTCGAACTCGATGCGCTGCTGCCCGCCGTCGCGGCCGGCTTCGCGCTCTCCGCCCAGGACAAGGGCGTGGACATCGCGGTCGACGCGCCGAACGACCTACCGCCCGCCTGGGCTGACTCCGAGCGCATCGCCCAGGTGCTGCGCAACCTTGTCGCCAACGCCTTACGCTACACGCCCGCCGGCGGCACGATCACGATGCGCGCGTTCCGGAACGGCGAGCGGTTGCGCACCGAGGTCCGGGACACCGGCGTCGGCATCCCGCCCGAACACCGCCCACACATCTTCGAACGCTTCTACCGCGTGGATCCGTCGCGCGCGCGCGAGACCGGCGGCTCCGGCCTGGGCCTGACGATCGCCAAGCGCATCGTCGAGGCGCACGGGGGGCAGATCGGGTTGGAGGAGAACCCCGGCGGCGGGTGCTGTTTCTGGTTCACCCTCCCCCTGTCGACAGAGTAACGCCAGAGCGGTTGGCTCGAGGCTGCTCGCCGCCCACCGCTTCCCGGCAAGCGCGGCGCGCGTGTCGCGCATCCTGCCACGGGGGGGGATGTGACGTGTTCACGCGCTGGAGGCGCTGGCTGCTCGTGGCGTTGAGCGCCATCGCCGTCCTTGCCGCCAACCCGGGGGCCGTGGCCCTGGGCGCAACGGCGCCAACGGCTCCGCCACCGCTTCTGGACACCCTGGCCCGGCAGTTGAGGATCCCACCATCTAAGCTCGAGGCGGCGGTGCGTTCGGCCGCATTGCAGCGGTTGGACACCTTGGCCAAAGAGCGCAACCTGCCCGCGGCGCAGGTGCAGTCGATCCGCGACCGGATCACCAAGGATCCCATCACGCTCTCCGTGCGGTTCGGGCAGCGCGCTCAGCCTGTGCTGACGGCGGCCGCCACGTATCTGGGGCTGACCCCGGCGGCCCTGGCGGCTGAACTGCATCAGGGGAAGAGCCTGGCCGAGATCGCCCAGGCGCAGGGCAAGACGCGCACGGGCCTCAAAGACGCGCTGGTCGCCGCGCTCCAAGCCCGGATCAACGCGCGCACCGATCTGACGCCCGAGGCCCGGAATCAGGCCCTGAATCATCTGGACACCCACGTCGAGCGGATCCTGGACCGCCACGTGACCCCCGCCCCCCACCACGCTGTGACCGCGGGGTAAGCCGTTGCGGGGGGGAGCGGATCCTCGCTCCCCCACCTTCCCGGCCCCAGATCCTCGAGAGCGGCCTCGTCCGGCGGGCGGCCGGCCAGGAGTCTGCTGCGGCGCGCGATGCAGATACCATATCCAGTATGTCCGCACCGCTAAGAAACTACATCCGGTGGTTACTCTCGACTACAGGGGCCTTTTGCCTCGGACCGCTAGTCGCCCGTCTCCTCGTATTGTTCCTTCAGGCGTTGCAAGACGCCGGGATCGGCCAGTGTGGTGGTGTCCCCCAGGGCCCGGCCCTCGGCGATGTCGCGCAACAGGCGACGCATGATCTTGCCGCTGCGGGTCTTCGGCAGTTCCACCGTGAAGAACACATCGTCAGGGCGCGCGATCGGGCCGATCTTCTCGCTGACATGCCGCCGCAGTCCGTCGCGCAGATCCGGGGCCGCGCGGCCGCCGCTGGTCGCGGATTCCTTGAGGGTGACGAAGGCGGCCACGGCCTGGCCCTTGATGGCGTCAAACCGGCCGATCACCGCCGCCTCGGCCACATCGGGATGGTCGACCAGCGCCGACTCGATCTCGTAGGTGGACAGCCGGTGTCCGGAAACGTTCATCACATCGTCCACCCGCCCCAGAAGCCAGAAGTCCCCGTCGGCATCCACGCGGGCGCCGTCCCCGGTCAGGTACCTGCCGGAGTAGCGGGACCAGTACTGGCGGACGAAGCGCTCGTCGTCGCCGAAGATGGTGCGCATCATTGCCGGCCAGGGCCGGGTGAGGACCAGGTTACCCCCGGCCCCCGGTCCGACGGGATTCCCGTGTTCGTCGAGCACCGTGGCCTCCACCCCCGGGAACGGGCGGGTGGCCGAACCCGGCTTGAGGGTGGACAGGCCAGGAAGCGGGCTGATCATGATCATGCCCGTCTCCGTCTGCCACCAGGTGTCCACAATGGGGCAGCGCTCCCGCCCGATGTGCGTGCGATACCACATCCAGGCCTCGGGATTGATCGGCTCGCCGACGCTGCCCAAAAGCCGCAGCGAAGACAGGTCGCGGCCGGCCGGATGCTCGGTCCCCCAGCGCATGAAGGTGCGGATCGTGGTCGGGGCGGTGTAGTAGATGTTCACCCCGAGTTCCTCGACGATCCGCCAGTGTCTGTCCCGCGCGGGGTGGTCCGGCGTGCCCTCGTACATCACCGTGGTCGCGCCGTTGCACAGGGGCCCATACACGATGTACGAGTGGCCGGTCACCCAGCCAATGTCGGCGGCGCACCAGTACACGTCCTCGTCCTTGAGGTCGAAGATGAGGCGGTGCGTGGTCGAAGCCCCCAGCAGGTACCCCGCCGTGGTGTGCACGATGCCCTTGGGCTTCCCCGTGGTCCCGGACGTGTAGAGGATGTAGAGCATGTCCTCCGCATCCATCGGCTCGCAGGGACAGGTGGCCGACGCCTCCAGCATCGCCTGCGCCCAGTCCACCTCCATCCCGGGCGGCAGGTCCGCGTGCAGGGCGGGGCTGTCCACGTGGCGCAGGACGAGCACCTTCTGGATGGAGGGCGCGCCGCCCACGGCGGCGGCCGCGTTCTGCACCAGCGGCACCACACCGCCCCGGCGGTGGGCGCCGTCCTGCGTGATCAGGACCTTGCAGGCGGCGTCGTTCATGCGCTCCCGCAACGCCTCGGCGGAAAAGCCCCCAAAGACCACCGTGTGGGGCGCGCCGATACGGGCGCAGGCGAGCATCGCCACGGCCGTCTCGGGCACCATCCCCATGTAGATCGCCACGCGGTCTCCCCGCCGCACCCCCAGCGATTTCAGCACGTTCGCGCAGCGGGACACCTGCCGCTGCAGTTGCTGGTAGGTAAGGGTGCGCACCTCGCCGGACTCCGCGACCCAGATGATGGCCGCCTTGTTCCGCCGCGGGCCCTCGCAGTGCCGGTCCACGCAGTTGTCCGCCACGTTGAGGCGGCCCCCGGAGAACCAGCGGAAGTGCGGAGCATCCCCCTCCAGCACCGTGCGATACGGCGCCATCCAGCGCAGGCCCTCCGCCTCGGCGGCCCAGAACCCCTGGGGATCGGCGGCGGCGCGGGCGTACACCGCGCCGTCGGCGGCGTTGGCCTGGGCGGTGAACGCCGGATCGGGCGGGAACACCCGCTCTTCGTGCAACAATGCATCCAAGCGCTCCTGCTCGGCATCCGCCACCCTGTCCGCCTCCCTGACCTCGACTGCTCAACGCTACTTCGCAGGGAGAGCAGGTGCTCCTGCCACCTGTGCCAGAAGGCGGACCGTTGGTCCCGCCAGCGGGAGCCCGGCGAGCTCGGCGTCGGTGACCCAGCGGACGCCGCCACCCGACCCCCGCGCGCGGAACGGCCGCACGTCCCACTCGCGGTGCGTGAAGACGTGCCGGAAGGCCGCCAGCGGCTCCGCCTCTTCCAGCAGCACCCCGTGGCATCGGGCCGCCTCACCGGCGTCGTCCGTCCCCACCAGGCTGGGGCACTCCCACATCCCGGCCAACAGCCCCCGCGCCGGGCGAGGCACCACCGCCCAACAGCCCCGACCGTCCCGGAGCGCCAGTGTGCACATCAGCACCACCGGCCGGGCCGGCCGGGGGGAACGCACCGGGAGATCCGCCGCGCGGCCCGCGCGCCATCCGGCGCAGTGCGCCTGCAGCGGACAGGCCCCGCAGTCCGGACGCCGCGGGAGGCAGATGGTCGCTCCCAGGTCCATCAGCGCCTCGTTCCAGTCCGCCGCGCGGCCGCGCGCCAGCACGGCAGCCGCTAACGCGGCGTCGGCCCGCGGCCGATCGAACAGCCGTGCCAGCACCCGCAGCACGTTGGCGTCGCAGGCCGCCTCGTCGCGACCGAAGGCAAAGGCGCCGACGGCGGCGGCGATGTACGGCCCGATGCCGGGCAACGCCCGGAGCGCCGCCGGATCCCCCGGCACCCGCCCGCCGTGCCGCTCCACGATCAACCGCGCGGCGCGGTGCAGGTTGCGGGCGCGCGCGTAGTAGCCAAGCCCCTGCCAGGCCAAGAGCACCTCCTGCTCGCTCGCCGCCGCCAGGGCGGCCGGGTCGGGGAAGCGCCGCAGGAACGCCTCGAAGCGCGGACCGGCGGTGCCGGCCTGCGTCTGCTGGAGCATGACCTCCGATACCCAGACGCGATAGGGCGTGCGCGCCGCGCGAAAGGGGAGGGTTCGACGGTGGATGTCGAACCACCCCAGCAGGGCATCGTTGACGGCATCGATCTCGCCGGACCCCACGGCGCGCCCCCCCCGGTCGGCGGGGACGACCGCGCGCCACCGCCGCGCCTAGCGTTCCGCGACCCGTCCCCCAGCCCTGCCGTCTTGTCGACACGACGCAGGACACCTATACTGCGGTTTGGAAGCATGGGGCCGGTGGTACCGACCCCACGGAGGTGTTGGTCCATGGTCACCCTGACCCCCAAGGCCGCCGGCAAGGTCAAGGACCTGCTGGCCCAGAAGCAGCGGGATGATTTGGCGCTCCGCATTTTTGTCTCACCGGGCGGTTGCCGCGGTTTCAGCTATGGCATGGCCTGGGACTCGCCCGCCGACGACGACGCAGTGGTCGAGATCGAGGGCGTGCGGGTCTGCGTCGACCCCACGAGCGCGCCTTACCTCGACGGGGCCGAGGTCGACTTCGCCGACGCGCTGATGGGCGGCGGCTTCACCATCCTGAACCCCAACGCCGCCTCCACCTGCGGGTGCGGCCAGTCCTTCAAGAGCAAGGATGGCGAGGGCGCACCGCACGCCTGCAGTTGCGGCCACTGAGCGCCTACCGGCCGCGTCCGGGGGCTTCCCGGACGCGGCCGCGGCGCTCCGCCGGCCCCGCCCACAGGTAGTGGCGCAGAAGGGCCAGGCTCGCATCATCCAAACGATCGGCGTCCAGCCGGCACCGTCGGCCGTCCCGGTCCGACAGGAGCATGCTACCGTCGTCCAGGAGCCGCACGTGGTCGGTGAGGTTGGGAATTCGGAGCCGGAACACCCCGCGATTCGTGCGGACATCCCAGATCTGTGCCGGGCGCCAGCGATTCTCCCCCGACTCCTCGCGCACCGCCAGCACCTCGTCCACCCACGGGACCAGGTAGCGCAGGTCCAACTCCTCACGGCAGGCCGCCGCCGAGGCCGGATCGAGGGCGTCCACCGAGGCCAGCACGCCGATGTGCGCGCCATCGCTGTCGAAGAACACGATCCACTCCTCTGGTGCGGTGAGGGGGAACGCGCGGTAGCAACTGACCCGCAGGTGCGTCATCCCGGGCTCGTTGAGACGCAGCTCGCCCCGCGGGCCCCGCTCCAGGGAGATGTCCGCCGGCTTCAGCCGCGGCGGGCCCCCGACCGGACCTTCCGGTCCTCCCGGCATCGCCGCGTCAGTCGACTCCACCGTCTCCCCTCCCCGGCGTCAGACCCCGATCTCGAGCTCGCCCCGGAATTTGGCGTTCTCGCGCTGGGCGTTGACCAGCTTGGCGTAGCGACCGTCGCGGGCCATGAGTTCCTCGTGGGTCCCCACCTCCACGATCTGGCCATTGTCCAGTACGACCAGCCGGGTGGCGTTCCGCAGCGTGGACAGCCGGTGGGCGATGGCGAAGGTCGTGCGGCCCTGCACCAAGCGGGCGATGGCCTCCTGGATCTTGCGCTCCGTCTCGGTGTCGACCGAGGCGGTGGCCTCGTCCAGGATGAGGATGCGCGGGTCGTGCAACACGGCCCGGGCGATGGCCAGGCGCTGCCGCTCCCCGCCGGATAGCCGCGTACCGCCCTCTCCGATCGGCGTGTCATAGCCGTCCGGGAGCCGGACGATGAATTCGTGCGCGTTGGCGATCCAGGCCGCGCGCAGGATCTGCTCCCGGCTGGACTGCGGTCGGGCGTAGGCGATGTTCTCCGCCACCGTCCCATCGAAGAGGAAGGTGTCCTGCAGGACTACCCCAAATTGGCTGCGCAGATCCTCCAGGCGCAGGCGGCGCAGGTCCACACCGTCCACGCGGATGGCCCCGGCGTTCGGATCGTACAGCCGGCAGATCAGGTTGATCAGCGTCGACTTCCCGGCGCCCGAGGCCCCCACCAGGCCGATCATCTCGCCCGGCTCGACGTCCAGGCTGACGCCGCGCAGCACCGGCAGGTGCGGCGCGTAGCCAAAGTACACGTCCTGTAGCGACACCCGGCCCTCGATCCGGCCGAGCTCCTCGGGAGTCTGGGACTCCCGGACCTCCGGCTCGGTGTCCAGAATCTCGAAGACCCGCTCCGCCGACGTCAGGGACGTCAGCAGCCAGTTGGTCAGCTGTGAGAACCACTGGAGGGGCCCGAGCAGCATCCCCATATACATGGTGATCGCAAAAATGGCGCCGATCCCGTTCTGGATGCGGTGGTGGAAGATCAGGACGCCCCCGACATACCACACCAGGACCCCGCCGATGCCGGTGATGAAGCTGAACATGGGGAAGACGGTCGCCCAGACGTTGCCGGTCACCACCGATTGCTGCACCACACTGTCCGAGACGCGCCCGAACCGCTGGATCTCGCGGGATTCCTGCCCGAAAGCCTTGACGACCCGGATCCCGCCCAGCGCGTCGTTGACGACGACGTTGAGCCGGCCGAACAGGAACCAGAGCCGGCGGTCATAGCGGATGATGCGCGGCCACACCAGGTAGGACATGGCCAGCATCACCGGCGCCGGCAGCAGCACCACCAGCGTCAGACGCCAACTGGTCAACAGCATCATGACCAGGGCGAAGACCAGTTCCAGCATCTGCCCCACCACGTACTGCAGCCCATCGGTGAGGAAGCTCTGCAGGCGCTGCGTGTCGCCGTTGATGCGCTGCATGATCTGGCCGATCTGCGCCTTGTCGAAGTAGGACAGGGAGAGCGCCTGCAATCCGCTCCAGAGCGTCTCCCGGATCTGCCCCATGACGTGCGAGCCGACCCAGTTGCCGGTCCGGTTCTGCCAGATCGTCATGCCGGTCCCGACCAGGCGCAGGGCCACGACCCCGGCCACCAGCAGGGCCAGTTCGCTGGCGTGGGACATCCCGCCCAGCGGCCACCGGCCGTACGCCAGACCGTTGGTGATCCACTCGATCAGCTTGGGCGGCAGGACGGCGACGGCGGTCCCGGCGATCATCAGCAGGGCGGCCAGCGCCATGCGGGCCCGGTAGGGCCAGGCGAACTCCAGGAGGCGCCGGAGGACCGCCCCCCGGTCCACGCAGGTCGGGCAGACCTGGGTGTTGGCCTGCAGGCGGCGCCCGCAGCGGGGGCAGTGCCGGGGCAGGTCGCGCGGGTCCAGGGCCACGGCCTCGCCCTTGGCCAGCATCTCGATGGCCCGGGCGGCCAGTCCCATGTCTCCCGCCAGCGCGGCGGTGAAGCGGAGGAGCAGGACGGGCCCGGCCCGCGTCTCGGCGATCAGCGCTCCGGCGGCGACCAGCGGCTCGACCCGGCAGGATTTGACCTCCATCAGCGGGAGGCGGGCCACCGGCACAGCGGGTCCGTCGGGCGGCGGCGCCAACAGCAGCCGCCCCTCGGCCAGCCCCTGGCGGGCGGCGTCCGAGTGCGGCGGTCCGTCGCCCCCCCAGTCGCCGGGGGCCGCAAGCGACCGCACCTCCCCGTCCGCGGCGACCAGCCAGCGGCGGCCGGCATGGCCTTCCTCGGTGAGATCCCCCGCCACACAGAGCACCGTCCCGCTGGGGACTGGGGTGGCGGCGGTCGGCGGCGACGCCGTGGCAGCCTCCGTACGGGTCACCCCCCCCAGGCAGGTGCGGACCCGCGGCAGCTGGCAAGGCTAGCACGCGAGTCTTCGCCAGATTACCAGAATGGGCGCTGATGGCAAGGGCCGCGCGGACCCGCGCCGGGCAGCCGACATGCGGAGCTCGGCCGCCCTACAGGACGCGCGCCCGTCCCCGGTAGCACAGGCCACGGGCGCTGTCGATCGTCACCGTCTCCCCGTTGCGCAGCCGTTGCACGGCACCGGCCGCGCCCACGATGAGGGGGATGCCCAGGGCCAGCCCGACGAGCGCCGCCCGCGACGTCTGGCCCGGTTCCTCGGTGATGATCGCGCTGGCCCGCTCCAGGAACGGCGCCAGTTCCTCCCCCGATTGGGCCAGCACCAGCACGTCGCCCGCATGGAAGTGGGCATGGGCATCCTCTGGACTCGTGACAGATCGGA
>JAJZWQ010000158.1 GCA_021846605.1 Bacillota bacterium | reverse complement strand
CCTTCTGGGCCACCCAGCCTCAGATCTCCCGTCCCCCCGTCCGCCAACTCGCCCCCCTCCGGCGCAATGTCGCATGACCGCCACTTTCGTGGGATGCACCCGTCTACCGGTGCGCCACCGCCGACACGGAGGCCGCCGCGTGGGAGGCCGGCCGCCGCATGTTGGGGGAGGCGGAGACGCAGCGGGCGGCGCACGTGGACCCGACGCGGCAGACGCTTGCGGAGTATTTGGCGGGGTGGTTGGCGCGCAAGAAGGCAGAGGGGCGCAAGCCAAAGACCCTTCACGAGTATGAGCGCATTGTCCGTGTCGCCCTTACACCCGCCCTGGGGGCGGTGCCGCTCCAGGACATCACCCCTGCCCTCATCCAGAGATGGCAGGACGACCTCGCCCCAACCCCAGCGGCCCGCGGCGCCGCCCAAGCGGCCCTGGCCTACCGCACCTTGCGTTCGGCGCTATCCGACGCCGAACGTCTGGGGCTTGTGTCGGCGAACCCAGCAACCCGGGCACGACCGGCGTTGCGCAGCCCCAAGAAGCGGGCCGGGTTCACCCTTCAGGAGGCGCAGACGGTCCTCGCCGCAGCCGAAGGGGAGGGGATGGCGCCCCTCTTCCGGTTCATGCTCTATACGGGGTTACGGTTGGGAGAGGCGCTTGGGTTGCGCTGGGACGCCGTGGATCTTCCGCAGGCCCGGCTGACCGTGCGCACCAGCCGGGTCGGCGTCGGCTCGAAGATGGTGGAGGGGGCGCCCAAGTCGCAGCGTAGCGTGCGCACCATGGCTCTATTGAGCGGAGCGACGGATGCGCTTCGAGCCCAGAGGTCGCAACAGGCCGAGGCGCGACTGGCGGCGGGTCCCGCATGGCGGGACGAAGGGCTAATCTTCACCACGCGAACCGGCACTGGTCTCAGCGGCAACAACGTCGACCGCGCCTTTCGAAGGGTCCGGGATCGCGCGGGCGTTCGCACACTTCCCCTGCATTCCATGAGGCATGCGACGGCAAGCATCTTGCTGGGGGCTGGGGTGCCGGTCGCCGTGGCCGCCAAGATGATGGGCCACTCCGTCGCGATGTTTTCCGAGACGTACGCCGACCTCTTGGTCGAGGCAACACAAGACGCCGCCCGCCAGGCCGACGAGTGGCTTGCGCGCCAGGATACGGCGCTGCCATCACCGCAGGATGATGGCAGCAGGCTCCTCTCGTCGCGGCACCAGGGGCGCAGGGCACCGTAGCCCGATCCGTCAGGAGCGGGTGGGCCGCCACGCCAGCGGCAGACGTAGCCCCCGCTGAGGCCGTCCGCCGGTCAGCGGCGAGACTCCACGGGGGAGTATTTGATGGCAAACGTGATGGCAAACCAAGCAAGACGCCTCCTGATCTCTCAGGAGGCGTTCCCGCAATCCCTTGTGGCTCTTGACCTCCGACTGGTGCGCCCGGGAGGACTCGAACCCCCGACCCGCCGATTAGAAGTCGGCTGCTCTCTCCACCTGAGCTACGGGCGCCCACGAGAATTGGAGCGGGTGGGGGGAATCGAACCCCCACTGCGACCTTGGAAGGGTCGTGCCCTGCCGTTAGGCGACACCCGCATACCCCTGAAGGTCCCGTCACGAACGCTGGTCGGGGCGGCCGGATTTGAACCGGCGACCTCGTGCGCCCAAGGCACGCGCGCTAACCAAGCTGCGCTACGCCCCGGTCCAGTGGCCGCGTCTGCCCGGCCACGTATTGAAAGTGTAGCCGCGATCTACCCGACCAGTCAACGAGCGGCAAAGCGGATCGTGGCTGGTGCTGGCGGCGGTCAGCGACCGCGGCGCTCGGGGCCGGCAGCGGTCCCCGACGGCCCGCTGTGGCGCTGGGGGTCCTGGGCTTCGGAGCCGTCCTGCCCCGCGGGCGCGGCACGGCGCACCACGGCGAGCGGGGTGCAGAACGGCCCCTGTCCGAGCGGGTTGTCGGCCAGGACGCGGCGGAGGAGGGGCCGGTCGATGCCCGCGCTGGCCCCGAGGATCTCGCCGCCCAGGTCGTTGAGGTCCACGATCGCCACCGGCGTCCCCAGTCGGGCCGCGGCACGGCGGGCCAGGGCGTCGGCCCCCACGGGATGCAGGACGATGTATTCGTTGAACGGCGGGAGCGCCCACTCCGTCACCCCGTCGATCGAGGCGACCTTCTGGCCCGCCACCCGGTAGAAGTCCCCGCTGCGATTCAGCGCACGGCCGACGAGGTGGGCGGCGCAGGCCGCCAGGATCCGGGGGACGCCAGCCTCGCGGATCGCGACCTCCATGGTCGCCGGCCGCCCCAGGCCGCGGCCGAACGGCGTCCGCTTGACGTGCCGGGCCAGGAAGACGGCGAGCGGGCGCGGCCGCACCAGGCGTTCCCGCACCAACCTGCCCTGCGCGATCGACACCGCCTTCTGGCCGATGATCACCCAGTCTTGGGGCTGGACCACGGGCCCGGCATACTGCTGGAGGACCTTGGAGACCTCCTCGCCCGGACGGATCACATGGGTGCGCACCATCAGACGTTCCCAGGTCTCCCCGTCCACCTCCAGCCGGGAGCGGCCGACCACCCGTCCGACGTCCGCGTAGTCCGTGGCGCCGGCCGCCGACCTTGGTTGCAGGGCGCCGCGCCCGCCCAGCGGGTGCGGGTGCTCCGTCGGCCGCGCCCCGAAGGGCCGGGCGTCGGGGACGGGGATGACCGCCGGGAGGACGCGGAGGCGGCTGTCATGCATCGGGCACCATCTCCGGGCCCACCATACGAGGCCGCGCGCGCGGGAGTGCCCGTCCGGAGGCATTGCCCCGGCCGGAGCCGCTCATGCTAGCGGCGAGGAGGGGGTGCCGGATGGCGCGGCGTCTGTGGACTCCGGCTCTCGCCCTTGCCCTGGCAGGGGTGGCGGCGGCGGGCTTCTGGATCCTCCCGGCGCGCGGCGTGGTCTCGGCCGTTTCCGCCGGTCGGCCGCCCTGCGGCGGCGAGGCGGTCAGCGAAGACACCTTCCCGGCACTCACGGCGGCGCAGACCGCGGAGGTCCCCACCAACCGCCCCGCGAGCTTCCTCCCAGACCCCGCGCGGTTGGAGGCCCTGCAGGCCCAAGAGGGCGCCACCGTGCTGATGTCCCAGTTCTCCACACGCTTCACCCATGCCTCGGATTCGCAGGCGGCCAACATCGCCCTGACGGCACGCAAGCTCGCGGGCACGGTCATCGCGCCGGGCGCCGTCTTCTCCTACAACGCCGCAGCCGGCCCGTTCACCGCGGCCGGGGGCTACGGCTGGGGCCGGATGTTCGTCGGGGACCGCATCGTACCCACGATCGGGGGCGGTGTGTGCCAGGGCGCCTCGACCCTATATAACACGGTCCTGCTGGCCAACCTGGCGGTGGTCGAGCGCCATCAGCACGGCCTCACCGTCCCCTACCTGCCCCCCGGCCGGGACGCCACCGTCACCGAGTCCGGCGGCCTGGACTTCCGCTTCCGCAACAACACCCGCTGGCCCCTGATCCTGTGGGCCCAGGCGCAGGACCGCACCCTGACGATGGCGATCTACGGCCATCAGGCGCCGCCCAAGGTGGAGATCGAGACCAAGGTCCTGGCCACGTATCCGTTCAGCACCCGGTACGTGCGCGACCCCCGGCTGGCGCCGGGCGCGGAGCAGGTCGTCGCCCCAGGACAGGACGGCGCCAAGTCGACCACCTGGGAGGTCGTCGAGACGCCGCAGGGCCCCCGGCGCCGCCTTCTCAGTCAGGACGAATACCGCCCGAGCCCGCGCATCATCCTGCGCGGCCCTGCGTCCTGACGGGCGGGCGGGGTAACCCCGCCCGCCCTCCGGGCTCATGAGCGCCGCCACAACCGCATACCGACCCAGGAGGCGGCCGCCAGGCCGACCGCCGAGAGGACCCAGGGATTGGCCAACACCCGGAGCGCACGGCGTTGCGCCGGTCGGCGCCAACGCGCGTTCCACATGCCCATCACCCCCGCGCTAGTCTGCCCCGGCCCGGGGCACCCGCGCTCAGCCCGCGCCACCGGTCAGCGTCTGGGGGTTCACGCAGGAGCGCGGCCGTTCGCCGCGCAGCACGGCCGCCAGGTTCTCGGCGGCCAGGCGGGCCATGGCTCGGCGCGTCTCCAGGCTGGCGCTGCCGATGTGCGGGACGGCGACGACGTTAGGCAGTGAGAGCAGGGGGTGATCGGCGGGCAACGGTTCCTCGGCGAACACGTCGAGGGCGGCGCCCCAGATCTGCCGCGCCCGCAGCGCGTCGATCAGCGCCTCCTGGTCGCAGAGGCCGCCCCTGCCGACGTTGACGAGCACGGCCCCGGGGCGCATGCGCGCCAGTTCGGCCCGGCCGATCAGGTGGTGGGTGGCGGCCGTCAACGGGGCCAGCAGGACGACGAAATCACTGGCCGCCAGCAGTTCGTCGAGTGGGACGCGGCGCACCCCGCTCTCCCGCTCGACGGCGGGCTTGGCGGTGGGCGAGGTATACAGCAGGCGCATGCCGAACCCCTGGGCGCGCCGGGCCACGGCCTGACCGATGCGTCCCATCCCGACCACGCCCAGCGTCTTGCCGTAGACGTCCTGGCCGGCCAGGAAGAACGGGGCCCAGGTCCGCCAGCGGCCGGCCTCGATCGTCCGCTGGGCCTCGGGGATGCGCCGCGCGCACGCCATGAGGATCGCCCAGCACAGGTCGGCGGTCGTCTCCGTGAGCACATCGGGGGTGTTGCACACCGGGATCCCCCGCGCCGTGCATGCCGCCACGTCGACGTTGTCGAAGCCGACGGCCATGGTACTGACCGCACGCAACCGCGGGGCGTGGGACACAAGCTCGGCGTCCACCCGGTCGGTGAGCAGCACCAGGAGCCCGTCCGCCCCCGCCGCGGCCTCCAGGAGCGCGTCGCGGGGGATGGCAGCCTCCTCTTCCGGCCAGACCTCCACACGGGCGCACTCGGCCAGCGGTTGCAGGACGTCGGCCGGCAGGCTGCGGGTCACGAAGGCGGACGGTGGCATGACTGCACTCCCTCTCAGCGGGCGTCTCCACGGTACCGAACGGCGGCGGCCTCTGCTAGGCTGGGTGGAGGTGATGGGGATGCCTCCGACGGACGCCGAGTTGACCGCCTTCCTCTCCGCGTTGCGCACGGCCGCCGTGGTCGGGCTCTCCCCGCGGCCCGACCGCCCCAGCCACGACGTCGCCCGCTACCTGCAGTCCCGGGGCCTGACGGTCCTCCCCGTGAACCCCGCGGTCCAGGAGGTCCTCGGGGCGGCCAGCGTCGCCAGCGTGGACGACCTGGCCGCCGCGCCGGACGTGGTGGTCGTCTTCCGTCGGCCGGAAGACGTCCGCGCAGTGGCCGACGCCGCCGTGCGGCGCGGCGCGCGGGCCCTCTGGCTGCAGTTGGGCATCCGCCACCCCGAAGCGGAGGCCGCGGCGGCCGCCGCGGGGCTGTTCGTCGTGGCCGACCGCTGTATCAAACAGGAGTTCAGGCGCCTGCTCCCCTGACCTGCCGAGTCCGTCGCGCCGGGCCGTCTCCCGCCGACCTCCGGAGAGGACGAGCCGCTTCCGCCGCGAAGCGTGCACCCAAGGCCGCGCTGGAGGGGAATGCCCGCTGGAACGCACCTGGGACGGCCTGCCCGTGGCCGAGGAGCCGCCGTTCGGCGCCGCCATCACGGTCTGGCCCCGACGGCCGCGGGACCGCGGTTTCTGCTCCTGCACCGCGCCCACCTGGAGAATCCCGGCGCCACGGACTGGGCCTGGGGCCCCCCGGCGGGCGCCCGCCTGCCGCGAGAGGCGATTGACGCCTGCGCGGCGCGCGAACTCCTGGAGGAGACCGGCATCAAGGGCCCCCCGCAGTTGACGGCGCACGGCCAAACGCACTGGCCGCTGTACATGCTGCGGCTGGACGCGCCCCGCGCGGTGCGGTTGTCGGACGAGCACGACGCGTTCCAGTGGGCCGACGCGGCGACGGTGCGCGCCCTCGTCTGGCCCGAGAACGTGCAGGCGCCGGTCGTGGCGCTGGCGGCAGAACTGGCGGGCGCGCGCTGACCGCGGGTGCCACCGGGGTCCGGCGCGCGTGTGCGGGGCCGCGGCCAAGCGGGCCCTGGACTGCCCAGACCGCCGTCGCTGTGGCGGAAGAAAGGCCGCGCCGCAAGCGGAGGGAGCGTACTCCCCGCCCTCGCGGCGCGGACGCCAGCCCACGGACCACACGAGAACGGACGTCAGCTCCCGGGGATCTCACACGTCTGACGGTTCTGCATGTTGATCGTCGCGTTGGAACTGGCGCGTTCGGCGAAGATCAGACCGGCGTTGCCACCGTTCTGGTCGATCATTTGAACACTACCCGCTCTCCAGTTTCCGAAACATCCAGGGTGGCCAACGCTCGGTGCGGTGGTCGGCCCGCCTGCGGCAAAGGCCATCGCCCCCGCCCCGCCGAGGATCGTGAGCGCTGCCGTGGTCGCCAGAATCCACCGATGCATGTGCGGCACCCCCATTGTTTTCCGACTGTGACGTGGCGGGGAATACTCCACGCGGGAGCGACTTCCTGCCGGCGAAGCTGGATCCCCAGGATGGCGTCATTCTCGTGGGAGGCCTTCGGGCACAATGCCCGCCAATCGGGGCGACAGCCGGCGCGCAGCCCCAGCGGCCGGCGCCGCGCCCACCCTTGTGACGCACCCGCTACGGGCAAGCTGGCCTCAGGCCGGCACCGGCATCACGCAACAGCGCCGTTCCGGCAAGCGCCTGCGAGCCGACGGGCTCGGCGAGAATGACGCAGTGTGACATCCCCGCATTGGGAACCAAGTTCGTCCTGGGCCGGCCCTTCGCGTCCGCAAGGCCTGCACGCACACCCTGCGTCCTTACGATCACCCGCCGCCCAGCACGTCCGCTGACCGTTCCAAGGCGCCGTCCTGCGCCCGCCGGCGTAGCGCGGGCTACCGTGCGGGGATGACGTCCGGCCGCCGAGGTTCGTGTACTGTACAAAGAGCATGGAAGCACGGGTGCCCCCATGCCCCCGGCGCTCTTCTACCGGGCCGTGGCTCGACATCGGGCCGGCCCTGCTGCTGGCCGCCGTCATCTTCCTCGGGACGGCTGTT
>JAJZWQ010000157.1 GCA_021846605.1 Bacillota bacterium | reverse complement strand
CTGACAACTCGGTCCGCCGATTCGTTGGCCGTCTGAGCCCCGACGCGACGACTGCTCTGCTGACTAAGTTCGACTTATGGGGAAAGGGCAGCGCTAGGGCGCCGGATTGCGATGGTTTTCGACCTCCCGCCCGCAGGGGCCGCGCCGCACCTGGGGACGAACCACGCTCACCCGGCCGCGGCGATCGCCGCCAGGGCCTCGGCAACGTGGCGCGTCGGCACCACGGCCGCGTAGACGGCGCGCACCACTCCCCTGCGGTCGATGACGTACGTCACCCGGCCGGGGATCAGCCCGCCCCAGGCCCGCGGTACCCCGTAGAGCTTGTGCGCCGCGCCGTCGGCGTCGCTCAGCAGGGGGAAGGGGAGGTGGTACCTTTCGGCAAATCGCGCGTGCGAGCGGACGGAGTCGCGGCTGACCCCCACCACGGCGGCGCCGACCTCCAAGAATTCGGCGTAGCGGTCGCGGAAGTCGCACGCCTCGGCCGTGCAACCGGCCGTGTTGTCCTTGGGGTAGAAATACAACACCACCGTCTGCTTGCCGAGGAGATCCCCCAGGGAGAACTCCCCGCCGTTCTGACGGGGAAGGGTGAAGTCGGGCGCCCGGTCGCCCACCGCGACCGGACGCCCCGTTTCGCGTTCCGAGGCCATGCCCATCCCTCCCGGTTCGAACGTGGGCGGGGACGGGACCATGCCGCCGGACTCACTGGGCCAGGGCCTCCAGCGCGCGGTCCACGTGCTGCGTGGCGGACTCCAGCGAGGAGAAGACCCCGCGGATGACGCCAGCACCGTCGATGACATAGGTACTGCGCTTGGGCAGCGAGCCGTGCGGCGCCACCCCGTAACGGCTGCGCACGCCGGCGTCCACATCGCTCACCAGGGTGAACGGCAGCCCGTACTTGCTGGCGAAGCGATCATGGGACTCCGCCGAGTCGGCGCTCACCCCGATGATCTCCGCGCCCGCGCCGGCGAACCGCGCCCGCTGGTCCCGGAAGGCGCAGGCCTCCGCCGTGCAGCCGGGGGTGTCGTCGCGGGGATAGAAATACAGCACGATGGGCTTCTTCCCCAGCAGGTCCCCCAGATGCAGCGTGCCACCGCCGCCCGTGGGGGCCGTGAAATCCGGGGCGCGGTCGCCCACGGTGGGAGTCGCGGGGTCCTCTGTCGCGTCCTGCGGCAAGTCCGTCATCCTCCTCGTCTGGCCGGGTCCCGCCCCATCCAGGGTGCGCGGCTGGGCCGCCGCCCCCCTGGAGCCGGGGGGGCGCCTGTCCACATCCTACCCGGGATGCGCGCCTGGAAGTGGGTTTCGGCGCGGGCAGGCGGCAGGCGGGCGCTAGTCGGCACTCTCGATGTCGACAGGTTCCAGCGACGCGCGGCCGCCCGTGGCGTAGTCGGAGGCGTCGTCGGGCCCGTAGCCCGAGTGCACACGCCAGGCCGCGTCCAGGCCGATGGCCTCGTCCTCGGCGGACACCCGGATGCCGACCGTGGCCGCCAGCACCTTGCACGTGACCCAGGTGGCGCCGAAGCCCCAGAGGGAGAGCACCACCACGCCCAGGGCCTGCACGCCCAGCAGGTGCGGGCCGCCCCCGTGGAACAGCCCGCCGTCGGTGGCGAACAGGCCGACCGCCAGCACTCCCCACACGCCGTTGAAGCCGTGGACGGCGATGGCGCCCACCGGGTCGTCGACGCGGAACCGCTCGATCAGCGGGAAGGCCAGGTTCACGACGACCCCGGCCAGGGCGCCGATCAGCACAGCGCTGGCCGGAGACACGTAGGCGCAACCCGCGGTGATGGCCACCAGGCCCGCCAGCCCGCCGTTCATGGCCATCGGGGCGTCACAGCGCTCACTGCGCAGCAACGGCCAAACAAACCCCACCAGCCCACCGGCGGCGGCGGCCAGCTGGGTGTTGATCGCCACCAGCGCCAGGTTCGGCGCGGTCGCCGAGAGCGTGCTCCCCGCATTGAAGCCGAACCACCCGAACCAGAGGATGAAGCAGCCGGCGGCCGCCAGGGTCAGGCTGGCCGGCTTGGTCGACACCGAGCCGGTCCAGCGGCCCCGGCGGCTGCCGAGCACTAGGGCGGCGGCCAGGGCCGACCAGCCGCCGACGGCGTGCACCACGCCCGAACCGGCGAAGTCGCGCATCCCCAGGCGGCCCAGCCACCCGCCGCCCCACACCCAGTGCCCGGAGATCGGGTAGATCACCCCGCACATCACCAGGACCAGAATCAGGTAGGCGCGCGGGCGCATGCGTTCGGCCACCGCGCCGGACACGATGGACACCGTGGCGATGGCGAACGCGGCCTGGAAGAGCCAGAAGGCATACGGGGAGAGATCCGGGGGCAGGCGGGGGATCAGGCCGTGGACCATGAAGCCGGTGTGCCCGAACAGCCCCAGGCGGTCCGCGCCATACATCAGCCCGAAGCCGAGCAGCCAGTAGGCCAGGCTGCCCGCCGTCAGGTCCATCCACACCTTCAGGATGATGCTGCCCATGTTCTTGGCCTGGACGAAGCCCGCCTCCAGCAGGCCGAAACCGCCCTCCATGAACATGACCAGGGCTGCGGCCAGAACAACCCAGACATTGTTCAGGCCCTCGGCGAGCGGCAAGGCGGACCCTCCTCCACGTGCAGCTACCGGGCGGAAGCCTATCGAGCGGGTGGGCACGCGGCAAAAATGTGTCAGACGTTTGGCATAAAACCTGACAAACTCGACCAATCGGGGTCGCCCTCCAGGGTCCCCGTCAGGGCCACGACGTGCCGCCGCAGCACCTGGTGCGCCGGCGCGCGCAGGCCGGGGTCCTGGGCCAGGATCTCCGCGCTGATCCGCCGTGCCGCGCGCCACAGGTCCATGTCGCGGTCGGGGCGTGCCAGGGCCAGGCCCGGCAGCCCGTGCTGGCGCGTCCCCATCACCTCCCCCGGTCCGCGCTGCGCCAGGTCCGCCTCGGCGACGGCGAAGCCGTCCGCGAGCTCGGTCAGGGCACGCAGGCGTTCCGGCGCGCCCTGCGTGATCAGGATGCAGTAGCCCGGGTGCGCCCCCCGCCCCACCCGCCCGCGCAACTGGTGCAGTTGGGCCAGTCCGAAGCGGTCGGCGTCCTCGACGACCATCACGGTGGCGTTGGGCACGTCCACGCCCACCTCCACCACGGTGGTCGCCACCAGCACCCCCAGTTCCCCGGCCGCGAAGCGCTCCATGACGGCGGTGCGCTGGGCCGGGGGGAGGTCGCCGTGGACCAGGCCGACCGCGCCCTCGGGGAAGAACGCCGCCAGGCGCGCCGCCCAGGCCTCGGCGCTGGCCCGCCCTCCGCCGGCCGGCAGCGCGTCGGGCTCATCCCAGCCGTGCTCCCCCTCCTCGGCGTCGCCGTTTGAGATGAAGGGACAGACGACGAATGCCTGGCGCCCGGCCTCTACCTCGGAGCGTACGAAGGTATACACCCGGCGGCGCCCGTGGGGCGCGCGCAGGTAGGTGCGCGTGCCGCCCCGGCCGGGCGGCAGCGCGTCCAGGCGGGAGACGTCCATGTCCCCGTAGAGCGTCATCACTAGGGTGCGCGGGATGGGGGTCGCCGTCAGCACCAAGACGTCGGCCGGCGCGCCCTTGGCGGCCAGTGCGTCGCGCTGCCGCACGCCGAAGCGGTGCTGCTCGTCGATGATGGCCAGGCGTAGCGCGGCAAAGCGCACCTCGGGATCCAGCAGAGCGTGCGTCCCCACCACCAGTTGGGGCCGGCCCGCCTCCAGAGAGGCCCGCAGGGCCCGACGCGCCGCCGCCGGCGTCGACCCGGTGAGCAGTTCCACCGGACACAGCGCCCCGCACAGCCGCCGCAGGGTCCGGTGGTGCTGTTCGGCCAGCACGGTGCTGGGCACCATCAGGGCCGCCTGGCCGCCGGCGCCGATCGCGCGCAGGGCGGCGGCCGCCGCGACGACGGTCTTGCCGGCGCCCACATCCCCCTGCACCAGCCGATACATGGCCAGCGGGCCCTCCAGGTCGCGCTCGATCTCGGCCAGCACGCGGCGCTGGGCCGCAGTGAGGACAAAGGGGAGGCCAGCCTGGAAGCGGCCGGCCAGGTCGCCAGCGTCCGCCGGGAGGGGGGGGCGCGCCCGCTGGCGGCGGGCGCCCCGGCGCAGCAGCAGACCGGTGTGCAGCGCCACCAACTCATGCAGGACGAGGGTGCGGCGGGCCGCCTCCAACCGCGCCTTGGACTGCGGTAGATGCATCTGCGTCCAGGCCTGCGCCGCGGGGAGCATGTCGGCGGGGAGCCCGGCCGTCTCGGGCAGGGGGTCGGGGATCCGCGCCGCGTATCCCGCCGCGGCGGCCCGCACCGCCTGACGCAGGGTGTGACGGCGGATCCCGCGCGGCAGCCGGTAGACCGGCACCCAGCCGGGCGGTTGGGGGGCGTTCCCCGTGCCCTGCACCTCGGGCGCGCGGAACAGCGGGCGCCCCTGGCGGTCGGCCGCCACCTCCCCGGACAGCAGCAGGCGGGCCCCGGGCCGCACCGTGCGCTCCATGTAGGGCTGGTTGAACCAGATGACTTCCAAGGTGCCGGTGTCGTCCTGCAGTTCCGCGCGCAGCACGTGCCGTCGGCCGGTCCGCCGGGCCCGCACCGAGCGGATGCATCCGGCCAGGGTGTACCGGCCGGGGGCGCGCACCTGGGCCAGCGGGGTGATGGCGCTGCGGTCCTCGTAGCGGAACGGGAGATGGCGGAGCAGGCGCTCGACCGTGTCCAGGCCGGCGGCCGCCAGTTCCCGCTGCCGCGCCGGGCCGATCCCGGAGAGCGCGGTGCAGGGGATGGCCAGTTCCGGCCAGACGGGGTCCGGCCTGGTCTCCACGGTCATCCCGGGACGGGTCGGGCAGCCGTCTCGCGCACCCCCACCACCCGCACATCGACCACCGTCCGCGGGATACCAGCCGCCCGCGCCAACTCGGCGCCCACCGCCTGCACGATCTCGCGGCACACCGTCTCGATGTGGGCGCCGAAGGCGAGGACCACCTGCACGGTCACCAGGCAGCGCCCCGACTCCAAGGTGACCTCAGGTTCGCGGTGGGCCGCCTCCCGCGCCTGCGTGCTGTCCCGCAAAAAGCCCACCAGCTCGTCCCCCAGGCGCGGTGGGCCCAGGGAGACGACCCCCGGGCAGCGCAGGACGGCCACGCTCACCACGGTGGCCAGCGCGGTCTCGGTGATCGCCAGCTTGCCCTCGGGCCACACGAACTCGTGCATGCTCTCCACCACAACCCGTGCGGCGCCCCCCGATCCGGGCGCGACCATCTTTCCCCATGATAGCAGCCCCCGGCGCGTGCGGCGCTGAAGCATGAGTGGCCCGTCGGCTGGCCGCCGGCGTGTGGGCGGGGGATGCCTGGGCTGGGCTGGGTTGCGCTGGGCGGGATGAAGCTGCGCTCGGCAGGTCCGTGCTCGCCTAGCGGCAGGCTGGACGCCGGGTGGGGGCCGCCGTGGGCGCGGCAAAGCTGGCACCATCGAGTGCGGTGCCGGTGGGCAGCGGGGGACGCGAGCGATCAGATCATCAGGCGCAGTTGGGCTTTGCGGGCGCACAGGGCGCGCAGGCGCTCCGGGCGCAGCCAGGGGTTGAGGTAGGTCTCGCGCAGGAAGAGCAGGGTGGCGCGGAAGCCGCGGGTGCAGACCAAGTCCCACAGCCCGGTGGAGTAGCAGGCCACGGCCGCTCTGCCGCCGACCAGCCGATCCAGGCCTCCCGCACTGCCAGCGCCTTCGCCGCCGCGGCGAACAGCAGGCCCCCCAGCACCCGCGGTTCGTCTGCCGCCCCGTCGTAGACCCAGTACTTCTGGTACGCGCCGAACGCCGGCGGAAGCCCAGGGGGTGGTAGTCGGCCATCATCGCGTTCCAGGCCGGCCCCTCGTCGGCCGGGACCGGCTCCACCCGCACCGGCCGTAGCGCCGCCAGCGTCGTGTGCACCACCGGGCTCGGCGGGGCCGTCCCCCACCGCTCTCCCCTGGTGTCGCGGCGCAGGCAGGGCGATCTCGCCCGCGGCGGCCAGCCGCTGCAACACACCCACGCAGGCCGCGATCTTCGGTTGTCCGTTGGGGGCCTTCCACGGCAGGTTCTCACACACCGTCAGCGCCAGTTCGCGGCGCGACAACGTCCCAAACCGCCGCACCGTCCGGCGGATCAGCTCGATGTCTTCCGCCGTGAGCATCCGACTGCCAACCCACAGCACCGCCGCCCGCTCCGCCATGGCCGCCCGCCACCCCTCCCGATGGCTTCTCGACCTAATCCTGCCAGAGCGTTTTGCCGCCGTTCAGCCCCCTTTGCAATGAATTTTTCCCGCCCTGCCCCGTCATCCCCTCTCCCTCAGCCCCTTCCTCACTCATGCTTCAGCGCTGGCGTGCGGCGGAACAACTTGCCGGGGCGCGGGAGCCGTGCTATGATGCGCCCTGCCTGCCACAGAAGCCCTGTTGCGGCAATCCGGCGTCCGGGAGGCGAGATACGATGGCCCAACGGTGCGCGCTCTGCGGCAAGGATCCCGCCACCGGTCACGCGGTGAGCCACTCCAACATCAAGAACAAGCGGCGGTTCAACCCCAACCTGCAGACGGTGCATGTGGAGGTCGACGGTCGGCGCCGCAAGCTGCGGGTCTGCACCCGCTGCCTGCGCAGCGGCGCGCGCAACGCCTGAGCGCTTCCCGCCGGCCCGCCCGCCAGCAGAACCCAACTCCGCTGACCTGACGGAGCCGCGGGCGGGCGTATCGCCCTTCCCGGGGAGTCCCCCATGCCCGCGCGGAGCGGGCACCACGTGGCATGAAATACCCGACGGGACACAGGACGGGCACGTAGTGTCCCAGACGAACCGAAGGCGCTAGATATGGTGGGTATGCCGGGTATTTCGAGGGGAGCGACCCCGGTCCCACCCCCGCACCATGGCGCAAACCCGGTCCGCCTCGCCCCTTCCCACAGCCCTCTGCCTTCCCCCCATCACAGAAAACGGGCGAGGAGGCTGTCGGCTTCAGCCGACAGAGGAATCGCCCCTTCGCCCTTCCCTCCCTTGTTCGCATACATCGAACGTATGGACATGAAGCAGGTTGTGCAGGTGAAGTTGCTC
>JAJZWQ010000156.1 GCA_021846605.1 Bacillota bacterium | reverse complement strand
GGTCGACGTTCGAGGCCAGCGCCCCGCAGACGGCACCCGCCGGGATGCGGGCGGGCCACCGCGCCAACAGGGCCGTCTCCAGCCCCGGGTCGTAACCCATGCCCTTGGCGCGCGGGAAGGCGATGCCGTGGTCCGTCGTGAACAGCACCAGGGTGTCCTCGGCCAGGCCACTGGTGGCGAGGGCGTCCAACAGCACCCCGACGCCGGCGTCGACGGCTCGGACCAAACCGCCGAACCCCGCGAGTTCCTGGCGCACCGCGGGGACATCCGGCAGGTAGGCCGGCACATCGACCCCCGCCGGGTCGTCGGGGGTGTATCCGGGTCGGTCAAACGGCCGGTGGGTCTCCGTCACGCCCGCGACCAACAAAAAGGGCGGCCGGCCGCCGCGACCAGCGGAGGCATGCGCCGCCAGGAACTGGGCACCCTCGTGCGCCACGGCGGCCATGTGCCGCGCCCCGCCAAGTATCTGGCCGTACCCGAGCCGACCGGGATCGGCGACGTCGTGCTCGTGCTGCATGCCGCACAGGGCCGTCTCGTAGCCCGCCTCGGCCAGATACTGTGCCAGACAACGCTCCGCTCCGTGCAGCCGCCAACCGAGATGGGCCAGGCCCATCAACCCGTTGCGATGCGGAAAGCGGCCGGTGAAAATGGACCCACGGCTCGGTGAACACTGGGGAGCGGTACAAAAGTATTGGTCAAAGCGCATACCCTCGGCCGCCAGCCGGTCCAGCCGCGGCGTTTCCACCCCGGTGCCGTAGCACCCCAGGCGGCGACCGCTGTCGTGCGTGATCACCAATAGGATATTCGGCCGTACCCCGCGCACGCGGATTCCCCCTCCAGGCGGGCATCGCGCCCCGCCCCCTTCCGCTTACCCGCAACCCGAACCGACTCCTGCGGCACGAAGCAGGGTGCGCTACGGCCCCAAACCCGCCTCCCCCGCCCCTGCAGACACAGGCCGCCGCCCGGCCTGGACGGTGTGCTCCCGACCGAGGGGCCCGCGTACGGGGATGTCCGTGAAGCGGCTGAGGCGGAGATAGGGCGGGTCTTGGCCAAGACATCGCTTTCCCACACACCCCAGTTCGGCCCTTTGCGGCGGCGGACGGCAGGGGGCAGAGACGCCATGGAAAAGCCGCGCCCCCGGTCGGCCCCCGCAGATCCGGTCCGGGCCCACCGCCGGCCGGCAGCCAACCACCCGCGGGACACCCTCGGTCGACGCGGTAACCTCGGCGGACTGTCCGCGAGGTGCGCCGGTTCTCTCTGACCCCGGGGCGTTCGGCCGACGCCCTGCGCCCGCAGAATCGTGCGCGGACGAACCGATGCGGGGCGGCCCATCCCTACCACGCAGGGCAGGCCGTCCAACGGACGGAACCTTCCGCCGGGGTGGTGTCGAGATGCTGCGCCCGCGCGCCCTGCGAGCCGGATCCACCATTGGCGTCGTGGCCCCGTCGTGGTGCGGCCCAGGCGTGGCACCCCACCGCATCGAGCGCGGCAGGGCCTTCTTGGAGTCACTCGGGTTCCGCGTGGTCCTCGCCCCGCACCTGTTCGAACGCCGCCGCTGGACCGCCGGCACGCCGAAGCAGCGCGCCCAAGACCTGATGGCCTTCTTCGCGGACCCTGAGATCGACGGCATCTGGGCCGCGATCGGTGGGGACCACGCCTGCCAACTGCTGCCGCACCTGGACTGGCCGCGCATCGCGGCAAATCCCAAGGTGTTCATCGGGTATTCGGACATCACGGTGCTCAATGTCGCCATCTGGACCCGCACCGGAATGGTCACCTTTAACGGTCCAGCCCTCATGGACGAACTCGCCGAGTATCCGGCCCCCCCGGAGTACGCCGTGGCCTCCCTGCGCCGCGTCCTGACCATGCCGTCTCCGACGGGGGTGATCGCCCCCGCCCCCGCCTGGACGGAGGAACGGCTCGATTGGGTGAGCAAGGAAGACCTGACGCGCGCCAGGACCTACCAGCCAGCCAAAGGCTGGACGTGGCTACGGGGGCAAGGCGTGGTGGAAGGCGTCCTCTTCGGAGGCTGTCTCCAATCCCTCCAGCACCTGCGAGGCACCCCCTACTTCCCGCGCGCCGCGGAGCTCTCCGGGGCCATCTTTTTCTGGGAGCTCTCCGAAGAAGCGCCCCCGCCGGCGTGGGTCGACGGCGTTTTGCAAGACTATGAGAACATGGGGGTGCTTGCCCGGCTGGGCGGGATGCTCGTCGGACGCCCGTACGGCTACCGCGAAGCGGACCGGGCCCTGCTGCGGGAGATCATCCTGGAACGCACCCGATCCCACACCTTCCCGATCGTCACCGACATGGATTTCGGACACACCGCACCCCAGATGACGCTGCCCCTGGGCTGCGGCGCGCGCCTCGACGCCGGGAACCGCACCTTCGCCCTCGCGCAGCCGGCCGTCTGCTGAAACGCCGACGCGCGGCGGTGGGCAGGAGTCGACCCAGCCGCGCGCAACGCAGGGGATGGTTTCCTCCGGTTGCAGGTCGGAGCACAGACGGAACGCGGCTGGAGGCGCTCCCATGCCAACCCCACCCGACGATGCGGCCAGTCCCTTTTTCACGCGGCACGCGGCCGCCTACGCCCAATCCCCAGGCCATGCGCAGGGTGAAGACCTGCGCATGCTGGTTTCGGCCCTCGACCCGCAGGAAGGACAGCTGGCCTGCGACGTGGCCACCGGCACCGGCCATACCGCGCTGGCGCTGGCCGCCCGCGGCGCGGTGGTGGACGCCGTCGACCCCACGCCCGCCATGCTGACGGAGGCAAAGCGCCTCGCCGACGAGCGCAACCTGGGCGACCGCCTCCGCTGGATCCGCGCCACCGTCGACGACCTGCCCCTGCCCGCGGGCCGCTACCACTGCGTCGCCTGCCGCCGCGCCTTTCACCATTTCCCCGATCCCAAACACGCGCTGGCCGCCATGGCACGGCTGCTGGCACCCGGCGGACGCCTCGGGATCAGCGACATGTGCCCCCCGGCCGATCGGAGCGCCGACGTCAACCATCTCGAACGCCTGCGCGACCCGACCCACCGCGAGGCCCTCACGGACGATGCCTGGCGGGCGCTGCTCGCCCAGACCGGCCTGACCATCCGCTACTGGTGGACCGATGAGGAGCGAAGCAGCCTGCGGCAGTGGCTCGCCCCCGTCGCATGGGAGGAACCCGCGGGGATCGCCGTGCGGGCGGCCCTGGAGGACCTGCCGCCGGCGCGGCGCGCGGCCCTTCAGGGCGGGGTTCCCGACGGCTGGGTCAAGCGCCGCCTGGTGTTCGTCGCCGAGCTCTGACGGCAGCGCCAGCGCGGCAAGCCTGCGCGCGCGTCGCGGGCACGCGGCCCACCGGATGCGGCCCGGGTCAAGACGGAGACGCTTCCCGACGCGCCCGCCCGCCCAGCGCGGCGGGTTCCGCCCGCAGGGGGCCGGAAGCCGTGAGGGCTTCCAACCGTGTTCGGCCGCCACCGCCCCGCCGCCCACCACCGTTCCACGGAAACCGAACGCTACCCGCCCGCGGCCGGACGCGTATTGGTGAGCGCCACGCGGTCGATCGCCAGGCCGACGGGCGCATCGAGGCGCAGATCCGCCCCGCCGTTCTGGCTCCCCTTGAAGTCCGCGCCGCCCAGGGCCCAGGTCACCGTCTTCCAACGGTGGCTGCCCGTCGTGGTCACCGGCCCCGCTGCGGTGTAGGGGGTGGCGGCGTTGTAGTCGCATTGCAGCGCGAGACCGGCCGGGGCGTCGTAATACCGCACCTGCAGCCAGGGCGTCGCACCCGGGGACGAAAAAAGACCGGGCGTCACCCGCAGGTAGAAATACGAGTCGCCGTGGGGTGCGAACGGATTGCGGGCAAAGATCACGGCCGCCCGGGCACCGGCCTTGCCCAGGTGCCAGCGACCGTCCGGCGCGCTGACGGGACGCAGGCCGGCATCCTTGAGCCCCGCGGCGGTGACGGTCAGCGTGGCCGCGCCCCTGCGGCCGCGGGCCGGGGCGCCGCCGTGGCGCTCATGCTCCGCCACCAGCGCCAGCAGGGTGGGCAGGTCGACCACCTGGATCGGCGGGCTGGTATCCCCGCTGGCGCGGGCCGTGATCCCCTTGGACGCCGCGAGATACCAGGAGGGTGTCTGCAGGACCGCCCGCGCCACCGCGAACTGCGCGCCGCTCTCGGGCAGAAACAGGGCGCGCACACTGGCGGCCGCCTGGCTGGGGGTACCGCCGATGTCGGTATTCATGGCCATCACCGGCATGCCGTCCACTAGGCCCAGCCGGGGCACCTTCTGGCCGACGATGCCACCCGGCGAAAAGGTCTGGTATGCCTTGAAACCACCCGGACCCATAGCGGGGCTGTCGCCCTCGATGATGAACCCGGTCACCTTCAGATCCCACTGGCGGAAGAACCGACGGCAGTGGGCCGCCCACGTGGCCATGCCCGACGGGAGACCGGACGAACGCGGGGTCTCCAGGGCACCCGGGTTGAGGTAGCCCGCACCGGAGTCTCCGGCGACGAAGGTGTCCTGCGCCGTGGCGGTGGCGCGCGTCCAGGCCATGGCCGGAGCCGCCCGCAGGCAGAGGTTGGGATCGAAGGCCCACGAAAGCGGCAGCGAACCGCGGGCCGGATCGTTCCAGATCGTCGGCGCGATGTGGTAGAGCCAGGCCGGGGAGTCGAAGTCCCCCACGTAAAAGGCAAAATAGCGCGCGGGTTTCACCGACCCGTCGGGGCGCAGGAAGCCGCGCCGACGCAACGCCGCGCGGTCCGGCGCCGGAGGCTGGGGGTACGTCGACCGCAGCGGCAGGTGGCGGGTGAACGACGCGTTGGCGATGCCCGCATAGCCGAGGGCGTCCGCCTCCATGAACGCGTTGTAGGACGAGAGCGTCTCGGCGTAGGTCCACTCGGTGGCGACGCCGCCATGCTTCCCCCCCGCCTTGCCGACATTCGTGTACTTGAAGGCCCACGGCGGAAAGCCGCCCACGTTGATCATGTGGCGGCCGCCCGTGCGGCGGTTGGCACTTTGCAGCAGGGAGACCAGGGTCGCGGCGTCCGTTCCCGGCTTCTGACCGGGATCGTCGACCGGCGCCTCGTCGGTCCAAGGGTCCAGGTCGAAGAAGAAGGCGCGCTCGGACACGAAGTAGTCGTGGTTGACCAGCGTGTTGTTCCAGATGGTGCCCCCGGCGCCGGGATTGCGCAGCCAGTAGGCATCGATGTAGTACGCCATGTGGGTGGCGGACGTCCGCCCGGTATCCAGGTAGTGCACCTTGGCCCAGATGTACGCGTCGTCCTTGGCGCTGCCGGTGGATGGCAGCTTGGTGCCGGGAATCGTTCCCTTGCCGGTGAACATCGAACTGCCGTCCGGGTGCACGAGCCGCAGCCCCACACCCCAGCCCGCCTTGACCAGGTCCCCATACAGCGGGGCCACGGCGCCCGAGGCGAGTTGCTGCCACAGGGGCTCCTTGGCCAACCCCGCCGGCGCCTTGCGCTGCGCGACCGGCAGCAGGTCAAGCACGCCGGCCAGCGTCGCCGCCACGTTCTGGGTCGCCGGCACGGCGGGGTCCCAGACCACCAATCCCCGCGTGCGGTGCCCGAACATACCCAGCAGTTCCTGGAGGTCCTTGGCCTGCGTCGGGCGGGCCTTGGCCACCGACCAGCCAAGCTCCGCCATCCGCGCCCACCAGAAGGCATCCAGGTCCTGCGCGCCGGGACCGGTCACCCCCAGCACGTAGAGCCGGGGGGCGTCCCGGTTCACGATGCCCTGCAACGCCGCCAGCAGCGCCATCTCGTCGTAGGTCCGCTCGAGCGCCGGTCCCGGCTGCAGGGCCGCGGACCCATACGGCATGCGGTAATGGACCAGAGGCGGTTCCGGTTGGGCGGCCGCCGGCACCAACGAACGGCCGCAACCGGCCGCGAGCGCCCCGGGCAGCGCCGCTGCGGCTGCCGTCCCCGCAGTCCGCGCCAACAGCGTCCGCCGATGAAGACCGGGCATCGCATCACCCCCAACCGACGGATCGCGGACCTGCGCAACCGCCCCGCCCATACGACACCGCCTCGAGGATCACCTTGTGTGATGGTTCACCACGCGGTCCGCTTGGGAAGGCCGCGGGGTGAACCCGACGGCCGAAACGGAGGGCTGCCCCGGCCCTTCCGGTCAGGGCTCGGCCCGCCGCGCCCGGTCGGCCGCGGCAAGAACCGGCCGCAGCGCCCGATACACCCCATACAGTGCCGCGAGACGGCGATGGGCCTGCGCGGCGGGGTCCACCACCCGTACCGCCGGCAACCCAAGCCCACCCCAGCGGCGCAGACCCAGCCCCAGCGCCGCCAGCTGGCAGGCCCCCATCGCCGACGGGGAAGGCAGGAGGCACAGATCCACCGCCTCGCCCAGCGTGTTGGCCAGGCGGCGGGCCCAATCGTCGCTCCGCCCCCCCTCGGCCAGGACGAGCGGGCGTCCCCAGCCCTGCGGGCACAGACACTCCAGCAGTTCGCGGTAGGCAAACGCCACCCCGTGGGCTGCGGCGCCCGCCAGCGCGCCGGCCCCGGTCTCCAAACCGAGGCCGACCCAGGCACCGCGCACCCCCAGGTCGAACGAGGGAAGCCGCTCCCCGGCAAGGTGCGGTATGAAAACCACGTCGGCCACCTCATCCGCGGGCGGCAACGCCACATCGCCCAGGAGTTGACGCGCCCAGCGCACCGCCAGTCCGGCTGCGAGCAGCGCACCGACCGACAGTTGCAGACCTGGATCTGGATGACAAAACCGCTGGGCCCCATCCGGCCCCGGCTCTGCGGCCGGCAAGACCACGGCGACCTGTCCGGCGCTTCCCACGTTCAAAACGGGTCGGCTGGCGTCGCGGGCCCCCGCCGCCAACACCGCCGCCGGCAGATCGCCGGCACCGGCCACCAGCGGCAATCCCGCCGGCAGGCCCAGACGCCGGGCAAAATCCGCCCGCAGGCGCCCGACGACGTCGGATGCGGCAACCAGCGGCGGGCGCAGCCGCGGCGGCAACCCGAAGGATAGTTCCGGGTGCCAGGCCCGCCGCGCCAGATCCATCCACCCCGTGCCGCTGCCATCCGTCGGTTCGAGATCGGAA
>JAJZWQ010000155.1 GCA_021846605.1 Bacillota bacterium | reverse complement strand
TCCAGCTCCAGACCAGGGCGAGTGGAAACGTGCCCGAACTCCAAGAACCCAGGATGTTGCGCACGAAGGTCGCCTGCGGGTGGGTGACGTAGTCTTCGCCGAACTCCCCAACCATGAGCGGTTTGCCCAGGTCGCTGCGCGCCGCGGCCGCCATGGTGCGGAGGTAGGCGGCAACCCGCGTCGGCGCCAGCAGGCCCGCGTTGGCATAGACGTGCAGGCAGGCAACGTCCACGTGCTGGTTCACGGCGATGAACGCCTTGCGCTGCTCGCCCAGGGTCGATCCCTCGACGGGGCCGTTGCCATACGGGGGCGAGGCGTTGCCCGATCCCACCAGGTGGTGGGGATCGACGTCCCGGATGGCCGCGGTGACGTCCGCCATCGTCTGCTGCAGTTGCGCCAGGCTATGGAAATACTGCTTGGCCACCGGGCCGCGGGCGGTTCCCAGGTTCCACTCGTTGCCCAACTCCCACAGCAGGATGTTGGGATGGTCCTTGTAGCGGGACACATACTGCCGCACGAACTCCATGGCCAGTCGGTTGGCACGGGTGCCGCGCCGGAAGACGGATGCGTGGGACTCGCCGGTGGCGACGGCGTACGCCCCGGGGTGAAAGAGGAGCGACGGGATCAGATAGATCCCGGCCTGGGCGGCGGCGGCCATCATGGCGTCGTGCGCCCGCCACCAGGCGCCGGCGTTCGTCTGCCAGACGTGGACCCAGGCGGGGTTCCACCCTCCGGCGATAAAGCGGATGACGTGCAGGCCGTACGCGCTGGCCTGCTGGAGGACGTGCGCCCCGTGGGAGGCGTCACCCGGGTAGCTGCCGTTCCAGGTGGTGCCACCGATCGTGAAGCTGCGGGCGCCTGAGTAGAAGTAGTCCTGCAACTGCCACACGTTCGCGCCCAGGGCGGTGAACGGTTGGCCGCCCCAGTACAGTCGCGCCTTGTGGACGGTGAGGCGGGACCCCGCGGAGGACTGGCCGGGGCGCGCGCAGCCGCCCACCAGTCCCGCCAACGCCCCGACCCCTGCGATCGACACCAACCGGCGTCGCGAGCACGTCGTGTCGGGGAAGCCGCCCGGGGTTCCGGGCGCGGCCGCCCCGGCGTCCTCTGCCGCGGGGCCTCCAATCTCCGTGTAGGGGCGGGCGCCGCGGCGATCGCCGGGACCGGGCGGATTTGCCCGGCGTTCGTCCGCGGCGGGACCTCCGGTTGCGGCCGAGGTTCGCTGGCTGCGCTCCACCCGCATCATCCCTTCTTGCGGGGCAAGGTTGGTCGGGACGAGGGCGGTGGCGTGGCTTGAAACGAGGCGGCCCGGCGGGGCGCGCGCGCCCTGGGGCGTGTGCTGCCCCGCTCGGCGAAGCTGCAGGTGACGGTGAGCGTCACCGGTGCGTGCGCATCGCCGTCCGTGTGCAGGAGGCGGTCGCTGACCAGGTGGGCGGCCACGCGTCCCAGCAGGTTGCGCGGGACGTGGACCGTCGTCAGGGGCGGCGCGCATGCCCTGGCGGGGAGGATATCGTCCCAGCCCATCACCGAGAGGTCGCGCGGCACCGATACGCCGAGTTGTCGCAGCTTTGACAGCAGGCCCAGCGCCTGCATGTCGTGCGCCGCCAGGATGGTGGCGTGTCCGGTGCCGCAGGAGCCCAGCACCGCGGATGCCGCCGCTGCGCCGGCTTCAAAGCCGTCCCTGCAGTCCACCGACCTGAGCGTGTGGGGACCGCGAAGAAGTTGCGCCAGGGTGGCCGTCGCCGTCGTGTAGCGGTCGCGAAAGGCGGTGTATTCCTGGGGACCGCGCAGGAGAATGAAGTGCTGCTCCCCCTCGGAGACCAGGCGGGTCGCGATGGATTGCATCGAGGAAACATCGTCCGATACGACCGAGTCATAGCGGTGGGCGAGGCCCCTGTCGCCAAGGATGACGGGGACTTGTCCTGCGCGTCGGTGGTGCAATGCCTCGCGGGTCCAGGCCGGGGCAACGTTGAGGAAAAGGAACGCCCTGCGGGCGCGGCTGCGTTCACGGACCAGGAGGCCGGCCGCGTTTTCTCCGGTGATCTGCACGTAGGTGATGTGGCGGTGCGTCCCCTCGCAGGCGTCCAGAATTCCCTGCACGATGTCGCCGTCGTGCTCATGCGCCCGTGACGCATTCAGGGATTCGCAATGGGAGATGAGTACCACGCTGCCCGCGCGGGCGGCCGAACGCGGCCGCGCTTCATACCCCAGGGCGGCCGCAGCCGTGAGAACCTTTCCGCGCGCCGCCGTCGAGACACCGCGGCTGCCGGTGTAGACGGCGGAGGCGGTTCCCAGGGACACGTTGGCATGGCGGGCCACGTCGCGCAGATTCGACATCGCCTTCCCTCCCCACCGATCAGGGATCAGAAAAGCCAGACCACGATGTAAGCCTATGGACGGCCGGCGACAGGGTTCAAAGTGCGGGATTGGCACCCTGGACACGCGGCCGCCCCGCAGGGCCGTCGCGGGGATCGATCCGGTGGTGGGGTGCGAGCTTGCACCCGTTTTCTCCTTCTGCCTCCATCCCGCACGGCCATTTTGAGGAGATGTTCCGTTTGTTCAGCCCAAAGCGTCCGGCGCCCGCCGGTGGCGGTGCCGCGGGGGTGTTCCGGCCGGGCAGGCCCACGAGCCGATGGGCTCCGCTTTCTCGTGCCCAACCCGCGCGGCGACTGCGCCGCGGGGGCGGGAGGGGTGGGGGGGTGCCTGCGGCCTGCTTTCCGGTGACCCGGCGCAGGCGGCGATCACCGGAAACAGGGGCCACGAGCCGTCGCGTCCGGTGGGACCGCGGCGCCGAGCCGCTTGGGCTTGCAACTTTGCAATCGGTGTGTCATCTGGCGTCCCATCCAAGGAGCCGCGCGAACGGTGGCAAAGCGTGCGGTCAGGGCGCGCTGGGTGTGTCCGGGCCCCGGTGGGGCTGGGGCGCGTCGCAGCGTCGTTGGGGGGATGGCGGGTGGGGGTTTCGGTGCGGCCGACGCGTCGCGAGTGGTTGCGGGGGCTGGGTGGTGGTGCCGCGGTGGCGGCCGGCGCCGGGGTCCTCTCCGGCTGTGCCGGCCAAGCGACCCGACCGACCGGCACCGGGGCCAAGGCGGTCGTCGTCTGGTCGCCCATCTTCCAGGCGTGGTCGGGAGCGTCTCAGGTGTCCCTCAAGGTGTTGATGTCGCTCGCCGACCGCGCGCTTGCCGGGTTTCGCTCGCGCCACCCGTCCATCGAACTTCGCAACTGGGGACCCAGTCGCGGGGCGGCCGCCGTCACCACCGCGCTGCTGGCGGGCGCCGGGCCGGATGTCTTTGCGGACAATGCCGTCGCGCCCTATCTTGAACAGGGCTTGTTGGTCGACCTGCGGCCGTACATGCGGCGCGACAACGTATCGGACGCGCTGTTTGCCACCAGCCAGCTCCATGTGTTCAGCGAGGGTGCGGGTCTGTATGCGCTGCCGGCGTATGTTGGCACGGTGGTCATGCTCGTCAACGAGGGCCTGCTCGACCGCCTCGGCCAGCGCTACCCGGCACCGGATTGGACGGCGGCGCAGTGGGCCGCCCTGGCGCGCAGCACGGCGGGAACGGTCAAGGGATCCAGCAACGCGCACCGCGTGGGTACGAGCTTCTTTGGCGCGCCGGCCGGCTTTTACTACCACGGCTTTGGCGCCGCGGTCGTCGGTTCGGGGGGTACCACCACCGAGTTGAACAGCGCCTCCGCCTACGCCGCCGGGCGGTGGTTGTTCGACCAGTTGCACAGCGGCGTTGCGGCCAACCTCGGTCAGCAGTATCAGGCGAAGTTCTCGTCGGGTCTGGCGACCACCGGTTCGTTTTGGATCCAGACGCTGCCGGCCTGGGTCCAGACCCTGTCGGCGATGCACTGGAACTTCTATCCCATGCCCAACTGGCCCGTGCGCCCGGCCACATTTGCCAACTCGGATTTCTGGGCCATCAGCGCCTCTGCCAAGCATCCCCAGGCCTGCTGGGAGGTGCTGCGCGAACTGTGTGTGGCGCCGACCTACCAGCGCACCCTGATGAAGGCCATTCTCTTTCCCCCCGCGCTCAAGTCGCTTTGGCCGGACTGGCCCACGGTGGTCCGCTCCGTCGCGCCGCCCCTGGCCCACAAGAACCTGGAGGTGTTCGCCCAGTACGTGCTGCATAATCAGGCCTATCCCAGCGGCGTCTTCCGTTACGCGGATCCGCAGGCCTGGGGGCTGTATGGGACGGCGGCGGGGCAGATGGCGGCCGGCCGCGTCGGGGTGCGCCAGGGGCTGCGGTCGGCCGCGCAGCAGATCAATGCCCTGGAAAAGCAGTGGGCCGGGACGCCGGCGCCCAATCTGAAGGCCGAAGAGGCGGCGCGGCGCCGAGCCGCCCAGCGGTTGGCGGGCATGTTCGCGGTCCGAGGCTGAGCGGCCCCGCGCCGGGGTGTCCGCCGAGGTCGCGGCGCGACGCAGGGCCGATTCGGCGGGCGCCGCCCTGGGCGGGTGGGCGTGGGTGCCGGATGCGGCTCGCCGCGGGAGGGGTTCCATACGCCGGCCGGAATACACAAGTGCCACAACAGCGCGGCCCGTGGACGGGCGGGTCGTATCGGGGTGTCGTCATGGATGAAGCTGGGTCGGTGCCGCACTACGAGCGCCTGCGCCGCGCCCTTCTGGCCGGGATTGAGTCCGGCCGGTGGGCCGTCGGCGGGTCGCTGCCGACGGAGAGTGAACTGGCGGATGCCTTTGCCGTGAGTCGGATCACCGTGCGCCGCGCCCTGCAAGAACTGCGCAACGCCGGTGTGGTGGAAACGTCGCGTGGACGGCGCACCCGCGTGGTGCGCGAGGCGCCGCGGCGAGCGGCCGCGCTGGACGGGGTTGCGGGCATCCGCGTGGTGACGCTTTCGGTACCGTGGCTGGCGAGCGAAAACATCCTGGCCATGATGCGCGGGGCCGAAGGGATCCTGCGCCCCGCGGGTTGGACGGCGGTCGTCACCTGCACGGACAACGACCCGGAGCGCGAGGCGAGCCAGGTGTGTCACGCACAGCGGATCGGGGTCGCGGGGCTGATCGTCTACCCTGCGCAGGGATGGGCCAACCGCGCCGTATTCGGCGCCATGGCGGGGCGGCGGTTCCCGCTGGTGTATGTGGGCCGTTACCATCCCGAAGTCGGGGCGGACCGCGTGGTGGTCGACAATGTCGCCGCGGCGCAGGCTGCGGTGGCGCACCTGCTGGAGCGCGGCCACCGCCGGGTCGCCTTCATCAACGGTGAGGAGCGCGAGGTGTCCGCCGTGGCCGACCGGTTGCGCGGCTACTGTGCGGCGCACGAGCGGGCGGGACTGCCGGTCGACTTCGGCCGGGTGCTGATGGATGTCTTTGCGCGCGACGTGCCCCAGAGCGTTTCTTCCGAACGGATCGCCCGCCTTTGGGACGGCGACCCGCCGACGGCCGCGCTGGTGGTGAATACTCCTTCTGCCGTGATGTTTCGTCACCACCTGCGGGCGTTGGGCCTGGCGTGCGACCTGGCCGCGTTCAGCGCGGGGACGGACGGATCCCACCTGGACGGTTGCGTGCAGGTGGAGGTACCGGCGGAGCGCATGGGCCGGGAGGCGGCGATCCTGATGCTGCGCCGCCTGCAGGGGGACTGGGCGGACTGGCCGTGCGCCCGCGTCCTGCCGGTGAACCTGCGCGCGCCCGGAGCGGATGCGGTGCGCGCGGTGCCGTCGCTGGCGGCGGGCGGCGACGGCGGATTCGGATGACCGCGGGCCAGCGCCTGTGGGGTGTTGGCGCAGCGAAACGGGGGGTTGGCGGTGGCGGACGGGGCGTCGCTGCGGATCGGGCTGGTCGGGGTGGGCGGCATCGCCGCGCAGCATTTCAAGTGGTTGGCGGCCGAGGAAGGGGTCCGGGTCGTCGGCGTCACCGATGTGGATGACGCGCGGCTGCAGGAGCGGGGCGCGCAGTGGGGGGTCAGCGTCTATTCGGAACTGGATTCGCTACTGGCGCAGGTGGACGCCGTGTTTGTCTGTACCCCGCCGGCGCACCACCGGGATCCGACCGTGCGGGCGGCGGACGCCGGGGTCCACGTCTTTTGTGAAAAGCCCATGGCCCTTGCGCTGGAGGATGCCGATGCGATGGCGGCGGCCTGCCGCAAGGCGGGGGTCGTGCTGCAGATCGGGACCAATTTTCACTTCCATGCGGCCTATCGGGCCATGTGGCAGCTCTGGCACGACGGTACCCTGGGGGAGCTCGCGAGTTGCTGGATGCGGAGCACGCACGTCTTTCCGGCGCACGGCTGGGAGCAGCGCCGGCTTCAGGGTCACTGGCGGATGCGACCGGAGGATTCCGGCGGCCGGTTGTTCGAACAGATCCACATCGTGAATTGGCTGCACTGGATCGGCGGACCGGTGCGCAGCGTCTTTGGCCGCGCCCTCTCCGTCGCCGAGGACCTGCCGGTCGACGATCTGGATATTGCGGTCCTCCAGTTCGAACGTGGGGTCGGCGTCGCCGAGTTGGCGATGGTTCCGGCCGCCATCGCGGATGCCGCGACCGGCATCATCGGTACGCGTGGGGCGGTGGCTCTGCGGGGGGGCCAACTGTGGTTGCGGCGCAGCGGTGAGACCCGGGACGAAGAGGTGGCCCCCGCGCCGGTTGTCTCGCGCCAGCGCCACTTTCTGGATTGCATTCGTCTGGGCCGGCAGCCGGAGAACGACGCCGCAGACGGGCGGATGAGCCTGGCGACCTGCTTGGCCTTCATGCGTTCCGCCCGCGAGGGCCGCGTGGTCGCGCTGCGGGAACTGGAGTCCGAAGGGGCATGAGGACCGCCTGGGGCAGGGGTGTCCGTTCCCCCTCCGGGTGCGGCCGCGGATCCGCGTCCCGCAATCCGCAGGAGGAACCCCCGGCGGGGTAACGAAGGCGGAGTGGTCGCTGTTATAACACAGCGCGGGGCCTTCGCGCACCGGGCGGGGGTTGCGCTGGAGGGGGTACGCGGTTGGCCGAGGGCAGGGTGCGGGTGGCGTTCATCGGGTGTGGGGGCAATGCCCGGGGGCATGTGCAGTCGGTCCTGCAGGTTCCGGAGGCGGAGGTCGTCGCGCTGTGCGACGTGCGGGCCGAGTCGATCGAGCAGGTGGCACAGCGGTTGCCCCAGGTCCAAGATCTGCCGCGCTTCACCGACTACCGGGCGATGATCGATCAGGTCCATCCG
>JAJZWQ010000154.1 GCA_021846605.1 Bacillota bacterium | reverse complement strand
GTGGCGTGCGGGCACCCGCGCCCCGACCCAGCCCACCGAGATCATCAGCAGGGTGCTCATGGCGGGGTCGGCCAGGGTGGCGCCGACGCCAGTCCCCAAGATGGCCGCAGTGGAGACGATCCGCCAGATTCCGCTGGGACGCCAGAACAGCATGCTGGCCCAGACCGCCGCAAGGACCATGCCCACCCAGAAGCCCGCCGTGTTGGGTTGCGGGTGGTTGATGGCCACGCTCCAGACCGCGGCCACCAGCAGCAGCAGGGACATGGCGTAGGAACGCCCGAACAGCACCCTGTCCATGGGTGGATTGTACTGCGCGGCGGCGTCGGGGCGGGGTTTCGCCCGGGTGGGGGCCGACGGCCGGGATTCGGTGTCGCGCGTGTTCACCCGGCCGTACCCCCTGTTGCGTACCGCGAACCTGCCCCGGGTCCGACCGGGCCCGCGGCGGCCGGCCCTATTCCGGGTCCCAGCGGAAGCGGGACAGTCCCACATAGCCGAGCACGACGACCCAGGCCAGCAGGCCCAGCAGGTAGCGGTCGTCGGCCGCGCCCCAGTGCTGGCGCACCACGCCGGCGGTGAGGAGGTTGAGGGTCATGCGCACCGGCGTCCAGTTCGCCGTGTGCAGCAGCCAGGCCGGCCAGGACTGGGTGGACACGAACGCCCCCTCCAGCAGGAAGAAGGCGAACAACAGCACGCGGGCCACGCCGGTGACGCTGCCGGCCGACCGCGCCAGCGCCGCCACGACCTGCCCCACGGCCAGTGCCGCCAGACCGGCGACCAAGACCGCCGCCGCGGCCAGACCGGCGCCGGCCCAGCCAGGAGCAAAGCCGTAGACGGCCCGGGCGGCGGCGAAGACGATGATGGCCTGCGCCACCACCCCGACCAGCTGGACCAGGAGACGGGCGGCCAGGAGTTGCCAGGTCGGGGCGGGGGAGCAGCGCAGCCGCTGGAACACGCCGCGATCGCGGTAGTTGGCCAGCACGGTCGCATATCCGAACAGGCCGAGCGCGAAGATACCGGCGGTGATCGCAGACGCCGAGCCCTGCAGGACGGGCGCCGCGGTGTGCCGCAGCGCCGCCGGCACCCCGACCTCCCCGAGCACCAGGATGAGTAGCGGCAACAGGACTGTCCACAGCAGGGTGCGGGCGCTCCGCGTGTATGCCGTGAATTCGGCCCGCGTCAGGGCGGCAAAGGTTCCGGCGGGCGAAGGGGCCAGGCGCGCCTCGGTCAAGCGGGTACCTCCTTCCGGGCGGTCAGGCCCAGAAACACGTCCTCCAGCGTCACCGGCCCCCGCGACACCCTCTGCACGCGGGGATCGGGGCCGAACCGTCGGACCAGGGCCTCGGGGGTGTCCAGGGCGACCAGCGTCCCCGCGACCAGGATCCCGATGCGGTCGCTGAGGGCCGCCGCCTCCTCCATGGAATGCGTCGTCAGCAGCACGCTTCGCCCCTCGCCGCGCATCCCCTCGACATGCTGCCAGAGGGCGCGCCGGGACTGGGGGTCCAGGCCCGTCGTCGGTTCGTCGAGCAGCAGGAGTGCGGGGCTGTGGAGGCCGGCGATCAGCAGGCCCAGGCGCTGGCGTTGTCCCCCGGAGAGTGCCCCGGCCCGCCTGCTCGCGACCGCGCCCAGTCCGGCCTCCTCAAGGCGCGCCATCGCCTCCCCGGCGCCCATCCGCACGCCGTAAAGCCCGGCGTACAGTTGCACCAGCTCGGTCAGCGTGAGCTCCGGTTGGAACGATGTGGACTGCAGTTGCACGCCGAGGCAGGCCCGCGTCCGGCGCGGCTCCCGGCGGGGATCGACCCCGAGGATCCGCACCTCGCCGCTGCTGGGTGCGCGCAGACCCTCGATCACCGTCAGCGTGCTCGTCTTGCCTGCGCCATTGGGGCCGATCAGGCCGAAGATCTCGCCGGGCTCCACGTCAAAGCTGACATCCCCCACGGCCGTCGTGCGCCCGTACCGCACCCCCAGTCCTCGGACGCTCAGGGTGTGCATGGCACCACCTCCGAGGTCGAGGGTACCGGCCCCGGCCGACCGCCGGCAGAGCACAAGGATCGAACCACGGGCGGGTAAAATGGCGGGCCTTGTCTGGGCAGAAAGGCCCAGGGGCCCGCCCGCGCCGGCGGGGCAAGGGCCGCCCACTGGGGGCGGCCCTTGCGCGCGTCTGTGCCGAATCCCTCAGGCGCCCGTGCCGCTACCGGTCGTGGGCGCCGCCGCGATCCTCGCGGTGCATTGCACCGCTCCAGCGCATGTGCGGGCCGCGCCACATCCCCTCGCGCCCCATCTCGCCCGTCCGCGACAGGATGTTCGTCAGGTTCTTCTCGAACCCGGCGAGCCGGGTCTGCTCCTGCGCGGATGTGATGGTGCCGGCCGTGACCCGCTTGCCCAGTGCCGTCTGGGCGGCGGCGATCAGAGCCGCCTGCAGGCCGGACGCCGACTTCCCGGACTGGGCGTTCGCGATCGCGTTCAGGCTCTTCCCGCTACGCAGGTCGGTGCGCAGTTGCGCCTGCGTCAGGCCCAGATACGAGGCCGCCGTCTGCAGGACGTTGACGGGTCCAGGCGCCTGGCCGCCGGGACCGAATCCGCGGCCGAAGCGCCCGAACAGCGGCGTGCCGTTGCCCGCCTGGATGCGCTTCTCGATCTTGGAGGCCGTGGACGAGGTGATCTTGCCGGCCGTCTGCAGGTTCTGCACCTGCTGCGTCTCGGTCTGCTTCAACGCCGTCTGCAGCGTCGAGACGGAGGTGCCCAGGTTCTTGGCCAGATCGTTGATGAACGTGGACACCTTGTTGGGCGTCCCGGCGCTCGAGCCCGATGTCGAGGTGGAACCGGATGTGGAACCAGAGGTGGAACTGCTCGTGGCCGTCGACGCCGTCGTGGAACTGGCGGCAGATACGAGCCCTGCCGTGATCAGGCCGCTGCCCGCCAGCGTGGCGGCCAGACCGGCGCCCAGAACCCATCGCGGTACCCGCATCGATGTCTCACTCCCTCGGTGTGATCGGGACCTGCCTGGCACGGTACCCGCCGAGGATGAAGAGAGTGTTGACGTCGGGGACGCCCGCAGATGGGCGCAGTCGCCCCGGCCCTTGGCCCCCAGGCGATGCGCGCCGCCAAGCGCCGCCCGGCGGTAGATGTTGCCAGCGCCCCGCGCGCGCCACGCCCTCTTGGTGCGTGTGGCTTCCAGATGCGCCGGGGCAGCCGACCCGGGTGGGTCCGGGCGTGGCGGCACTGTGCGCGCGCATCATGGAGGATATCGACGAGGCGATAACCTCCCTCCCGATCGATGCCCGCGCAGCTGCCGCCGCGGTCGCCGACCTCCTGGGCGAACCCCCGGACCTCCGCGGGGCCACCCTGGACCTCGCCCGGATTGGCTCCCAAGGCGGGTGCGGGTGCTTGCGGCGGGTGCCGCGGCGCCGTGGGTGCGCATCGCCGTACGCGTCCGGGCGCACGTGCTCGCCGCCGGGCAGGCCAACCTCTGACGGGATCCCGGCGCCGCGGCCCTCCACCAGACCCAGGCGCTGGGCTCGGATCCCTTCGAGATCGGCGAATTCGTCCGCCTGCAGGATCCCGCCTACTGGTACCGGGTACGGAGCCTCTGGGCCGGGAGCGCCTTTCCCCAGGTCCCGCTGCGGACCCAGGTGTCTGTGCGGATCTCGTCCGTGGGGGACATCCTCTGCGCGGTGACCGGGTCCCGCTGATCAGCCGGCCGAGCGGAACTCCCGCCAGCGCTCGACGAGCCGCGACCGGTCCGGGTGGGCGCGCCGGGAGGCGGGGAGGACCAGCCGCACACCCTGCATCTCCTGCAGGCCGTGGCGCAGCATCGGGCCGTCGGTCTGGCCGCGGACGTCGGCCCGCACCTCCACCGCCAGGTGGTCGGGGTCCACCCCGAGGAGGTTTTGGTCGAAGGCCGCGTGGTGGATCTTGCACAGGGACAGGCCGTTCTCCACCACCGGATCCCCCCGGGGCTGGCCGTCGCGCACGATGTGGGCCGCGTCCAGCAGCGACGGGTAGCGCAGGCGACAGATGGCGCAGCACTGGCCGTAGGCCGCCACCACCTGGGCGCGGAACAGGGGTTGGTGCACGCGCTGTTTGGTCAGGCGGAGGGCGTAGCGCCGCTCGGCCTCCCCGGCGCCCTCCCCGAGCGCGACCGACCGCTGCGCTTCGTCGACGGCCACGGCGAACTGCCGGGCGGCGGGCTCTTCGCCGATGAGCCACACCGGCCGCACCGCCTCGTACAGCGCCGGGGCGACGCCCCAGAACCAGATCAGCGGCAGGCGCCACTCCATCGCCGCCCGCAGCGCGCGGTTGTCCGAGTGGTCGGGGTCCTCGCCGCGGTACTTGTAGCGCAGGCAGCCGTCGGGCTCCAAGGTGTCGTCGTATGGCGGGGTGCCGCCGGGGGGCGTGAAGGTGGTCCGGATCGAGAGGGCGGCGCCCAGGCGCGCCGGTTTCCAGATGCCCTGCTGCGCCCCCACCAGGGGGAGGCGGTCGCCGTCGAAGGAGAAGCCCTCCCGCAACTCCTGGGATGGGAACAGGTGGAAGCCACCCTCGGCCGCGGCGCGCGCGTCCAGCCAGGCCAGGGCGGCCGCGCGTAACGCCCGTTCGTATGGCGCATCCAATGTCGATTCGCCCCCTCTGTGATCGCCGACGCCGCGGGACTGCCGGGCGTCCCGCCGGCGCTGTTCGCCGGGCGACCCCAGGACCCTCCATTCGACACGGATCGCGCGCCGGCGCGTGGTGCCTGTCCCCGCTATGATGGGGGAGACCAATCCGGGAGGGGGACGAGGCTGTGGCTGCTGAGTTTCGGCGCGAGCACGACTCGTTGGGGGAGGTGTCCGTCCCCGCCGGCGTCTACTGGGGCGCGCAGACGGCCCGGGCCCAAGAGAACTTTCCGGTCAGCGGGCTTGCGCCCCACCCCGCGTTCGTGCGGGCCATGCTGCAGATCAAGCGCGCGGCGGCGATGGCCAACATGGAGACGGGGAGGCTGTCGCCGCGGTTGGGGGAGGCCATCACCCAGGCGGCGATCGAGGCCCTGGCCCAGATCCCGCCGGTGCCCCTGGCGGCCCCTCCGGGGGGTGCCGCGGCGGACGCCCCCGACCTCTCCGGCCAGTGGGTCGTCGATCCCTACCAGGCCGGGGCCGGCACCTCCCACAACATGAACACCAACGAGGTGCTGGCCAACCGCGCGGCCGAGATCCTGGGCGGCGAGCGCGGCAGCTACCAGCTGGTGCACCCCAACGACCACGTGAACATGGCGCAGTCCACCAACGACACCGTGCCCACGGCCCTGCGCCTGATCGGCCTGGAGTTGGGCACGCGGCTGGTGCGCACCCTGGCCCGTTGCTCGGCGGTCTTCGCCGACAAGGCGCGCGAGTTCGACGACATCCTCAAGACCGGCCGCACGCACCTGCAGGACGCCGTGCCCATCCGTCTGGGCCAGGAGTTCGCCGCCTACGGACGCAGCGTGGAACATGGCGCGCGCCGCATCGCCCAGTCCATGGAGATCCTGCGCGAGATCGGCCTGGGGGGGACGGCTGTGGGGACCGGGCTCAACGCGGAGCCCGCGTACCTGCCAGCGGTCGTGCGCCACCTGGGGGCCGGGACGGGGCAGCCGCTGCGCGAGGCGCCGGACCGCTGCCAGGCCATGCAGTCCATGGGGGACGTGGCCGCACTCTCGGCCGCCTGCCGCACCCTGGCCCTGGACCTGAACAAGATCGCCAACGACCTGCGGCTGATGGCCTCGGGCCCGCGCACCGGACTGGGGGAGATCGTGCTGCCGGCCGTGCAGCCGGGCAGTTCCATCATGCCGGGCAAGGTGAACCCGGTGTTGTGCGAGATGCTGAACATGGTCTGCTACCAGGTGATCGGCCACGACACCACGATCGCCATGGCGAGCGAGGCCGGCCAACTGGAACTCAACGTGATGATGCCGGTGATCGCGCACAACCTGGCGTGGGAGCTGACCATCCTGGAGGGCGGGGTGGCGGCGTTCACCGAGCGCTGCCTGGTGGGCATCCGCGCGGACGCCGAGCGCTGCCGCCACTGGCTGGAGCGGAGCGCGGCGCTGTCCACGGCGCTGGCCCCGAAGATCGGCTACGAGGCGGCGGCCAAGCTCACGCATGACATGCTGGCCAGCGGCAGGGGGATCGGCGAGTTGGCCGTGGAGCGGGGGTTGGTGGACGCCGCCGCACTGAAGGCCCTCCTGGACCCCGAGGCCATGACCTCCCCCGGCGTCCCCGGGCGGCGGTAGCACCGGCGGCGGGGGGCCCACCGGCCCCCGCCGCGCCGGCCCCGGAACCTCAGAGCAGTCCGGGGCGGGGCGTCAGCACGTACCCGCCGCCCGCCAGCAGGAGCAGGAACAGCCAGAGCGCGCCGTACGACCACTTCGAGGATGGGGCGATGGCGTCGTAGGCCGCCGGGGGCCGGCGGCGCGCCTCGCTAGCGGCGTTGAAGATGATGAAGGCCAGGATCAGCAGGCCGAAGGGGTCACCCAGATAGAGCGTGTGCGTCTGCGGGTTGTAGAAGAGCAGCACCAGCAGGAGCAGGAATCCGGGGATCCAGGCCTTCCACCGCAGGAAAGCCACCATGCGCCCGCCGTCCAGCGGCGTGACCGGCAGCAGGTTGAAGATGTGGAGCAGCATGCCGAAGCCGGCGGCCACCACCAGGACCGGGACGTGGAACATCAGTCCCAGGAACAACATCGCGTAGGACGCGCCCAGTCCGAAGAGCGGCCCGGCCGCGGCGATGTATGCCTCCTCGCCGGCGTCGCGCGGTTGGCGCCGCAGGTTGATCAGCGCCCCCAGGAAGGGGATGAAGACGGGCAGGGACGCGGGGAGGCCGCGCTGGCGGATGGCGATGGTGTGCCCAGTCTCGTGGACCGCCAGGATGATCAGGAAGCAGGCGCCCAGCGCCCAGCCGAAGGCCACCCCGTAGGCCAGCAGGGACAGCAGCACGCTGCCGAACAGCAAAAGGAGCTTGATCTTGGCCAGACCGGCCACGATCGAGGCCCAGTAGCGCCGCCAGCCGCGGAGTTGCGGGCGTTGCGGCGGGGGTTGGGTCTGCACCTCCCAGGTCGGATCCCAGGAAGCCGATGGATCCCAGGGCGCGTCCTGCGTCGCACTGTCCGGCTCCCGGGGGAACCGGTCCATAAATCACGCGGCGCGGGGACTGTCGCCTTCAGGCGACAGCGGAAGCGCCGCTCCCTCCCTTGTGGTATAATCTAGGAGTGCACCTTGACAACTGAGCGTAGCGGG
>JAJZWQ010000153.1 GCA_021846605.1 Bacillota bacterium | reverse complement strand
CCACGTACGCGCCAAAAAAGCCAGCCCCCCGCCAAACCCTTGCCATTCCGCCTTCCCCCGCCAGAACGACGCAGCCCTGCTGGTGCGGCGTCTCGTCATGGTGGCAGGCCGCCCATTGTTCCGCGCCGCCGGGTTGCCTGCCGCACGGATGGCGAGTCGATGACACATTCGCGCGCTGCGGCGAACCGAGGAGCCGAAGCTTGGCGGTTCCGCCAGCGGGTAAGAGCGCAGATCAACAGGCTCCCTGAGAGCGGACGTCTGTCGCCGAGAGTTCCCCGGCGAGTGTGCCGAGGCAAGCTCTGCCCGACCCGCCGGTGAGAGTCCGGTCAGCGTAGACCAAGAGGCCCTGCAGCTGACGGCCGTTGAGCGGGGGGAACCCCGGCGACGACGCGCCGTGACAAAGCCGCCTTGGGCGATGCGTTCTTTGGGCGGGGGGTGGACTGTCAACCGAGTTCTGCCGGAAATTGACCACGCCCGGGAACGGGAGCGTTTTGCTTACGCCGAGTGAGCGAGCAGTATCTACCCCTCGCGCCCGGAGGGGCGGGCTTCACCCGGTGGGGCCACGTGGCTCGTGTCGCGCCAGAGGGGCCCCCCGCGCACGTCCCCATCACTGCTCACCAAGGGGGCCCCGCAGGGGGCAGGACTGTATTCCGACGCATGGAAGCAGGGTGCGGTGGTGCACCGGGGCCGAGTATACCGGTTCCGTCCCCCTCGATGGGGTCACCGAGCGGCCGCACATGACCCGCCAACGCGCGGGGCAATTGGGGGCAAGAGCGTGGGTGTGCGTGTCGGACGCCGGGCATGGGCGTTGGCCGCGGTGGCGGGCCTGGTGTTGGCGGGTTGCGCGGCCGCGACGGCTCAACCCGCCCCCGCGATTCCCTATGTGGGACTGCCGGGTACGCGGATCATCACCCCGACCGGGGCGCAGTTGGCGCAGTGCCCATGGTTGAACGCCTCCCTGCCTGTGGCGCAACGTGTGCGCATGCTCGTCGGACACATGACGCTCAGCGACGAGATCCGCATGATGTACGGCACAGCGCCGTTTCAGAATGCGGGCACCTATGAGGGATACGTCCCGGGAACCCCCCAACTCTGCATCCCCGCGCTGACCGAAGAGGACGGTCCCCTGGGGGTGGGCAACGTCAGCGGGGTGACGGCGCTTCCTTCGGCAGAAGCCCTGGCGGCCACCTGGAGTCGACAGGCCGCGCGGAACTACGGCGTGGTGAACGGCCGTGAGCACTGGGCCAAGGGCATGGATGTCGCGCTCGGTCCGACCATCAACATCCTCCGCGTTCCCCAGTGGGGGCGGGGCTTTGAGACCCTGGGGGAGGACCCCTACCTGACGGCCCAGTTGGCGACGGCCGAGGTGGACGGCATCCAGTCACAGGGTGTGATCGCACAGGCCAAGCACCTCGCGGCGTACAACCAGGAGGCGGATCGCGGGAGCGTGGATGTCCAGGTCTCCCGCCGCGCCCTGGAGGAGATCTATCTCCCCGCCTTCCGGGCCGTGGTCCGCCAGGGACAGGTCGGGTCGCTGATGTGCGCCTACCCCCAGACCAACGGGGCCTATGACTGCGCCAACCCCCTCCTGATCCACACCGTGGTGGACGGCCGCTGGGGCTTTCTGGGCTGGGTCGGTTCCGATTACGGTGCGACGCACAGCACCGCGGCCTCGGCCAACGCGGGGCTCGGGCAGGAGATGGGGGACGGTGGTGCCTTCTTCGGCCACGGCCTGCTGGCCGAGGCGGTGGCCCAGAACAAGGTCGCTGCCTCCACCATCGTGCGGGACGTATCCGGAACGCTGTATGAGATGTTCCGCTTCGGGCTGTTCAACCGCCAGCCGACCGGTACCATCCACACTCCCGCGGCGACCAAGGCGGACACCGCCATGGCGGAAACGCTGGCGGCCGAGGGCATCGTCCTGTTGCAGAATCGCGGCCACCTGCTGCCCCTGGCGGCAAGCTCCGTCCACTCCATCGCCGTCATCGGCGCCGACGCCGGTAGCGGGGCGCTGGCGGTCAGCCCGCCCCCCAGCAGTGCGCATGTGGTGCCCCCGTTCGTCGTGACGCCGCTGACGGCGATCGGGACGGCGCTGACGCCCACCAAGCACCTGCTGCCCACCGCGCGCATCGTGTATGCCGACGGGAGCAGCCTCAGCCAGGCCGCGCAGGCCGCCCGTCAGGCGCAGGTGGCGGTGGTGTTCGCCGACAACGTGGAAACAGAGGGGACGGACCTGGCCAGCCTATCGCTCCCCGGCGGCCAGAATGCGCTCATCTCCGCAGTGGCGCAGGCCAACCCGCACACGGTCGTCGTCCTCAACACCGGCGGGCCGGTGCTCATGCCCTGGGTGTCCCAGGTCCAATCCGTCTTGGAGGCCTGGTATCCAGGGGAGGAGGACGGGACGGCCATCGCCAGCGTGCTCTTCGGCAAGACCGACCCGGGTGGCCACCTGCCCATGACCTTTCCCGCCAGCGCCTCGGCCACCCCGCTCACCACCACGGCGGAGTATCCGGGGGTCAACGGGGTGGTGTCTTACAGCGACGGGCTGGACGTGGGGTACCGCTGGTACGAGGTGCACCACGTCCAGCCCCTGTTCCCCTTCGGTTTCGGCCTGTCCTACACGACATTCTCCTTCCGGGGCTTGAGCGTCAGCCCCACCCGCGTCGCGACGGCCGGACCCGCCGCGGGATGCACCCCGCCGCACGGCCTGTGGTCCAGGCTGGTCGGGAGTACCGGCACATGCCTGGCGCGGGTGGCGGTCACGGTGACCAACACCGGACGGCAAAGTGGGTCTGACGTGGTGCAGTTGTATCTGGGCGATCCCGCCAGCACCGGCGAACCGCCCCGGCAACTCAAGGGCTTCCAGCGGGTCACCCTGGCGCCCGGCCAGAGCCAGCGGGTCGTCTTCTACATCTCACCGCGCGACGCGGCGTACTGGAACTCGCCCGCCAACGCGTTCGTGGTCGCGCGCGGCACCTATACCGTGTACGTGGGCGATGCCTCGGCGCGCCAGGATCTGCCGCTCTCCGCGGACTTCCGTGTGGCCAGCGCCACGGGTCCCCAGCCGATCACGGTGGACGTTCCGCCCAACGTGACCGCGCCGGCGACGGTCGACGTGACCGCATCCCTCCATAACGCCAGCGGGGTGGCCGATCACCAACTGACGCTGTCCCTGCACGTGGGGACAGGCGGCGCCCCCACACCGGAGGCCTCCGCGGCCAAGGCGTTTGCGGTCCAGGCGCTGTGCGGCAAGGCGCGTGGCCCGGGGAGCCCCGCGTCGGCGTCCTGCCCCGCGGTGGCCACCCTGGGCGCGGGGCAGACGATCACCGCCCGATGGCAGCTGGTCGTGCCCGCCGACGTCCAGGCGGGAAGCTACCACTATGACGTGTCGGCGCGGTACCAGACGGCCAAGGGTGATGTGAACGGCGGCGGTTCGGCGACCGCCCAGGTCGAGCCGTGCTGCGTCCTCGGGGGCAAGGGCCCTGTGCTGCTCGAACCTGGACACTCCGGGGCGGTCTCTGTCACCTTGGCGGACAACAGCACCCGCTCTGCGGTCTCGGACCTGCGGTTATCGTTGCAGGCCCCAACGGGATACGGGGTGGCGGGACCGGCGGCGACGTCTGCGGGGACGGTGGCGCCAGGGGCGTCGACGTCGGCCACCTTCACGCTCACGGCCCCTGCGGCTCCCACAGGGGGCCCGGTGTCGCTGGAGGCGGTCGCCGCCTATCGGATTGCGGGTCAACAGTTGCAGACCAGGTCCCCGATCATCGTACAGGTGCCGTACCCCTCCCTCAGCGCCGCCTACGACAACGTCGGGGTGACCACCCGGGACGCGACGTCGGCTGGCAACCTGGACGGCCAACAGGACAGCTATTCGGCGTCGGCCCTGGCCGCGGCGGGATTGGTGGTCGGCAAGCCCATCCCAGGGGAGCCGGGGTTGATCTGGCCGAACGTGGCGCCAGGGCAACCGGACAACGTCGTGGCCTCGGGCCAGGCCGTCGCGCTGACCGGGAGCGGCAGCAGCCTGGTGATCGTCGGGGCGGGTGACTTCGCCAACACCCCCAGCCTGCCGGTGCCGGGCAGCGCCTCGGGGCAGGGACGCATCATGTACGCCAACGGGTCGGAGCAGTCCTTCACCCTGAGTCTGGCCGACTGGTACAACAACGCGGCCGGGCCCGGGCAGTCCCTGGTCGCGCGGACGGCGCATTGGAACCAGCAGGGGGGGGCCGGGACCTCGCCGGTCAGCGTGTATGCCGCGAGTATCCCCCTGCGGCCGGGGCAGGCGGTCGCCGCCGTCGTGTTGCCGGATGTGAGCAGCGGGGTGGCGGCGAACGAGACGGCGATGCACATCTTTGCCATGGCCATCCGTTGAGTCCCTCGACCACGTCGCTGAGGGTCGGCAACCGCCCCGGATGACAGGGGCCGCTAGGCGTATGGAAGATGCCATGGGTCACGACGCTCTTGGAGCGGGCGCGGCGGAACGGGGGCAGGACGAGGAATGGTGCGCGGGCCCACCGACCACCGCCGGCTTGCCCCCACGACGGCGCACAGCCCCCGGTGACGGCTCTCCCCGGCCTTGCGGACCGAACAGGGTGCCGGATGTCCGCGGACGGGAGGGGCGCGGCGGTGCATGGTGGTGATCCGCAGCGGGCGAAATGGCGGAGTTGGGCGTGGCCATGGCCTGGGCCCTCCTGGCGATGGTCGTCACCTGTGGCTGGTGGGCAATGTCTTATCTCACCTACAAAAGGTGGGGGATCGCCGCCGGGCTCGTCTGCCTGTCCGCCGGTGGCGTGATGGCCCGCCATGGGGTGGGCATCATCGTGCGTGCCCACGCCCTGCCGGCGGCCCGACGCGCAAGACCGCACCTCCGCGGCGGCGGAACGCGACGTGACCGGCGCCAGCGGTGACGCGCCCGCCCCCGCGGCACCGCCGGCATCGGAGGACGATCGACGAGGGCGGCCACGGCCTTGACCCCAAGGCGGCCCGCCGGTGGGCGGGCCGAGCCGGCGCGAGATCTGGGGAACGGTCCGCGCGCCCCCGCGTCGCTGAAGACCTGGGGCGCTGTTCACATCCCCCCACCGAGGCCTCTCCTGAGGCCGCACGTCCATGGAGAACGTGCCCAGCGGCCGCGGGGGCGGCGCCCCTGGGCGGGAGGCGTCCGTCCACACCCACGCCGGTTCCGTCGACCCGTTGGGCGACCTGGCGTCACCGCGGACCGTCCGGCTTCGTCTCCGTATGGGAGGGGGGCTCCGGATGCCCGCGAAGGACTCCGCGCGTGCCGACCTCCTGCTGGCCAGCCAGGGCGACCACCATGCCTTCGAGCAGTTGATCGCGCCACGCCGCGATCGGCTGCTCCTGCTGGCCGCGGCCGTCCTCGGCGACTGGCAGGAGGCGGAGGATGTCCTGCAGGAGGCGCTGTGGCGCGCCTACTGCGAACTGCACCAGTTGCGCAACCCTGAGGCCTTGGACGCCTGGCTGCGCGGGCTGACGCTGAACGTCGCCCGCGACCGCCTGCGAGCCGCCGTGGCCCGGCGCCGCAGGGAGGGGGCGCCGGGGGGAGACCTGCTGGACCTGGAGGGTGCGGCGCTGGCTGCTCCCCAGGGGTGGATCACCGAGCATGCAGGGGTGGAGCAGATCGTCGCGCGCCTCGCGGAGTTGCCCGGGATGCAGCGTCGTGCCGCGGGCCTTGCCTGGGTGGTCGGTGTCCCGGCAGAGGAGGTGGCGCGCATCCTGGGCGTCTCCCGGGGCGCCGTACGCGCCTGCCTCTACCGTGCCCGCCGGCGCCTCGAACCGTCGGTTCGGCCGGGTGACGCGTGCCGAAGGGACGTGGTCGCGGTGGGCGCACAAGGTGTCGGTGGCGGGGGATCCAGACGAGGTGGACGCCTTGGTCGCACACTGGCGCTGCGTGCGGTCCGACCTCCAGATCCAGACGCTGCCCATGCACGACCCCGCCGCGCACGTGCACGTCGAGAACTCCGTGGGCGAGCCCCTGCAGCGGAGAGCCGCCCCGCCGGCGCCTGCGGAGGCGCTTCCCCTGGACGGGCTGGCGGAGGTGCTTGGGCTGGACCTGGAGCCCTTCGGGGACCGGCTTCTCCGCTTCACCTACGACGGACGGCCGTACTGGCTGCCGCGCGTTGCCCGGCCCCACGCCGTGACCTACAACGCCGACCTGCTGGCGCGGGTGGGGCTTCCCGTTCCCTCAGAGGACTGGACGTGGGAGGACTTCTTCGGATATTGCCGGCGCTCCGCCGCGGCGGACGTGTCGCCGCACAGCCCCTGGACCCCCAACGGGATGGACACCGGCATCGTCGCTGAGCAGCTCGGCGCGACCGCGTCCAATCTGGCGCCCGTCCGCGAGGCCGCCGATTTCGTGCGGCGGTGGCGGGCGGGCGGGCGGGCTGGCCCACGCCGAGCCCAGGAACAGGAACGCGTTGCTGTCCTTCTTCCAGGGACGGACGGCCTTCCTGCTGATCCAGCAGGGGGCCGCCGTACCGGCGTGCTTTAAGGCATACGGATGCCCGCCGTTCCGCTGGGGATTGGCACCGTTCCCGCGCTTTCGGCCCACGGACCGCCACGTGCCCTACTGGTTCTACCGCTCCGTCGCGGTCACGTGCGCCACGGCGGATCCGGTGGCCGCCTTCCGGGTGGCCGCGGCGATGTTCACGGACGCTCCACCCCCCAGGCCGGATGTCCTGCCGATGTACCGCAGGGAGGGGGCGCTACGGCGGTGGCTGGCCGAGCCTCTGCCGCTCGGCCGGCGGTGTCTGCTGGCGCGGGAGGCCGACACCGGCTCGCTGTGGACCGCGCCGTGGCTGTGCCTGGTCCCGGGCGGGGGGGATGCCCTGTGGTCGCTGGCTCTTGCCGAAGCAACGCTGGAGGAGGGCCTGGCGGCGCTGTCTGCCGCGGTGGGTGCTTGGACGCCCGCGACACCCCTTCCTCTGCGGGACTGAGCCTGAACCTGCCGACAGGGACGGGTCGGTGGCACGGGGCCGCCGTACCACCGATGCGCGGTGCGCGGGCCGAGCGGGCCTAGGCAAAGAGACGCCGTGGTTGCCGCTCCGCCTCGACCGCACTGGCCAGGGCGGCGGCCGGCTGGGACAGCGGCCGTCCGTGTCCGGGCAGGAGGAGGTTCGGACCCAGTGCGGCCAACCGGACCAGCGAGGCGTGGGCCTGAACCCAATCCTCGGTCATGACCGTCGCCTATCTATAAGACGACGGCTTGCCAATCACCCCGCTTGCGCGGGCGTGGCGTGCGGGCGCATGACGGCGCCCCGGCGACCGATGTTGATC
>JAJZWQ010000152.1 GCA_021846605.1 Bacillota bacterium | reverse complement strand
GCGGACCACCAAGGGCACCACGATACCGAACCGCTGCAGGCTGGCGCCAAGACGGCGCAGGGTCGCATCGTCGGTCTCATTCGGGTTCCAAGGGGCATCGCGGAGCAGGTGGAGCGGGACTTCAAGAATCTCCGTCCGGACCACCGCCTTTCTTCGGGTAGGGCAGGACCGGATGCGTAGCCGGGTGCGCCAGGAGGGGTCGACGAACATCAGGTAGCGGTGCTTTGGGATGGTGGCAACGAGGCGGACATTGAGGCCCTGCCGCCGGAAATGGGCGGCACTTGGGTCCCGAGAACGCTGGCGATGCTACGGGTGTGACGCGGCGGGCCGTCGCCGATGGCCATGAGTGGCTGGGCCTCGCTGAGGCCGGAATAGAGCCACCCGGCAGCCTGGTAGATGGTGCCGACATGCCCTGCGGCCAGGTCGGCATAGGAGACCACGGACGGCCGTGTGCCGGCGCAGGAGACGGACCATCAGCCCGAGGACGCGGCTCTCCCGAGTTCCGAGGGAGTGTGTCGGTCAGCCAGAGGCGGGCAAGGCAAAGGCAGCCCTCGCGCCGTGCGCCTTTGACTAGGCGCCAGCCGTTGATCGGTCCGGCGTTGAAGGCCACGGCTCCGGCCAATAGATCATCGCCGAAGATGCCGAGCGTCAGCTTCACACCTGCCGGGGCCGAGTGGAGATAATGGTGCCGCACGAAGAGGTCAGCCGCGACGGCTGGCGGGATGGTCTGCACAATCAGATCGCGGGCCGTCGGTTGGAGCGGCGTGGTCGGACTTGCACCGCCATCGTCCCGCGGGTAGCGGGCCGTGCTGCTGCTTGCACCAACGCCGCGGACTGGTACTTCGCCGTTCGGCGCGAACACCCTCTGTCCCACGTCGCGCGTCGTCGCGCGTCGGTCCGGCGCCTGCCAGCGGCACACCGGCCGTGCTCACCGGGACATTGGCGGCACTCATGAGTCGTCATCACGGAGCCGCTCGCGGCCGAGCCGGGCCAGGCGCTCTCCCCACCGCGACAGCGTCTCGGCGGCCCCGGGCTCGGAGACCGTCTCGACCACGACGACGATGGCGAGCGCGGACGGCACGGCCGCCCGTCGGGCGTACCTCCGCCCGCTACTGGTCCCGCCTACGTCTCGTGTCGCGCCCCCTGCCATCGGCATGTGGGCAGTGTAGCGTCGCGTCGGCGGGCGTCGGTCCCCGATAATCGGCCGCTTACGGCTCCTCGCCGTACCGCTGCGGCCGCACCGTCCTCACCCGGTACCGGCGCGCATTCGTGCGGTGGCGCAGCGGGCCGAACTCGGCCTCCTCGTCGTCCAGCGCCTCCTCGCCCTTGACGGCGGCCACCGCGTCCAGCACGTGAGCTTCGACCTGATGCGGCTCCCTCTGGTCGTACCCTGCCGCCGTCAGTGGTCTTCGGCGGCGTGGACCGACGGGAGGTGCCGGAGACGGCGTACCCCGTGGTCGGGCTGACGAAGTCCAGCGACCAAAGCGCCGGGCCGGCAAGGGTGGTCCAGGAGGCGCCGCCGGCGGTGGTCTGGATCAGGCCGGTGGAGAGGGTGTCCCACCCGTCCTCGGCGTTGAGGAAGGCGACGAGCCGGGCCGTTCCCGGGACGGGGAGGGCGGACCACGCCGCGCCCCCGTCCGTGGTGCCCTCGATCCGGCCGTTGATCACCACCCAGCCGTCCCGGGCGTTGGCAAAGGCGATGGATGTCAGTTGGGGGGCTCGCACCCCTCCGGTGGAGGAGAAGCTGGTATGCGGGAGCGTCAGGGATTGGGCATCGGCCGGTAGCGCGCCGGACGCACTGGGCGCGGGGGAACTGGTGGACGAGGGCGCGGTGCTCGGGGGGGTGGGCGGACTGGTGCGCGCGGGCGTGCCTGACGGGGGAGCAGCGCCGCAGCCGGCGGCCAGGCTCAGCAGAGGGCCACCACAGCGGCAAACCCGCGCCGTGCCATGCGCCGATCCCCCCAGAGGCGAAGGTGGTCCGCAGCGGGCCTCGGCCCCTCGGCATCCCCAGAGACGCCTGGCCGGTCCCATGGTTCCCGTGTGAGGTGCCCTGTCGGCCTCAGCGTGACGGTCGGGCGCTTGGCCACCCCAGGGGTGATGGGGGGATCCCGGGTCCCCGGTTCCTCCACAGGGCCGGCACTTGGACCGAGGTGCGGGTGGTGCCCCCCGACGAGGATGATCGGGGGCCCCGTGGCGTCATCCCCTGCCGCCGCGCCGGATGGTGATGTCCACCGCGTGACGGCCGAGCGGCCCGTCCGCGCCCGTCCCTGCGCTCGACGACCGAGGGTGGCGCTCGGCCGAGAGTCCGGCACCACGGACGGCGCGTGGGGCACTGTTCAACGTGCGGGGCCCGGGATCTCCACGCGCCCGCCCGCCATATCGCCACCGGGGGCCCCGGGCCCCAACGCGGGACGCGTTCGGGGGCCTGGGGGAGAGGGCTACCGCCCGGCCGCCGAGACCTGTTGCCAGGTGGTGCCCCCATCGGTGGTCCGGAACAGACCCTGCCACAGCGTCTGCCCGACCTGGGCCCAACCGTCCTGGGCGGTGACGAACTCCATCGCGCTGGTGGCCGCCATCCCGTAGCACGTCCAGTGTTGGCCGCCGTCCGCGCTCGTCAGGGTTCCCAGCCACACGCTCCCGGTGGGGCCCACCGCCAGGGCCTCGTCCGGGCAGGACGTCGACGCCGCGGAGGTTGGAAACCCCGCGACGGGCGCCCACGACTGGCCGCCGTCGGTCGCGCGGTAGAGCACGTTCTGGTTGCGGTTGTTTCCCACCAGGTCCCAGCCACCGCGCGCAGAGGTGAAGACGATGTCCTGGGAGGCGACGGATTCCGCCGGCAGGGAGGCGGCGGACCAGGTCTGCCCGGCGTCGCCCGTGGTGAAGAGGTGGCCAGCGCAGGCCGCCCATCCAAACGTGGGCGAGGCCATGCCCGCCGCATACAGCGATGGGCAGGCGCTGGGGGGCGTCACCCGTGTCCATCGCCGCCCGCCGTCGGTTGTTCGGAAGAGTTCTCCCGGGTTGCTGGCATCTAACACCCAACCGTCCTCGGGGTTAACGAAGCCGCCGGCCGTGGGGGAAGCGACCGGGTCCGTCCCGGCCAGCGTCCAGGTCTGGCCACCATCCTGGGTCCGCAGGACCGCGTCGCCCGCCGTCGCCGCGCCCAGGGCCCAGCCGTTCGCCGCGTTCCAGAACCCCCACAGATGGAGGGGGATGTATGAGGCGCCCGTCTGGTAGGCGGTGGTCCAAGAGCGCCCGCCGTCGGTCGTGCGCAGGATGCGGTAGCCGGGGCCGTTGCCGGAGGCGATCGCCCACGCCGTGGTGGACGTCACGGCCGCCAGGGTGTGCAGGACGTACGGCCCACTCGTTGCCACGGCCGCCGCCGAGGATGTGCCCACCACGATCACGCCGCCGGCGCAGACGTGGCCGCCGCAGGGGGATACGCTGGAGGGGTTCACCAGGGCCCAGAGCGCGTTCCCGTTCGGCGTGGGGGCAAGGGCGGCGACGGCGGCGGAGAGGGAGCCGTCGGTCGTCCAGCGCGCACCGCCGTCGGTCGTCTGGTACACGGTGTGGGCGGCCACGGCCCAACCGTCGGCGGCGTTGGCGAAGGCGGCGGTCGGATCGAACGCCTTCAGCGTCGTCGACCAGTGGCCCCCGTCGTCCGTGGTGATCGCCAACCCTTCGGAGAACAGGATCCACCCGTGGCCCTGGCCGAGGCCGCCCCCGCCGGTGATGTCGTAGTCGGAGGCCGGGATGGTCGCTTGGCCTGCAGCGCTGCCGGCGATGCGCGTCCACCGCTGGCCGCCGTCGGTCGTCGCATAGATCCAGAACGGGGCGGGGGAGCCCATCGCTTCAAACAGCAGACCTCCCCCGACCCCCACCCACCCCTGGTCCGGGCTGGAGAAGGTGGCAAACAGTAGCGACTCCCCCGTGGGCACCGCAAGCGGCAGGCGCTGCCACTGACGCCCACCGTCGCCCGTGGTGTATAGGGCGTCCAGGCCCCAGGACCAGCCGAAGCCGTCCCTCAGCATGTGGACGTGCTCCAGCCAGGCGGGGACCGTCGCCGTCACCGCCCATGTCCCGCCCGCGGTCAGGCGCAGCAGTTCGGACGTGCACTGATCATAGGCCGCGCAGCGGTAGCCGACGGCCACGCCATCGGTCGGCGTACCGAACGCGATCCCCGACAGGGTCCACGGGATGACCTGGAGGGCGGGATGCAGGGTGCCGGTCACGGTGCGCGTGACCTGGGGCGCGGCCACGGACGGTAAAGCCGGGTTGGACACCCCGGCGGGGATGCTCACCGGGGGGGAGTTGGTCGCGGGGACGGACGGAGTCAGCACTGGGCCCGTACTGACAGAGGAGGACGAGCCGCTGGAGCGGAGCGCGGTGCTCGACGAAGCCGCGGGGGAAGGAGCGGCCTGTCCGCACGCGACCAGCAGCGCCGCCACGAGCAGCGCGGCGGCGGACGCCCCCAGGCGCCTGACCGTGCCGGGCCGCCGATCCCCGGATTCGGCCATCCCGCTCACCTCGGCCTTTCCCCGGATCAGGAATGGGCGCGTTCCACAGCTGGCGCAACCCGCATCGGTCCGCCCATACCCGTAGACGCGCCAGCACGGGGCCGGTTCCCGGGCGGGGCCGGGCCCCTGGCTCTGGCCTGGTGGTGCCGGGGCGGGGCCCAATGGACACCACGCGTATCCCGACGAGGTATTGAGCCACAACACGCGAAGCTCGCCAGACTTCTCCAACGACCGGTACTCCAGATCGCCGATTACCAGTAGGGCGCGTTCGCGGTCGCCCTGGCCCGCGAGTGCGGGGCCTTCGCTTTCACGGCTGCGGCGCCACGGGCGCGCGCCCACGTGGCGCCCACGACGGACACGTTGGACTGCTGTTGGATGGCATCCTCCATCTTTCGGGCGGCAGGTTCTCCACGTCGGCGTAGCAGGATGTAGTACACCTCGCCGAGGTTGACGGAACTGATCCAGATCGCGTTTTCGGCATCGGCGCAGATGGCTTGGACCACGTCGCCCCCAGGCTCCTTCCCAGCATGGCGAGGAGAGCGTGGGCGTCAAGGACGAACCGGCCGGGTCCCGGTCGGATTTGGGCGCGCGCCGGGGGCCAGAGGGTGTGGTTGCGTGCCAGGACGCCCAGGGCACGGCCACGGCGGCGGCACCTACCGCGTTGCCGCGTGCCCGCCGGGCCGCCTTCGCGGCGGCCATGTGGGTGAGCGCTGCCTCTGCTGGGCTCTGCCGCTCCTTGACAGCTCCCTCCGCCTCTGGTACGGTCCGGCCAGCGCGATGCGGGGGAGAAGTAGGCGGGGATGGCCGCCACAGCGAGCCGGGGAGGGTGCAAGCCCGGCGTGGCGCTCTGACCGAAATGGCCCCCCAAGCGACCGACCCGCCTAAAGGGGCCGGCGGTTCGCCACCGATAACCGGCGACGGCATCGGCCCTCCCCGCCGGGGAGAAGGTGCTGGCAGAGATGCGTCGTCGCGCGGGCACCGGCCCGTGGGCGCGCGCATGTGGGTGGCACCGCGAACCCTTCGCCCCGCAATGGGACAAGGGTTTAATGTTTTTAATGCGGATGGGGGGAAGCCGAGGTGGCCGGGGACATCGTTCCGGATCGCGAGCGGTTCCGTGCACTGGCGCAGCGGGGCAGCGTGATCCCGGTCTCCTGGTCGGCGGTCTCGGACCTGGACACCCCCATCGGCCTCTTCCACAAGCTCCGGCCCCTGGGGGCGACGTACCTGCTGGAAAGCGCCGAACACGACGGTCGATTCGGCCGGTACTCGTTCATCGGCCTGCGGCCCTTCCTGCGCCTGGAGGCGGATGCCGCCGGCGTGCGCCTTTCGGGTTCGGACGGTGTCGAGCAGCGCCTGCCGGGAGAAAGCCCGCTGGCGGTGCTGCGCCGGGTGGTGCGCGATCACCGCCCGGCCGTGGCGGGGGAGATGCCGCCTTTTTGGGGCGGCGCCGTCGGATACTTCGGCTACGAGCTCATCCACCACCTGGAGCGGGTGCCGCGGCTACCGGACGACGGCACGGGCTGGCCCGAGGCCGCCTTCGTGCTGGCCGAGGACGTGCTGGTGGTGGACCACTTCCGCCACCGCCTGCAGATCGTGCACAGCGCCCGTCCCGGAACCGATCCCGAGGCCGCATACAGCGCCTCCCTGCGGGCCATCGCCGAGGTACGCGCGGCGCTGGAGCGGCCGACGCCGCCGCTCCCGCCGGTGGTGCTGCCCCAGGGCGGCCGGCCCCGGCTCCAGGGCGCCAACATGACCGAGGAGCGCCACGCGCGGATGATCGCCGCGGCGCGCGAGCACATCCGCGTCGGCGACATCTTCCAGGTGGTGCTCAGCCAGCGCCTCTCGCGGCCCTTCGCTGGCGACCCGCTGCAGGTCTACCGCGTGCTGCGCAGCCTCAACCCGTCCCCGTACATGTATTTCCTGGACTTCCCCGGCCACCAGCTGGTGGGGGCGTCGCCCGAGATGCTGATCCGGGTGCAGGACGGGGTGGTCGAGACCCGCCCCATCGCGGGCACGCGCCCGCGCGGGGCGACCCCCGCCGAGGACCAGGCTCTGGAGGAGGAACTGCGCGCCGACGCCAAGGAGGTCGCCGAGCACGTGATGCTCGTCGACCTGGGGCGCAACGACATCGGCCGCGTGGCCCAACCCGGCACGGTGGAGGTCCCCGAGCAGCTGACCGTGCAACGCTTCTCCCATGTGATGCACCTGGTGTCCTCGGTGCGTGGCCGACTGCGGGAGGACACCGACGCCTTTGCCGCCCTCGGCGCCGCGTTCCCTGCCGGCACCCTGAGCGGAGCGCCCAAGGTGCGCGCCATGGAGATCATCGCCGAGCTGGAGCCGCACCGCCGCGGGCCGTACGGCGGGTGTGTCGCCTACTTCGGGTACGACGGCAACGCCGACAGCGCCATCTGCATCCGCACCCTCACCCTGGGTGGCGGGGTGGCGGCGGTGCAGGCGGGTGGCGGCATCGTCTACGACTCGCTCCCGCGCCGGGAATATGAGGAATCGATCAACAAGGCCTCAGCCGTGCTGGCCGCGCTGGACGCCCTGGAAGCCGGGGGGGAGCGGGCATGATCCTCGTCCTGGACAACTACGATTCCTTCACCTACAACCTGGTACAGTATCTGGCAGAGTTGGGATCCACGCCTGCGGTGCTGCGCAACGACGAGCGCACGGTGGCGGAGATCGCCGCCATGCGGCCCGAGGGCGTGGTGATCTCCCCCGGACCCGGGCGCCCCGAGGACGCCGGCGTCTCAGTCGACCTGGTGCGCGCGTTGGGGGCGAGATC
>JAJZWQ010000151.1 GCA_021846605.1 Bacillota bacterium | reverse complement strand
GGTCCGGGCGGCGTGGGCAAGAGCGCGCTGCTCCACGCCTTCCTCCGCCAGGCAGAAGAAGCGGGCATCCGGGCCGGCCGCGTCGACGGCCGCGAGGTGCCGGCGGACGCCCAGCGCTTCGCGGCGGCCGTGCGCACCGCGCTCGGCGTCCAGGGCGACGAGCCCCTGGAACGGGCCCTCGGGCGCACGGGCGAGCGGTGCCTGCTCGCGGTGGACACCTGCGAAGCCCTGCGGCCCCTGGAGGACTGGCTGCGGGAGGCCCTGCTGCCGCAATTGCCCGAAACGGCGCTCGTCATCCTGGCCGACCGGGAGCCCCTCTCCCTCTCCTGGCGCCTGGACGCGGGTTGGCGGGACCTCCTCGCCATCTGGCAGCTACAGAACTTCGACGAACGCGAGAGCCGCGCCTATCTGGGCGCGCGCGCCGTCCCGCCCCAACACGTCGACCACGTGCTCGCCTTCGCGCGGGGCCATCCGCTGGCCCTGGCGCTGGCGGCCGACGCCGTGCTGCAATCCCCCGACCTGCCGTTCGCCCCGGAGCGGACCCCGGCGCTGGTGACCGCCCTGGTGAGGCAGATGGTGGAACGGGTACCCGCGGCGGAGCAGCGTGACGCGCTGGAGGCTGCAGCCCTGGTCCGCTGCCTCGACGAGCGGTTGCTCGCCGCCATGGCGGCCACGCCGGACGCCAGGGGCATGTTCGAATGGCTGGCGGGGCTCTCCGTGGCGCAGGCGACGGCGCATGGCCTAGTGCTCCACGAGACGCTGCAGTCGGCCCTATCCGCCGAATGCCGCTGGCGCAACCCGGCCCGGCAGGCGGCGATGATTGCCCGCGCCCGCACGTACTATGCCGAGCGCCTGCAGCGAGCCACGGGGGAGGAACAGCGGCGGCTGCTCGCCGACTACCTGTTCTTGCACCGGGACGACGATGCGGCCCGTCCCTACCTGGCCACCGCCTGGTCGCGGGACGCAGCCCTCGCCACCAGGCCTGCGGACCCCGACCAGGCGGCGGCTCTCGTGGAATCGATCCGCCGCTTCGAGGGGGCGGAGTCCGCCACCAGCGCCGCGCGCTGGGTGGCCGACCAACCCGGCAGCGTCCTGGCCCTGGTCGACGGCGGCGGCAACCTGCGCGGCGGGGCAATCATCCTCGCCGTGGACTCCCTGCAGCGGGACGAGGGCGACCCCTGCGTCCAAAGGGTCCGCGCGCACGTCCACGATCGCATCGGTGGCGCCCGCGCCTCCCTGGTGCGACACTGGCTGGCCACCGACACCCACCAGGCGGTCTCGCCCGCCCAGGCGGCCCTGTTCGTATCCTTCGTCCAGCACTACCTGGCCACCCCAGATCTCCGTTTCAGCTTCATCGCCTGCGCCGACCCCGACTTCTGGGCGCCGTGGATGCAGGGCAGCGGGTTTCGGCCCTTGCCGGTCTGCAGCTTCAGCAGCGGCGCGCGGCGCTACGGCGTGTTCGCGCGCGACTGGCGGCCTCTGCCCCCGTTGGCCTGGTTGCAACTGATCGGTACGGGGGAACGGCTGACCACGCTGACCGCCCAGGGCTCCGTCCGGTCGGCCGCGCCCGGGGCGCCCGCGCTCGCGGAGCGCGACTTCGCTCCCGCGGTGCGGGACGCCCTGCGCCACCTGCGCGAGCCGGACATGCTCGCCCGCAATCCCCTGCTGCATGCCCCGCTCGTTGTCCACCGGGTCCCCGCGACCGCCGACGAATCCGCGCGCGTCGCCGCGCTGCGAGCGATCTGCCACCAAGCCGTGGATTCGCTCGCGGCCTCTCCTCGCCGGACCAAACTCCACCGCGCCCTGAGCACCACCTTCCTGGGGACGGCCGGCACACAGGAGGAGGCCGCCGAGGCCCTTGAGCTGCCCTTCAGCACCTACCGCGGTCACCTCAAGGCGGGGATCGACCTCGTAACCGAGACCCTCTGGCGGTTGAACGGGGTTGCCGAAGCGACCGGCGATGGGTCGGCCGGGCTCGGCAACGACTCGGCGCCATCTCGACAGTGATCCATCTGGCCGCCTCTCCGGCCGACGGCTACGCTGCACCGCAATGGAATCGACACCGGGTTGATGATGGCGGGAGAGGGGGCTGGCGGGGTGGCGCGCGAGATGGGACCGGCTCAGCAGACGCAGCGCTTCGCCTTCGTGGTGGCGAGGGCATGGCGGGACCCGGCGTTCAAGCGGCGTCTCCTGGCCGAGCCCATGGGCGTGTTGCGGGAATGCGGCATCCCCATCCCAGACGGAGCCGAGATCCGCATCCTGGAGGACACGCCGGAGTGCACCTACCTGGTACTGCCGCGCCCTCCGGCGGAGGAGCTCGACCCCCGGGACCTGGAGTCCGCCGCGGGCGGCTTCTTTGGTAGCCTGGCCGGCGCGGCGGGGACCGACGGCCCCGACGGCGGCTGGTAGTCCGGTCTGCCCCAGTGCCGCCGGTGCGGAAGGAGGGATGGCCGCGATGCTCTTCCGACCGGCCGCGCTGCGTCGCGCCCAATCCCCGGAGCAACTCGACCTGCTGCTGGCGGTGACCGACCCGCTCTCGTGGTTGGCCCTGGTCGGAATCGGCGCAGTCGTCACGGTCGCAGTCCTCTGGAGCCTGCTCGGGCAGGTACCGGTCAAGGTGGTGGCAAGCGGCCTGCTGCTCCCAAAAGGCGGTCTGGCACTGGTCGCGTCCCCCCGCGGCGGTGTCGTCACGGCGGTGCAGACCGCGCCCGGACAGGCGCTCGCACCGGGCGACCCGGTGGCGGTTCTCCGCACGGCGGCGGGTCGTTCCGCGTCGGTGGCCGCGCCCGTTGGGGGACGGACGGCGCAGGTGCTCGTCCAGGACGGCGCGGTCGTGGACGCGGGCCAGACGCTGGCTACCATTGAGCCGGCTGGCCGGGCCCTGACGGCGCTCTGCTACCTCCCGTTGGCGCAGGCCGCCACTGTGCGGCTGGGCCTGCCGGTCCAAGTCTGGCCCGAGGGCGCAGGGCCGACCACGACCGGCTACATCCAGGGGCGCGTGGCGGACGTGGCCCCCTACCCCGCCAGCGAGGCGGAAATCGCCGCGACCCTCGGCGACGCCGGCTTGGCCACGCGCTTGGCGGCTGCCGGGGACGTGGTGCGGATGGATGTCGCCCTGGGGACGGACCGGGCGGCGCCCCGCGGGCTTCAGTGGTCAACGGCCGACCACGGGTCCGCTGCCGCCGTCGGCGCCGGGACGCCTGTCCGCGCGGCGGTGGTCGTCGCCGCGCTCCATCCTGTGGAGTGGGTGTTCCCGCGCCCCTGATACCGCGCCACAGACCCGGGGGGAGGCAGACCGTGGCCGGACACCGGAGGCGGGTGCGCACCCCGCTGGTGCTGCAACTGGAAGCCGTGGAGTGCGGCGCAGCGGCACTCGGCACGGTTCTGGCATACCATGGCCGTCAGGTCCCGCTGGAGGAGTTGCGGGCGGCCTGCGGCGTCTCGCGCGACGGCAGCAAGGCCAACCGCATCGTGGCGGCGGCCCGGGCCTACGGACTGTTGCCCCACGCCTACCGCCGCGAACCGGAGGGGTTGCGGGATCTGCCCCTGCCAGCCATCCTCTTTTGGAACCTGAACCACTTCGTCGTCCTCGAAGGCTTCGGCTCCGGTTGCGCCTTTCTCAACGACCCCGCCCTGGGTCACCGCCGTGTCAGCCTGGAGGAATTCGACGGATCCTTCACGGGTATCGTGCTCACCTTCGAGCCCGGTCCCGGGTTCCGCCCCGGCGGTGCGCGCCAGCGCCTGCTGCCGGCGCTGGCCGCCCACCTGCCCGGCACCGGGCCGGCCCTCGCCTTCGCCGTCCTCGCGGGCGTGTTGCTCGTCATCCCCGGCCTCGTCGTACCCGCCCTGACCCAGGTCTTCGTCAACGACGTCCTGGTGGGGCAGCGGCACCACTTGATCCTGCCCCTGCTGGCTGGGCTGGGCCTCGCCGCCCTGGTCCAGGTCCCGCTGGCCTGGCTGCAAGCCCTCTGCCTGCTCCGCCTGCGCACCCGGCTCGCCGTCGGCTCCGCCGCCCGGCTCTTTTGGCACGTGCTACGCCTGCCCCTGCCCTTTTTCGCCCAGCGCTACCCCGCCGACGTCGCGGCACGGGTGGCGCTGGTGGACCGCCTGGCTTCCCTGCTCTCGGGTGAACTGGCGGCCGGCTCGCTCAACGCCCTGCTCGCCGTCCTCTTCCTCGGCCTGATGCTGCGTTACGACGGCCTGCTGACGGCGGTGGCCGCCGCCGCGGGCGCCCTCGACCTGGGTGCCCTGTTGGTGTTGACGCGCCAACGCACCGACCTGGCGCAGCGCCTCCTCCAGGAGCAGAGCCGCCTCCTGGGCGTGGTCACCGCCGGCCTGCAGTCGATCGAGACGCTCAAGTCGTCGGCGCGCGAGGACGACCTGTTCGTCCGCCTCACCGGGCACCAAGCAAACCTGCTGGCCGTACGGCAGCAGTATGGGTGGCTGGGGGGCGCGCTGGAGGCGGCACCCGTGCTCTCGGGCGCGCTCGGCACGGCCGCCGTGCTCTCTCTGGGCGGGCTGCGGGTCATGGAGGGCCAGATGAGCCTCGGTGCGCTGGTGGCCTTCCAAGGGCTGCTGCTGTCCTTCCTGCGCCCCGTGCAGGGGCTGGTCGGCTTCGGCGGGCGCCTGCAACAGGCCCAGGCGGACCTGCAGCGTCTCGACGACGTGCTCGGCACCCCCCCCGACCTCGCGGCGGAGGGAGCGGCGGCGGACGGTGAGGAGGCCCTCACGGCTGACGGGGCGGGGCCGCCACCGGGAGAGCTGACGGGCCACCTGGAGCTGCGCGGGGTCACCTTCGGCTACAGCCGGCTGGATCCGCCCCTGCTGCAGGACTTTTCCCTCGTCCTGCGGCCGGGGGAACGCAAGGCCCTGGTTGGGGCGACGGGTAGCGGCAAGTCCACGGTCGCGCGTCTGGTGGCCGGGCTGTATGAACCGTGGAGCGGGGCCATCCTGCTCGACGGGCTGCCGCTGCGCGAGGTGCCCCGCGCCATCCGCGAGCGGGCGGTCGCCGTGGTCGACCAAGAGATCTTCCTCTTTGCGGGCGACGTACGGGAGAACCTCACGCTCTGGGACGAGACCGTCCCAGACCAGGACTTGGTGGCGGCCGCACAAGACGCGGCCGTGCACGCGGAGGTCGCCGGGCGGCCGGGGGGCTATGCGGCGTGCATCGCCGAGGGCGGCCTCAACTGGAGCGGCGGCCAGCGCCAGCGCCTGGAGATCGCGAGGGCGCTGGCCACCAATCCCGCGTTGCTGGTGCTGGACGAGGCGACCAGTGCCCTCGACCCGGGCACGGAGCAACGGGTGGACGCCGCCCTGCGGCGGCGGGGCTGTTCCTGCCTGATCATCGCCCACCGCCTCAGCACGGTGCGCGACTGCGACGAGATCCTGGTGCTGCAGCGGGGGCGGGTCGTTGAACGCGGCACCCATGCGACGCTCGTCGCCGCAGGGGGCCGCTACGCCGAGTTGATCAGCGTCGAATGAGCGCCCGGGGCCCGGCGAGGACCCACAAGGGGGGTTGCGGCGTGGCCGACTTGTCCCCAAGTACCGGCGCACCATCGCCACCCATTCCGGAGGAGACTGGCTCCGGAGCGGCGGCCATGCTGCTGCTCCCCCCGCTGGAACGGGCGGCCCTGCTGGCTCTGATGCGGCGGGGCGGGGCCACCGCCGCGGATGTCTGCGCGGAGTGCGGCCTCGAATCGGCGGCGGCGGCCGAGGCGCTCCTGCACGGACTGGCGAGCAGGGGACTTGCCGAACCGGGCGGAGACCCCGACGGCGCCCGGTGGCTCGCCCGCCTCGGGCGGCGCGCGCCCCGGCGCCTGCCGGACCACGTTCTTGAGGCGGCCTACCGCTCCCTGCGCGACGCCTTCGAGGCGGAGGGCGAGGGCGTTGTGCTCACGGGGGACCGTCCCCTCCCCCTGCAGGAAGCGGGCGCCGTGTGGCTGGTGACGGACGGCCAGGTCCACGTCTTTGCCGTCCCACTGCGCGACGGGGTCGCCGCTGGTGCCCGTACCCATCTGTGCACGGTGGCGGCGGGGGGGCTGCTGCCGGGCGTGGACTCCGCATCCGGGGACACCGGCCTGTTGGCCGTGGCGGCACGCGAGGCCCGCTTGCAGCGCCTCGCTCAGGCCCGTTGGCGAGAGTTGGCTCGCGGCCACCTCACCCCGCTGGCCGCCGCGGCCCTGGGCGGCTGGCTGGCGGGCCTGGTCGCCGCCGTGCGCGCCGGTCCGGCGCCACGCGGGGCGCTTGAGCTCGAATCCGGACCGTCCACCCCCGCGGGGACGGTCGCCCGCCGGCCTGGAACGGATCCGTTCTGGGTCCGGACCACTGCCGGTCAGGCGCACCTCCTGGGCCGGCCTGAGCTCTCGCTCACCACGGAGGGGCTCCCCGTTCCCGCCGCCGCTTGGCTGCGCTGCGCACCCGACGCGCACTTGGATGCGATACCCCTTGCCGAATGGCTGGCCGGCAGCCGAGCATGGGACGACCTCGCCCAGGCCCAACGCGCCCTGCTAACCGCGCTGGGCACCGACCGCGGGGCCGCCGCAGAGGATCGACGGCGGCGGGCGGCCGAGCGGCAGGGGTCGGCCGATGCCGCCTTGCACGGCGGCACGCTGCGCCTGGGGGCGCTGCTGGCGCCAACGGCCGCGACGCCGGGTGCCCCGCCCGCAGAGGCCCTGGGTGCCGCCTTCGCCGCGGTGGTGCGGCACATGGGGTTGACCGCGCCGCCCGTCGGTAGGTCGGGGACCGACATCCCCGCCCTTGCGGCGGCCCACCGGCTGCGGGCTCGCCCCGTGACGCTGCGCGCCGGGTGGTGGCGCCACGACCATGGCCCCCTGCTCGCACATCGGCAAGAGGGTGGGCAGCCCGTCGCCCTGCTGCCGCGGCGGGACGGATACCGGATGGAAGACCCCGTCACGGGCAGGTCCGCGGCCGTAACGGCTGCCGTCGCCGCCACGCTCGACCCGGTCGCTTGGACGCCGTACCGGCCCCTGCCGGAGCGGCCGCTGCGCCCGGCGGACCTCCTCACCTTCGTTTGGCCCCTCCTCCGGCCCGACCTGCCCACCTTCCTGCTGGGCGGGCTGGCGGTGGCGCTGCTCGGCACCGCGGTCCCGGTGCTCACCGGGGTGCTGGTGGGGGCGGTCATCCCGGGAGGGGAGCGACCGCAACTGGCCGCCCTGGCCGGCGCGCTTCTGGCCGCGGCGCTGGCCACAACCTGCCTCTCCCTGCCGCAACGCATCTCCCTGCTGCGCGCCCAGGGGCGGGTGGGGGCAGCCCTGCAGGCCGCGGTCTGGGACCGCCTGTTGGCGCTGCCGCCGACCTTCTTCCGCGAGCA
>JAJZWQ010000150.1 GCA_021846605.1 Bacillota bacterium | reverse complement strand
CAGGGATCGGGCCGCAACTGGAGAGACCTGGTGGCTTCCCGCGCGAGCGGGTCCCGGCGACCGAGCCCAAAAGGCGAAGGGCGGCGGTAGGGCCATCAGGAGTCCGTGGTGGGCCATAGTAGCGGCGGGCGGGGGCGGCAGATCCAAGTGGGCGCTGCAGTGGTTGGTGCTTCAAGGGCATCTCGGATTGATCCGCCAGACCCGCCCGCGCCCGAGGCGCGCCTTCAGGGCGGCCGGTATTTCCGCGCACACCGGCGGCCGCCGCTGCGGACGCGGGATGCACGTTGGGCCGGCCCCGTGGCGCGGTGGCCACACGCCCGGGATGCTTATTGCCCGCACGCTTGGCCCTGTGGTAGCGTGACGACACCCGAGCGATGCGGGGGTTGTTCGGCGGATAGCAGCATAGGTCTCCACGCCGATCGCTGAGTCGCCGATTTGCGGCGAACGGGGGAACCAAACTGATCCGTGGGGCGAATCCTCGTGAAGAGGTAGGGGCAGCGTTCGCTCCGAGCCCGTCAGCTAACCTCGTAAGCGTGGAATGTGGTGCGGAGCCCCCCTCCGACGGGTAGGGATGGTTCCCTGCCGTGTTCCCTTACCGAAGCGGATTGGCGTTGGCAGCCCGCTGGGGGCGTTGCCGTGGCCCTGACATCGGCGGATCTGTTGCGGTTTCTACTGGAGTTCATGCTCCTCTTGGTATGTGCTCGAGGCCTTGGCGAGGCGGCCCGCCGGCTCAACCAGCCCCAGGTGATCGGGGAACTTCTCGGCGGGGTCGTTCTCGGACCGTCCCTGCTCGGCGCCGTGGCGCCAGGCCTGTTCGCGGTCGTCTTTCCGACCCAGGGGCCGCAGCCCTTGCTCCTGCAACTGCTCGCCCAGTTCGGCGTCATTCTCCTGCTGCTCGTCAGTGGCATCGAGGTTGACGTGGACTTGGTCCGGCGGAAGGTCCGGCCCGCCCTCCTGGTCGCGGTGGGCGGCGTCGTTGTGCCGTTTCTCTGTGGCTACGGCTTGGCCGCCCTGCTTCCCACCATCTTGGTGGCACACGTCCATGCACGGTCCGTGTTCGATCTGTTGGTGGCGACGGCCATGTCGATTTCGGCCATCCCGGTGATCGTGAAGATCCTCTTGGATATGGACCTCATGCGCCGCGACGTGGGACAACTGACGCTGGCGGCGGGGGTGATCAATGACGCCGCCGGGTGGTTCCTGCTTGCCATGGTGTCGGGGATCGCTACCGCCCGCGTCTTGCCACTGGGCAGCGTCGCGGTATCGGTCTTCGGCACGCTCGCCTTTGCCGCCTTCTGCTTCACGCTCGGCTACCGCCTCATTCGCGCCCTGGTGAACTGGGTTGACGACCATTTCGGCGGCGGCGGCGCAACGCTCACCGTCGTTCTGGCCGTTGGCCTCGGTGGCGCCGCGGTCACCCAGGCGCTGCACGTCGAGGCCTTTCTTGGTGCGTTCCTGGTGGGGGTCCAACTCTCCCGCGTCCCGCGCGTTGCCCGCTCGGCCCGTCCCCATCTGGAGGCGATGACGCTCGGCGTGTTCGCGCCAGTCTTCTTCGCCGCGGCGGGACTGAAGGTGGACCTGCCTGCCCTGGCGTCCCCTGGCCTGCTCGCCGTTTTGCTCGCGGTGATCGCGGTGGCCTGTCTGGGGAAGTTCGCCGGTACCTACCTCGGGGCCCGGCTCGCCGGAGTCTCCCCATGGCTGTCGGCAGCGTTGGGCGCCGGCATGAATGCCCGCGGAGCCGTGGAGATCATTGTCGCCACCGCCGGCCTGCAGTTGGGCGTGCTGACGGTTCCCATGTACTCGATCATTGTGGCGATGGCCGTGGCTACCTCCGTCTTGGCTCCGTCGCTGCTCCGCTGGACGCTGCAGCGTGCGCCGGCCGACCCCGATGAGCGGCAGCGATTGGACCGCGAGGCACGGGAGGCGCAGAGCTTCTTGCATGGGCTGCGTCGGATGCTTGTCCCTGTGCGTGACGGCCGGTACGCCCTGGTGGCCGGGGAGGTGGTGGCCCACCTGGCGGCCGCGCGGGCGGTGGAGGCGGTGGCTTTGCACATCCGGGCACCACAGGAAGTCGGGGGTGTCTCGTCGGTGCCGTCACCTGGGCGGGGGGCTGATGCTGCCAAGGTGGAATGGCAACAGCGGGTGGTGCCTGCTGGAAGTGGTATCGCCGAAGGCATCCTCGCCGAAGCGGCGCGGGGCTACGACCTCCTCGTCCTTGGTTCCGCGGCGATCCGGCCGGGTTCCGGACTCTTCGGCGACGTGGTGGACAGCGTGGTACGGGCGACCCCCTGCACAACCCTGGTCCTCCAGGCGGCGCGGTGGCGCCGGGAGGGCGTGCGGCTGCGACGGATCCTTTTACCCACAGTCGGCACGCGAGGAGACCTGCGGGTTGCGGAGTTCGCGTTGGCCCTGGCCCGGGGCACGTCGGCAGAGGTGCTGGCGCTCCATCTGGTCGATGCCGGTCCCTTGACGGAACCGTTGGATAGCCGTGCCCTGGGGGCGTTGCAGGCGGCGAACGAGTACGGTTGGCACGCGACCATGGCGGTGAGTCGCTTGGGGGAGGGGATCGGCGTCACGGTGCGTCGGGACGCGCACGTGCTGGTCCGGGGCACGGTTGGCGAGGAGATCGTGAAGTGTGCGGCGATGGGCGGTGCTGACCTGATCCTCATGCATGCGGAGCGCCATGCGGCTGGAGGGGAATTGTACTGTGGGCGCACCGTGGACCAGGTGCTGCGAAGTGCCCGGTGTCCGGTGGCCGTTCTCCTGGATCCGGCCCAATGACGGACCAACGGGATAGCGACGGGGTCCGCGCTGGTGGGTTGTGGGTGACCATCCGTTGACGTTCGCCCGTGGATCACGGGGTGCCCACCCACCAGCATGCGCACCGTGCATCGAGCCTTTCTGGGCTCAGAGCGGGCTCCGGGTCTCCGCCCCACCCTCCGCCGAGAACCCGCCCACCCGGCCGGAGGCGGCGCGCGCGGCGCCGGGTGAGTCCGGGCGGGCGGCCAACTGCTGGCGGTCGTTCCGGTGGGGATCCGCCGGACCGCGCCGTGGCCCCGGTGGTGAAAGGGCGGGAGGCCCCCCAACACAGCGGGCACCCGCCGATCGGGTCGCGATGCGCGTACGTGCTACCTCGCGATCATCGGTGTGGTGTCCGGGGTGGAGCGGCCCGCGTTCCGGGACCGCAGGTAGGCGTGGAAGGTCTCGACTCCCTGGTCGGGGCAGAGGTCGACGCCCGTGGCCGGGCCCCTCCGCGGAGGTGCAGGCGCCCATGTGGTGGCCCGCCAGATCTCCCCGGTCGGCGATGACCCGGACGGGGATGCCTGCGAGGGGGAGCAACGCCAACAACCACTCGGCGCAGCGGGAGACGGCCGGCCCCGCGGAACGCGCCCCACCGGGCTGCGGGCTGGCGCGGCGCCCCGCGTCTGCCGCGCCACGGCCTGGAACTGCCCATGCAGTGCGCCGCGCCGGGCCGGCCCATGTCCTCGGCGATGCGCCCGCCGCCCGTCGAACGGCGGCCCGACGGGGTTTGGGGGAATGCGCCGCTCCAGTTCCCTCCGCTAACCCGTCCCGCGCGTGTCGCGCGAGCGGGGAGGGGCCAGCCCCGGCCCCGCCTTGGCGGCCCGCTACAGGTACCAACTGGCCTCCGTCCGGTACGGCCGCCACCGCGTAACCCCGGCGCAACCCGTAGTCGCCGAGCGCGAGGATATCCGACCGGCTCAGCCGGAACATGAGGAACATCTCTGCCGTCCAGCGTCCCACCCCGCGCACGGCGGAGAGCCGGGCCACGGCCTCCTCGTCAGGCAGCCCCCTGGCCTCCTCCAATGTCGGCACCGCGCCGGCCAGGGACCGGGTCGCCACGACGCGGATGGCGGCGACCTTGGCGCCCGAGATCCCGGCCGCGCGTAGCGCCGCCGCGGACAGCCCCAGGGTGTCTTGGGGAGTGGGGTGCTGGTCCCCGTACAGGACCAAAAAGCGTCGGTGGATCGTGTCCGCGGCCTGGGGGGGTCACTCCCTTGCCCAGGGGCCTCAGGGCCGGATCCCCGCCGGCCCCAGCCCGGTCTATCCTTCGGGCCCACCACCGGGGGGGTTCGGGCGGGCGCGGCCCAGGCGGGCGGGACCGCACGCTCCACCCGACAGGAGGCCCGCCCCAGACACCGAAGGACGGGCCAGAGCGCACGCGCAAGGAGTGAACACGGTGGCACGGTTGAGTTGGTCGATCACCCCGGCCCATCCCCTGGTCCTGATCGGGTGGGAGGGGCGCGCCGGCGCGTCCGAGCAGGAGAATGCGGAACAGATGGTGTCCGAGTGGCGCCACATCGACCCCGTGGTGCGGGCCTGCACGGCCCTGATCTTCCTGTGCACCGACCCGCAGCGCGACGCCCTGTCCCGGGCCGCCGAGCGCGAGGGCATCCCGTTCTTCGTGCAGGTGCGCACCTGGATGCCCCCCTACATCCCGACCTTCGGCGACACGCGGCGCACCTGGCACGCGGAGACGGCCTCGATCGCCCAGATCCGGGAGTGGTACGCGCAGTATCCCGGGATGGTCGGAGTGCAGGCCGTCGAGCTCAACTGCTACGGTTTCTCCGCCGAGGAGCGCGGCTACATGGCCGACCTGATCGAACTGTCCGCGGATGTCGGGGGTCTGGTCAGCTGGCAGGAGGCCAACGACGGGTGCAACCTCTGGCTGGAGGTGGGCATGGACCGGGAGCTGTATCGCTGCATGGCCCGCCACCCGGACGTGGTCCTGCCACAGTGGGAGATGAACGTGCCCAAGTCCATGTACCTGTGCCACGACTCCGTGATGGGGCTCTGGCTGGCGGGCGCGGCGGACAACTGGGGGCTTGAGCCCCAATCCTTCTACTGGTTGGAGACAGGCTACACCAAGCTGAACCGGACTCCGCACGAATTCGACCAGGGGTACCGCCGCGGGGACGTCGCCGCGTGCCCGGACACCCTGTGGGGCCAGATGATCTTGCTCGGGGCGTCCTCGGGCGCCACAGTATACAGCATCGAGCCCCTCCTGGGCGTCTTCGTCAACCGGGAGCGCACGGCCTACGCCGACCCCTGGCGGAGGTCCATCGAGCCGCTGCTGGCCTGGTTGATCACCGAACGGGCCATCCCCTCGCGGCGGGCGGTCGCGGACAAGGTGCGGGTGGCCTACTACGCCGACTTCGAGAACGCCGCCTTCGCCGAGCGCAGCGATGTCGACTGCTACCGCGACGACCGCGCCGACGACCGCCGCGGCGGCGCGCACAGCCCGCGCGGCCACGGCTCCGGGATGCTCTACGCGGCGACCTACGGCATGCGCCACGACTGGGAAATGATCCCCAACACCGGCCGGTACTACTGGATCCCCGTGCTGCCCAAACTCACCTCCACAGACACCCTCTTGGCGTTCCCCACGGTCGTGACCCCCAACGCCTTCCCCGACGTCGCGGCGGCGCGCGCCTTCTTCGACGCCCGCTGTCCCCAGGATGGGGACGGGCGCGGGGATGCCTGGATGGTGGGGCTGGTCGGCACCGTGTTCGTGTCCCAGACCCACGAGAACCTGGACGTGCCCGAGCGGTTCTCGGTGGACGTCCCCGGGCTACCGCTGCGGGTGGAGGGCGAGGTCGGAGCCCACCAGTACCTGGTGGTGCACCGCCGTGACGACGGCCATGTCGCGCTGCACCTGGGCAACCACCCGGGAAGGGAGAGCCGCTGCGTCGTCCACCGCACCGCTGCCGTGCCCGCGGAGGCAGGCGGCCTCCGCCTGCTGTCGGCGGGCGATTCCCGTGCGGAGCGCGCGGACGTGGAGGCCATCCCGGATGGGGATGCTCTGGCCATCCGCGTGCGGCACGGCGGTGCCGTCGACTTGGTCGTGGGGTGACCGGTCCGCTCAAGGGAGGTGCCCGCGAATGGACGAGCGTACGTGGCTGATCCGCGCCTATGCCGGTGCCCCGGATTCCCTGCGGCAGGCCTTGGATGCCCTGCCGCAGGGCCGTCTGGACGTCCGGCCGGCGCCGGGCCAGTGGTCCCCCCGCGAAATCGCGCTGCACCTGTGCGACGCGGAGGTCGCAAGCGTGTTCCGCTTGAAGCGGACGATCGCGGAACCCGGTGGTACGGTGCCCGCCTTTGACCAGGACCGCTGGACGGAGGCCCTGGCCCGCGTCGAGGACCTGGATCCCGCCCTTGCCGTCTTCGGCGCCCTCCGCGCGGAGATGGCTGGCATCCTGCGCCGCCTGCCGGCGGATGCCTGGGAGCGGACCGCAGTGCATCCCGAGGCCGGGGCCCACACCCTGGAGGACTGGCTCCGCCGCATCGTGCGGCACGCGGAGAACCACATCGGCCAGATCCGCGCCCAGGGTGCGGCCGGGACCGGCTGAGGACCGCCTGGACCCCTCTGTCAAGCGAACCGGCCGACCACCTCGGGCATGGTGACGGGGCGTTGTCGGAGCGTGCCGTCGCTGCGGTCCGGTCGGTGGGGCCAAACGGGCCCCGCGCGGGTCGGCCAGTGGTCTGGGCGGGGTCCAAGACCCCATATAGTGCCATGCGTGCCAATGACAGGGAGATCCAATGGGAAACGCAGGGAAGACCACGCTCCAGCATCCATAATTTCTTCATTTCGGCGGGATAGGGTGTACGTGGACGCGCCACCCCCCACTGGCGCGCCGAAAGGGAGTGTTGAGCGATGGGCAAGGTGATGCACCGCTGGGTGCTGGGGATGGGGTTGGTCGCGGCGGCCGCGATCCTCGCGGGTTGCGGGGCCGCTTCAGGCAGTACGAGTTCCGGCACGGCCGGCGGATACGGCAGCGGCGCGTCGACGAGCGGCACGTCGACCAGCGGCACGGCGGCGAGCGGCACGTCGAGCTCGACGACCACCCCCGCGACATCCGGTACAAGCAGTAAAACCGCGTCCGGTACATCGAGTACCTCCAGTACGTCGAGCACATCCAGCACGTCCGGCACGTCCGGCACCACCACTTCGGGTACAGGCAGCAGTTCGTCCGGCGGCACCGGGTACGGCTCCAGCAGCGCCGGCTGACCCCCAGTCCGCCTGACAGGGGCGGGGCGCAGGTGCCCCATGGGCCTGCGTCCCCCCTCCCTCGGTGGGGCCGTGGCCTCCCCACCCGCTCCCCCGTCGGCGAGGACGCTACCAGGGACGGGGCGGCCGAAGCCGAATCAGGGGGGCCGCGGGCCCCCCGCCGCCAGGCGGAGGGACCCGCGAGTGAGGTTGGCGAATGCTCAGGAGCATGTGGCCTGTTAGGCCGAAGTTCCAGGACCGGAATCGGCGACAGCCCTTGTGTCCGTAGAGGAAGACGCAATTCGCGGCCATAGATGTAGACAAGACTGAGCCCGTTGGGGCTGAACACGCCCG
>JAJZWQ010000149.1 GCA_021846605.1 Bacillota bacterium | reverse complement strand
CGGGCCGCTCCTGACCGCACGGCAGCGCCAGATGCTGCGGTTGTACTATGGGGAGGATCTCTCCCTGGGCGAAGTGGCAGAGCGGGCGGGGATCAGCCGGCAGGCGGTGCACGACCTCCTGCGCCGGGCGGTCGTTTCGCTGGAGGGCTATGATACGCGGCTGGGATTCGCCGCGTTGCGCGCCCGGCGGCGGGCGCGCCTGGAGCAGGTGACGGTCCTTTTGGAACGTGCCGCCGCGGGGGCGGGCGAGCGGCGCGAGCAGGCCATCAGTGCCGCGGCCGCGCTCGTGCGGCAGTTGGCCGAAGAGTGACGGCGGGGGGGCGTGACGCGGATGTTCGAGAGCCTGAGCGAACGGCTGGAGTCCGTGTGGCAACGCCTGCGCTCCCGGGGACGCCTGACGACCGCCGATGTCGACGAGGCGCTGCGCGAGGTGCGGCTGGCCCTGTTGGAGGCCGACGTCCACTTCAAGGTCGTCAAGGACTTCGTGGCGCGGGTGCGGGAACGGGCCCTGGCCGACGATGTGCTCGCCAGCCTGACCCCGGCCCAGCAGGTCATCAAGATCGTGCATGCCGAGCTGTGCGCCCTGATGGGGACGACCAACGCCACCCTGACGATCGGCAGCCAGAAGCCGGGGGTTGTCATGCTCTGCGGCCTCCAGGGGGCCGGCAAGACGACGTTCGCGGCCAAGCTGGCCGGTCACCTGGCCAAGCAGGGCCGGCGCGCCGTCCTCGTGGCCGCGGACCTGCAGCGCCCGGCGGCCGTGGAACAGTTGGTGATCAACGGGCGTCAGGTGGGGGCCACGGTGGTGACGCCCGAGCCGGGGGAGGGTCCCGCGGACGTCGCGGCGCGCGGGGTGCGGCGCGCCCGTGAACTGGCGGCCGACGTGGCCATCGTGGACACGGCGGGACGCTCTCAGGCCGACGCGGACCTGATGGCCGAACTGCGCGGGGTCCGCGACCGCGCCCACCCCACCGAGGTGCTCCTCGTCCTGGACGCGATGGCCGGACAGGATGCGGTGAACGTGGCCCGCGGCTTTGCCGAGGGGGTGGGCGTGGACGGAGTGGCGCTCAGCCGCCTGGACAGCGACGCCCGTGGCGGCGCCGCGCTGTCCGTGCGGGCGGTGATCGAGCGGCCGATCAAGTTCATCGGCACCGGGGAGCGCCTGGACGCCATCGAACCTTTTCACCCCGAACGCATGGCCTCCCGCATCCTGGGGATGGGCGATGTGCTGAGCCTGATCGAGCGCGCCGAGCAGGCGTTCGACCGCCAACAGGCCGAGGCCCTGCAGGCCAAGGTGCAGAAAGACGGGCTCACGCTGGAGGACTTCCTGGAACAGCTCCAGGCCCTGCGGCGCATGGGGCCCCTGCAGCAGATCCTGGGCATGATCCCGGGGCTGGGGGCGCAGATGCGGGCGTCCAAGGCCGAGTTGGACGAGGGGGAGTTGGGGCGGGTGGAGGCCATCATCCGCTCCATGACGCCCACCGAGCGGCGCCGCCCCGAGATCGTCGACGCCAGCCGGCGTCGGCGCATCGCCCTGGGCTCGGGCACGCAGGTGGCGGATGTCAACCGGCTGTTGCGGCAGTTCGCCGACATCCGCAAACTGCTGAAGGGTGTCGGGCGGGGGGCCTTGCCCCAGGGCCTGGGGCCGCCCGGGATGCCTCCCCGGCCCATGGGGGGATGGCCGGCGGGCGTCGCCCGGCCCCCCGGGCAGCGGCACCGGTCCCGCCGGCACCGCTAGTCGGCAGTCGCAAGAGTCAGGGAGGGGACGCGTGTTGGTCAAGATCCGTCTCCGGCGGCAGGGCGCCAAGAAGCACCCGGTCTACCGCTTGGTGGTCGCAGAGTCGACTTCGCCGCGCGACGGCGCGTTTCTGGCGGAGATCGGGACCTACGATCCGACCCAGCATCCGGCGGCCCTGCACGTCAAGCAGGAGGAGGCCCTGCGCTGGCTGCGGCAGGGTGCCCAGCCCTCGGAGACCGCCCGCGCGCTCCTGGCGCGCGCCGGAGTGCTGGCCCAGTTGCGCGCCAGCCGGGATGAGGCCACCCGGGCGCAGGCCTAGGACGGCGTGACCCATTCTCTCATCCGCACCCGGAAGGGGCATCACGTATGCGTGAACTGGTGGAGTATCTCTGCAAGAGCGTCGTCGACCACCCGGACGAGGTGCGCGTGACGGAGGTCGAGGGTGAGACCGCGGTGATCGTCGAGATCCACGTGGCCTCTGATGACACGGGGCGGGTCATCGGGCGCCAGGGTCGCATCATCGCCGCCGTCCGGACCCTCGCCAAGGCGATGGCCAGCCGGCAGGGCAAGCACGTGGTCGTGGAGGTCGTGGAGTAGACGGCGGAGGACGGATCTGGCACGGCGGACCTGATCGTGATCGGGCGGCTGGGCGCCCCGCGCGGACTGGACGGCAGTTGGCGCTTCGTCCCGGAGACGGACTTCCCTGAACGCCTGCGGCCGGGCAGGGCGGTGGGCCTCCGTCCGGAGGGCGACGGCCCGGTGCGGTGGACGGTCCTGCGGCAGGTGGTCCGGGCGGGACGCGGGTGGTCGGTGGCGACGCGGAACATCGCCTCCCGGGAGGCGGCGCTCCCCTTCCAGGGGGGGCTGGTGGTGGTGCGCCCGACAGATCTGCCGCCGTTGGCGCCCGGCGAGTATTACCACCACCAGTTGGTGGGGCTCACCGTCCGCAGGGCGGATGGTCGCGTGTTGGGCCGACTGGAGCGCGTGCTGCAGACCGGCGCCAACGATGTGTTCGTCGTGCGGCGGACGGATGGGCGGGAGGCGCTCATTCCCGCGGTGCGCGCGGCGGTCGCCGCGCTGTCTCCCGAGACGGGCGAGGTGCGCCTGACCGACCTACCCGGACTGGTGGACGACGAGGAGGGAGCGGGGGGGTAGGCCGTGCGGCTGGACGTGCTGACGCTGTTTCCGGGCATGTTCGCCGGCCCCTTCTCCGAGGGGATGGTGCGCAAGGCCCAGGCCAGCGGCGCCTGCAGCCTGCACGTGCACGACCTGCGGCAGTGGGCACCCGGTCCGCACCGCATCACCGACGACTACGCCTTCGGGGGCGGGCCGGGGATGGTGCTCAAGCCGGAACCGATCGCCGCCGCCGTGGACGCGCTACGGGCGGAGGGGGCGGGGCCCCTGCTGCTGTTGAGCCCCCAGGGACGCCTCCTGACGCAGTCCCTGGCCGGGGAGTTGGCGGCACGGCCGGCGCTGACCCTGCTCTGCGGGCGGTATGAGGGTGTGGACGAGCGCATCCTGGACATGTACCGCCCCCTGGAGGTCTCGATTGGGGACTACGTGCTGACCGGGGGAGAGTTGCCGGCGATGGTGCTCATCGACACCGTCGTGCGGCTGTTGCCGGGGGTGCTGGCCGATGGTGCGGCGGCGGCCGACAGCTTCGCCACCGGGTTGTTGGAGGGGCCGCAATACACGCGGCCGCGGGAGTTCCGCGGTCTGTCGGTACCGGAGGTGCTGCTGAGCGGGGACCACGCCCGCATTGCCGCCTGGCGCCGGGTGCAGGCCCTGCGCCGAACGGCGGCGCGCAGGCCTGATCTGCTGGACGCCCTGCCGCTGAGCGCCGCGGACCGCGCCGCGCTGTCGGCGGCGGCCGACATGGATTGATGTGCTATACTTTCGCGGATTGAACAGGGGGCGCCGACGAAGATGGACCTGATTGCTGCGATCGGGCAGGAACAGATGAAGGAGCGACCGAGCTTTCGCCCGGGCGACACGGTGCGCGTGCACGCCATCATCAGCGAGGGCGGGCGCGAGCGGGTGCAGGCCTTTGAGGGCACCGTGATCGCCCGCCAGGGTGCGGGCGTCAGCGAGACCTTCACAGTGCGGCGTGTGGCGTCGGGTGTCGGGGTGGAGCGCACCTTCCCGCTTCACTCTCCCCGGATCGACCGCCTGGAGGTCGTCCGCCGGGGACGGGTGCGCCGGGCCAAGCTGTATTACCTGCGCGCGCTGAGCGGGAAGTCTGCCCGCATCCGCGAGCGCCGCCGGGAGTCCTAGGGGGAAGACTGGGCGACAGACCGCAGGGGTCCGTGCGCTCGGCGCGCGGGCCCCTGCTGGCGATGGGGGCGGCGCCGATGCCAGGTCCAGGGGAAACGGGTGTGCTCTCCGGCCACATGGCCCGCACCGAGCGGGAACTGGCGACCGTGGTCCGCGACGTCGACGTGGTGTGGGAGGTGGCCGACGCGCGCTGCCCGCGCGCCAGCCGCAACCCGCGCCTGGCGCGGCTGTGCGGCGAGCGGCCGCGGGTCCTGGTGCTGACGCACGCCGACCGCGCCGAGGAGGACGCCACACGCCGCTGGGTCGCGCATCTTGAGCGCGAGGTCGTCACTGTGGCCGTCTCGCTCCAGGGGATGCCCTGGGGCGGTCGCGGGCTCCTGGAGGCGGCCACCGCCCGCGCGCTCTCCTCCACCCGCCGGCCCCCCGGCGGGTACCGCGCGGTCGTCGCCGGGGTGCCCAACAGCGGCAAGAGTACGCTGCTCAACCACGTCCTCGGCGAACGCCGCGCCCATGTCGGCGCGCGCGCCGGCGTCACACGCGGGCGTCAGTGGTTCGGGCTGCCCGGCGGGGGTCACCTCCTGGACCTCCCCGGGGTCCTCGCCCCACGGCTGGGCAGTTGGCCGGCCTCCTGGCGGCTGTGGACGGTGGAGGCCCTGCCGCCAGGGGCCGTGGACGATGAGGCGGCCGGGGCCGAACTCGCCGCCTGGATCGCGCAACGCGTCCCGCGCAGCCTGGAGGCCCGCTTTGGCATCGATGAAACCGGTCCCGGCCCGGAACTGCTGGTCGGCATCGCGCAGGCCCGCGGCCTGCTGGGACCGGGCGGCGCCCCGCGCCCGGCGGCCGCCGCCCAGGTTCTGCGCAGCGAGTGGCGCCAGGGCCTCTTGGGGTGCGTGACGCTCGAAGAACCGCCCGCCCCGTCCCAATGATGCCCCGGGCGGCGGGAGGCGGGGCCGGGGCCGCCAGGGGAATGGCGCGACGGTCGAGAAGCTGGAGGGCGCGCCGCCGTCGCCGGGCGGACGCTGCGCTGAGAGCGGGGGGGAGCGGGGTGGGGGCACCGCGGGCGGGTCGGCGCGGGCCAAGCCTCCTCTTCGAGCAGCGCCTGTGGGCGCGGGGCCTGCACTGGGTCGCCGGAACGGACGAGGTCGGGCGCGGACCGCTCGCCGGACCCGTCGTCGCCGCCGCCGTCGTGTTGCCCCCCGACCTGCCCGCCGACCTCCTGGCCGGATGTGACGACAGCAAGCGCCTGGCGCCCGCGGCGCGCGAACAGTTGGTCCCCCGTATTCAGGAGGCCGCGCTCGCCTGGTCGGTGGCGGAGATCCCCGTCGCGGAGATCGACGCCCTCAACATCGCGCAGGCCAGCTTCGAGGCCATGCGGCGGGCCCTGGCCGCCCTGGACCCGCCCCCGCAGCACGTCCTGTGCGACGGCGTCCGCAATCCCCGCCTGCCCTGGGCCCAGACGGCCCTGGTCGGAGGGGACGGCCTCGCCCTGAGCATCGCCGCGGCCTCCGTGCTCGCCAAGGTGCACCGCGACGCGCACATGCGTCGTCTGGACGCCCTGTATCCCGGATACGGCTTCGCCACCCACAAGGGCTATCCGACGGCCGACCACCGCGCCGCCCTGGCCCGGCTGGGCCCGTGTGCCGAACACCGCCGCTCCTTTCGGCTGCTGTAACGCGGGTGGAGCGCGCCACTGGGCATGCTAGGCGGGCGGAGGTGACCCTGCCATGCCACCCGAGCCGGAGCCCGGGGCGCCCGCCACGCCCGATCCCCAACCGCCCACGCCGGCGCCGGAGGTGCAACCCGCCGCCGACGACCCGGTGACAGCGCACACCGCGGGTGAGGACCCGCTGTCCACGCTGCCGGACCCCACGCTCCTGTGGGTCGACTTTTTCTAGCTCTCGCCCGACGGGGCGGCGGCCGTCGCGCCGGCGCCCCGTCCCGGCATGCCGTCCGGGCTTGCCACGTACTCTGGGGCGAACCGCTCCGGAGGGATGCACGTGCGCGCGGGTGATCGCTGGATGCTCCCCGTGCTCTTGGTGACGGCCGTCCTGTGGGTGGTGGCCGTGCTGGGGCTGCAGCGTCCCGCGCTGGGGTGCAGCAGCACGCGGGGCGTGCCCGCGTTGGGCCTTCTGGGCCTGGTCCTCACCGGCCAGGCGCTGGAGCCGACGCCGCCCGCGGCGCCGGCCCAACCGGTGGACCTGACGGGCAAGCACCTGCAGATCGTCATCGACGCCCTGTCCCGCCGCCTGTATGTGTTCGCCGACGGCGCGATCGTGCGCTCCTGGCCCGTGGCGGTGGGCACCCCCGGTACCCCAACGCCCATCGGGCACTGGGACATCCAGGCCAAGGCGGTGTGGGGCGGGGCCTTCGGTGCCCGCTGGATGCAGATGAGCATCCCCTGGGGCACCTACGGCATCCACGGCACCAACAATCCGGGGTCCGTCGGCTCGCGGGCCTCCCACGGCTGCGTCCGGATGCTGAATCGCGACGTCGTGCAACTGTATAGCCTGGTTCAGGTGGGTACCCCCGTCGACATCCGCGGCACGCCGGTGCCCCGCTTCGGCGAGGTCCGCCGCGTGATCGTGCCGACGCTGCTCGGCTCTGACGTCATCCAGTTGCAGCAGCGGCTGGCCGCGCTCGATCCCGCCCTGGGCCAGCCGACCGGCGTGTACACGGGCCGCTGGGTGGAGGCCGTCAAGGCCTTCCAGACGGCCAACGGCATCCTCGCCACCGGCGTCGTGGGCTACGAGACCGCGACCGCCCTGGGAATGGTCCCGCTGGCCGACGATCCGTCCTTGAAGCCCTCCCCGCCCGGCCAACCGGTCCCCCCGCCGCCGCCGCGCTGAGAGGAGATGCCGCCCTCCGCCCAAGACCGTGTGCTGCGCCGCCAGCGGGCTCTCGGCGGTGGTGGGGGGGCGACGGGGCCTATCGTCTGCGCGGTCCGGGGGCTGGACGCCGGCCGGCCCCCACGGCCATGGCCCGCACACCCTACGGGTATCTGCGCCAGGAGTTGGACATCCGCCTGAGTGACCGGGGCGTGGAGTTCTTCCATCGTGGCCAGGTCGAGGTGGTGCTGTTGGCCGATGGCGGCCCCTGGATCGAGAAGGGCTGGGGCACCCTGGGCCTGCCCTGCAGTCTGACGGTGGTCGACATCCTGGACATCCGCCACTTCGAGGAGCACCTCCACGCCTGTGCCGACGCCGTCTTCGGTGAACACACGGCCGAGGCGGAGGCATGGGCCAGGCACTGGAGTGAGGCGATCCGCAAAGACGGTCCCGACCCATTGCTCCAAGCCGTTGGACGAGCTACACCCCGAGACCCAGGAGTCTCAGGAGCACCTCCGACGCTTCCGCGCCTACATCGAGGTC
>JAJZWQ010000148.1 GCA_021846605.1 Bacillota bacterium | reverse complement strand
GGCGCGGGCGGGAGGGGGGACGGCCCGCGGAGGCGTGGACGGGACCGACACGACGGGAGGGAAGGCCGTGGCGTGGGGACCGGAGCCGGGGGACGCGCTCCCCCTGTCTGGGGCGCTGGGCGCGGCGCGGCTGGAGCCCCTCCCAGCCCTCCGCCCGGCCGCCGGGGAACCGCCGGCCGAGGCCTTCGCCGCGGCCGTGCGGGCCGGCGACGAGGCGGCGGTGGCCGGGGCCGTCCGCTTCCACTTCCCCCGCCTGGCCCGGTACGTGACCCGGCTCTCCGGCGATCCGGGGCTGGCCGAAGACATCGCCCAGGAGAGCCTGGTGCGCGCCGTGGTGGCCTGCCGGCGGGGGCGGCCGCCGCGGCAGTTGGGCACCTGGCTGTATGCCGTGGCCACCAACCTCTGGCGGGATGCCGCGCGCTCGGCCGAGCGTCGGCGCTCCGTGCCCGGCCTCCCCCCGGACCTTGCCGGCGGCCCGGACCCGGCGGCACGCGCCGACGAGGCCGAGGTGCTGCGCGCGGCCCTTGCCCGCCTACCGGGGGAGTTGCGCGCCGTCCTGGTCCTACACTTTTACGAGGGGTTGACCCTGGGCGAGATCGCCGGCGTGACCGGGGCCCCGCTGGGCACGGTCAAGTGGCGGGTGTTCACGGCCCTGCGCCGGATGCGCCGACTGCTCGGCGGGGGGGGACAGGAATGACACGCGGAGATACGGCCGTCGAGACGGCTCTGCGGCGCGCCGCCGCGGCTGGCGGGCCACCGCCGGCATCACCGGAGGCGGTGGCCCGCGGAGTCGAGGCCGCCGGGGCGGCGCTGCGCGGGTCGGAAGACGGGCGATTGCGGGCCTGGGCCCTCTGGGGCTCGGTGCTGGAGACCCAGTTGCGGCTGTTCCCACCCGCCGTGCGGGTGGCGGCGCTGGTCGTCCTGCTGCTGGGGGTGCCCCTGGCCCTGGTCTCCCCGGGAGCGGCATCCACCGTCCTGGACCTGGCGGCGCCGGCCCTGGCCGCAGTCGGGGTCCTGGCCGCCTTCGGCGGCACGCGCCGCGCATCGTTGGAGGTGGAGTTGGCGTGCGCCGTCCGCCCGTATGAACTGCTGCTGGCGCGGCTCATCCTGGTGGTCGGCTGCGATCTGGCGACGGCCCTGCTGGCCAGCCTGGCGCTGGTCTTGGGCGGCGGGGCGGGGGCGGCCGTCCACCTGATCCTCACCTGGTTCGGCCCGCTGCTGCTGCTGGCGGGCCTCAACCTGGCCCTCTCCATCCGCTGGGGGGCGGTGGCCGCCGCCGTTCCCACCTGCGCCCTCTGGAGCGTGGTCGTCGCGGCCACCGCCACCGCCGCCCGTCCACACGCACCGGTCTGGCGCTGGCTGGCGCCGGCGCATATGCCGACATCCGCCCTTGTGGCCTGCTCCCTGGCGGGCGCCGTGCTGCTGGTCCTGTCCGTGGCGCGCGGAGCCGCCTGGGTCGCGCCGCGGGGGGATGCGGCATGAGCCTGCGGGCGCGCGGCCTGGGCCGGCGGATGGAGGGACGCTGGGCGCTGCGGGGCTGCACCCTGGACCTGGAGCCGGGCACCTGGCTGGGGGTGCTGGGGCCCAACGGGGCGGGCAAGACCACGCTGCTGCGCCTTCTGGCCACCGTGCTCGCCCCTGACGAGGGGGCCCTCTTCTGGCGGGGGGTTCCGGTCGGCCAGGGGGCCGCGCTGCGCCGCTGCCTGGGGTACCTGCCGCAGGACTTCGCGCTGCCCCCTCTGCCCACGGTGGGCGCGGGTCTGGCCTACCTGGCCGCCCTGAAGGGGATCCCCCTCGCCGACCAGGCACGGGCCACCGCCCGCGCGCTCGCCTGGGCGGGCGCCGGCGATGCCGGACCCCGCCCCCCCCGACACCTCTCCGCCGGCACACTGCGGCGCGTGGGGCTGGCACAGGCCGTGCTGGGAGACCCCGCCGTCCTGGTGCTGGACGAGCCGGACGCCGGCATGGATCCCGCCGAACGGGCCGCCCTGGCCGACCGGCTGCGCGCCCTGGCTGGCCGCGGGCGGATCGTGGTGACCGCGACCAACGACCCCGGGTGCCTGGAGGCCGCCGATCACCTGCTGTTGCTGGAGCAGGGGACCGCCCAGGGGCCGTTCGCCGTGCCCGAGTTCCGGGAGCGCGCCAGCGGCCGGGTGTGGCGGCGGCCGGGCCCCACCCGGGCGCGGCTGCCGGGCCACCCCCTCGGCCCCGGCACGGTCCCCCTCGCCCCGACCATCGCCGATGCCTACACCCTCTGGCGCGCGTCTGGCGGCGGGTGAGACGGGTGTGCCGCAGAGCGCGGAGACAGCGGGGACGTGGTGGGCATCGCCGCTGGCGCGGACCTCCGGCACCGCACCCGTGCGGGGGCCATCTCAGGCCAAGCGCGGAACCGGTGGACGGGAGCGTGCGGGGCTAGCGCCAGCCGATGCGGCACCACCCGCCGATGGGACAGAGCGGGTCGCGGTGGGCGATCCAGAGGCACAGGGTGTGTGGGGCGCGCCCCCGAGAGGGAGCGAAGCCCGGACAACGGGCCGCGGCGCGAACGGCCCCAGGGCCCGGGATACACAAGCACCTCGTCCCTGGGAACACCAGGACACCTATCCCGGTTCCGCCCCCCGTCGTCTCCTCGCCGGACAGCAGGCCACGGCGGCGGAGCATCTCCTGAAAGTAGGTGCTCCCGTCCGGCCCCCGGTAGGCCAGGAGCTGGAGGGCCGAGCGGCAGTCCGCCAGAGCGCGGTGCGCTTGGTCCGCTTGCAGCCCGTGCATGGCCAACATGCTGCAGGCTTTGTGAGACAACGGCTCGCCGCCGCCAATCGATGTCCCGGAGGGAACACATCCAGGGTTTTGGCCCCAGGCCCGGGTACATCCGCACCACAAAGCCGCGATCAAATGACGCGTTATGAGCCACCAGGAACTCCGCCCGCGTCAACAAGCCCAGGGCCCGCTTGTGATCCAGCGCGCGACCCCGGACCACGTCGTCAGTGAGATCCCGTGGACCGCCGTGGCGCCGGCGGGAATCGGCCGCGAAGGCTCCTGAAGCCCGGAAAACTCGTCGACCACCCCAATCCCCTTGCCGGTGGAGCGGTGGAACCGGAACACGATGACAGCCAGTTCGATGACCTCATCTCGGGCGGGACTGAACCCTGTCGTCTCCCCATCGACGAACGCCGCCAGCCTCTGGTCCGGGGGCACGCCGGCCGCGGCATCACGTTGGGCCACCTTGGCCATCTCCTGCCGTTGCTGGGTTCTGGGTCTGGGTTCCAGAACCAAACCACGCCCTTTTTCGCGCCGCGCGCGCAGCATCCTGGCTGGCGAGACGGGCACGGGTTTGGCGCCTTGGCCGGCGGGGATCTTCACCTCAGGCGCGGATGCGGCGCGACGGAAGAACTTGTCCGACCGGACATGTCGTTGCCGAGCCGCGCACCGGCTCAATCCGGCAGGAGCGTTGGAGGGAACGGCTGGGGCGGGGCTTGGCCCGTCCGGCCACCACCGCTACCGGCCCACCTTCCGCACCCGTACCTGGGGGCCCGAGAAGGTGGACAACCGCCTCCCAACCGGGGATGGGGGACGGATCCCGCATCCGGGGCGAATCCACCCTGCAGATGGTATCCTGTCGCCCCGCACGGGCTTGCTTGGCCCCCCCATCCGTGGCAAACTCGGCGTCAATGTCGGGGGCCCCCGAGGGGCCCGGGCAGACCGGCCCGGCTGCGTCGAGCAGCGCCGCGGTCGGCACCCTCGGCTGGAGGCGTGACACTCCCCCAACCCACAACCCACAACCCACACAGAAAGCATGCCCCGGCGCGGCCGGGGAGTGATCCCTCGCCTGGGTGGAGTCTGGGGTGGGGGGCCGGGAGGGAGCACGGTGGGCAGAAACCAGCGGCTGATGCGCGCCGGGCCCGACCCCGTCCCTGACGGAGCGCGCGCGGACGATCCGAGGATCCTGCTGTGCGCGGGCACCGATCTGACCGAGTCTGGGGACTTCGGCAAGCGCTGGATCGTGGTCCGCGACGGCGAGATCCTGCTCTACGGGGCCCCGGGGGTCTGGCCCAGTCTGCAGGGGCCGTACTGCGTCGGTCGCGCGGCGAGATGTGGGATGGCGCACGCCTGCTGTTGGCGGCGCCCCCGCCCCCGGAGGCGGCCGTCCTGGAGCGGCTCCCCCTGGCCGAGGTGGCGCGCTGCACGCTGCGCCACGAGGTGGGCAACGGCGTCTTGCTCCTGGAGTCCACCTCGGGCGAACGGCGACCCCTGCTGCGTTTCTCGGGCCCGTTGACCCGTCACATGGGGATTGCCGCCCGGGCGGTGGAGTGGTTGGCCAAGGGCGAGCCCCTGAACTCACCGCAACCGGCGCCCACGCAATGGCAATCGCCGCAATGGCGATGTGCGCCTTCTGGGGTCTGGGGACCCAGGATTTTGTCACAATGTCTCGAAAAAAGACGCCCGGCAGGAGGGATACGGGTGTTCGAACGATTTGACGCACAGGTCGCCACGCGCGCCAAGCGGGCGGCGACGCTCGCCGCAACCGCGGCCCGCCTGGCCAAGCGGCTGCAGCGCGCCGCCGAAGCCGTGGATGTCCACGACCTGCGGCAGCGCGCCCAGGACGCGGCCGGCCGCGCGGCGGAGGCGGCGGCCGCGCTGGCGGAGTTGGAGCCGGCCGTGCAGGACCCTGCGGTACTGCTGGAGGCGGGCGAGGCGGCGGCGCACGCCCAGTACGCCGAGGCATTCGCCCAGGCCTGCGCCAGTCAGGGCATCCCCCTGGAGGGAAGCTACCCGGATTATCGGGTCTTCCCGTTCGACGTGCGGATCCGGCTGGCCGAACACCGGGCGCTTTTGGGCCGGCGTTCGATCTGGACCTTGGCACCCGAGTCCCTGGCTGGGGCTGTCAAACGGGAGCGGGACCGTCTCTACGGGGCGACCTTCGCCGCGGACCGCTTCGGCGCCAGCCTGGCCAGGGCATACGACATCCGCGTGGGCGATGGCGTCGGGTCGCCGCCGGTGCGCCTTGTGGACATCCTGGAGATGTTCCAGTTGGGCACGTTCGGCCGCAACAGCTACACGCGGGACGAGTTCGCCTTCGACATCTACCGCTTCCGCCAGACCAACATGCGGGTCGGCAAGCGGCTGCTGCAGTTCTGCGACCTGCGCAATGCCGGATCGGGCCTGTCGATCCCGACCGCCCGCGGGACCCAGGACAAGCTCATCGCCATCCGCCTGGTGCCGACTGAGGCGGGGAACGGAGATGCCTGAGCCCGCACCCGTGGGAGGCCGCCCCCATCCCGCTCACGATGTGCACGTGGACCCGGCGGGCCAATTGGCCTTTTTGGACCAGTACCTGCTGCAGGCGGAGCGGGGGTTTGTGGCCGAAGGTGGCGCCAAGCTGAAACTGGTGCTCGGTGCCACCGGCGCCGGAAAGACGCACTTCCTGGGTGCCGCCCTGGAGCGTGCCCGGGCGCGGGGGTTCGTCACGGTGGCGATCGACGCCGCCCGCACACCCCTGGGCGGGTTCGACCACCTCTACCGGGCCGTGGCGGCGGGCCTGGATCTCGAGGACCTGGCACGCCGTTTCGTCAACCGCACCCTCCGTCGCGCCGGGTACCAGGACATTGCGTTGACGGCCGGTCAAACCCTGACCGGATGGTGCGAGGCCACCGCCCATGAGGCCGGCCCCCTGCGGGTGACCCTGCAGGACGCGTTGCACCGGGATCTGGAGCGCAGCCCTGATCTGGACGTGGGGTATGGGATCGGGCTTGCCCGCTGGTGCGAGCAGGTCGCCTGGGGCCAGCCCCCGGACGACCCCCTGGCCGAGGGGTTGACCCAGCGGTGGTTGCGGGGGGAAAGGGTGGGCCAGCGGGACTGCAACCGCCTGCGTCTGCACCGCTGCATGGATCGCTTCAGCGCCCGCCTCTGGCTGCGCTCGTTGGTGCATTTCGTCCGTCAGGCCGGGTTCCCGGGCCTGGCCGTCGCCGCCGACAACGCGGGGGTCCTTTTAGACAAGCGCCGTCCCACCGAGTCGGTGCCGGGCGCGCCAGACGCCGCGCGGGACGTGCCGCCCTATTACACGCCGCAGAGGGTGGCCGACTTCTACGAGATGCTCCGCACACTGATCGACGAGATGGGCCTGCTCCCGGGGCTGATGCTCCTGGTGGCCGGCCCCCCCGAACTGCTGACCGACGACCGCCGCGGCATCCCCTCCTACATCGCGCTGGCGGAGCGCCTGCGCACCGAGGTGGAGACCGTGGAGCTCAACCGCTTCGCCGACACGATCGTGGCCGAACGCCTGTGGGCGTCCGATCCCGATGCCGGCCAGGCGATGGCCGAGCGATTGGCGGAGAGCGTGCTGCCCGGCGCCGACGCTGAGTTGCGGGCACGCGCGGTGGCGGCGGCGATGGCACAGTGGCAGGTGCGGGACGTGGACGTCTCAGCGGTCAGGCGCAGCGTGCTGGCCGCACTGCGGGCCGCCGAAGGGGGAGCCGAATGACGCGCCAGGCCAACGCCCGCCTGCGCCTCGAACATCTGCGGAGCGGCGTGCCGCTGCCACCGACCGTGGAGCCGTGGGTGTTCGGCCGGGCGGGGATCCTCACCCACCTCGCCGACCTGCTGGACACGGTGGCCGCCAAGAGCGGCCGCACCTACGCCCTGGCGGCGAACTACGGAGACGGCAAGACCCACACCCTGCGGGCGCTGTGGCACCTGGCCAGCCAGCGCAACTTCGTGGTCTCGACCATCGCCCTCACCCGGGAGACCCCGTTGGACCGCCTGGATCGCATCTATCCCAAGCTGATCGCGGACACCTACCTCCCCGGGGCGGCCCAACCCGGCATCGCCCGGCTGGTGCTGGGGCTGGACGCCGACAGCCCGGAGTCCCACCGCCTGCTGGAGTGGGCGCGCACGGAACTCCATCCCAAGCTGCATGCGGTCCTGCACAACCTGCTCGAGGGTCAGAGCACGGAAGCGACCGAGGTGCTGCTTGGGGACCTCGAGCGCATGGACCTCGGAGTGGCCGACCTCAAGCGCATCCACCGAACGAACTTTCACACGGCGTTGAAAGCGCCGCGCTTCTCGGCCCTGCGGGACGTGCGCGACTACCTCCGGCTCGTGGACTACCTGATCCGCCTGCGCGGATACGCGGGCTGGGTCATCCTCTTCGATGAGGTGGAACTGGTCGGCCGGCTGGGCCGGGTAGGGCGGGCGAAGTCTTACGCGAACATCGGCCGCCTGGCCATCGACGGCCTGGGCACCGGCCACGTCCTGCCCGTGTTCGCTGTGGCCAGCAACTTTTATACGGATGTCCTCCTCCGCCGCAACGACCAGCAACTGGCGCCGGATTGGTTGGCGGTCCGGGGCGACGCCGAAGCGGTTGAGGCGTGCCGGCGCGGGATTGCCCTGCTGCAGGAGGCGCACCTGCTCCAGCCCCTGAGCCCCGCCAACTGGCAGCAGTTCCTCCAGAATCTCATCGACGCGC
>JAJZWQ010000147.1 GCA_021846605.1 Bacillota bacterium | reverse complement strand
GGCGCGGCCGCATCCCCACAGCGGCCCCACCGACCCGGCGCCGCAGGCTCACCAAGGTGCGGCGGTGGCTGCCCCGATCCCTCGGTTCGGCCCCTGGACCCTGGGACGGACCGACCTGCCCGATCGGGCGAGATCCCGTGCCACACTGCGGGTCGGTTGTCAACGATCGACGGTGGTCAAAGTAGTGTAAATAGTCTACCACAGGGCCGGACAAAGCAGTGCCCTCCCGGGGTGTCAACCGCCGCCCAATTCCTTGACCAACCGCGACTTCTGCCGTTCGTGGCGCCCCAATCCGGGCTGCACCGGCCGCCCCTGGACCCTCCCCACCGTCACCGGGCAGGGGCCGACCCCGTGGCGCGTGCGTGGGGTCGGCGGGCCACTGGGAGTCGTCCCGCGCCGCTCGCCGCAGCCGCCCGCGCACGCACGCACGCACGCACGGGAGACCGGCAACCAGCCGCGCCACGGGCAGCGCCTCGCGGCAACCGGCGCAAGGGCACCCGACTGCGGGACCCCAAGGCGCGGGGACCCACCGCTGGCGGGCAGACGGGGGTATGGAAGCGCAACGACGGACACCGAGCGTTCCGTGTGGCCTTCCACGCAAAGCGCCGCCCAAGGGATGGGGTCGCAGCGTGGGCTGGGTACGCGTGGAACGCTTTGGAGGCGCTGGCGCGTCCGTGCGCGACCCACCCCGGACCGGCCGGCGGTCGCACGCAGGGGACGGCCCCACCGCCCCCGAACCTACCCACCACCGGAGGCGGGATGCGCCGTTCCGGCGTGCGCCGCGGGGCCGACATCCCGCGACCGTACCGGTCCGCCGCTGGCATGCCCGCCTCCCCAAGGGGCACGGGCGCAGTCCAAGGCCGGAAAGGGGCAGAAGCCTGGTCGGGCGGACCCGTGGACAGCCCCAAGGCGGTTGGCCACGCCGTTGGACCAGGCTCGACGCATGGCACTTCTATCGGTCTCTTCTTGGGCGTTGAACCGCCACCTCGGTCCTCTGCACTGGACCAAGTGGGACCCACAGGCGCATACCCCGGTGACCACGGTGGAAGACCGACCCCGGACCCTGCCGCTGACGGACCTGCCGGCCCGCTTGGCGGCCATGGGATTGCAGGCGTGCGAACTCGGCCACTTCCACCTGCCCGCCCTGGAGACCATCCACGACGACGACGCCGCGGAGATCCGCCAGGCCTTCGAGCGGGCGGGCGTGGTGTTGTGGAGCCTGCTGGTCGACTACGGCGACATCAGCGCGGCCGATCCGCAGCGGCGGGACGCGGACCGCGCCTACATCGCCGGCTGGGTACGCTTGGCGGCGCGGCTGGGCGCACGCCACGTCCGGGTCGTCGCCGGGGAAGGCAGCCCTTACGACGAGGCAGCCATCGACCGCGCCGTCGCAGCCCTGGACGAACTGGCCACCCTGGGCCGCAGCCTTGACGTCGGCATCCTGACCGAAAACTTCCGCCGCCTCGCTTCCACCGCGGAAGTCTGCACCCAAATCTGCATGCGCCTGCAGGGGCGTGTCCAACTGACGGCGGACTTTGGCAACTTCCCCAAGGCCACCCGCGCCGCCGCGCTGGCCCAGATCCTCCCGTTTGCGCGCTCGGTACACGCCAAACCCGACCTGGATGCGCAAGGCAACCTCGAAACCGACGGTTTCGATGCCCTGCTCGACCTCGTGGCCGACACCCATTTTGCCGGAGCCTACACCGTGGTCTACGAAGGACCGCAAGACCAATGGGTGGGGATTCAGAGCACCGCGGAACGCATCCGCCGGCACGGACGCGCCCTGTCCTCCGATTGAGCGACCGCGGCCGGCGGCCCGCGCCCCATCCGCATCCCCCACCTACCGGCGGGCTACCCCCCGCCTGTGGGCGGGGGGGCCGTCCAGCAGCCATCGCAGACATCCCGCTCTCCGCCCAAGAGGTGCTGGTCGTCGACGACCCGGCCGCAGTAGCGGCAGATGCCCAGATACGGCAACGCAGCCCCGACGATGGGGTCGTTCCTTGGCAGTTCTCCGTTCAGCGCGGTGATCCACTCGTTGGCCAGGAAGACGGCGTAAGCGAGGCTCAACCCGCCCCGCGGCGGCACCACGGTGTTACCCGGCGTGTAATCGAGCCAACGGCGCGTGTGTCCCGTATCGGTATCCCGCGCCAGAAGGATGAATCGCCATCGCACCGCCACGCCTCGCCCCCCCGTCCCGTGGGAGTCGCGCGCCCGAACGGGACGGGGGCGCCCTCCGGGCCGCCCCAACCACCATACCGCTGACTGCGCAGACGCCGCAGCATCGCTGACCGTAGCGCAGAGCGCAAGGGCACGCCAAGGCCCGTTCGGCGACGGTCGCTTCGGTCCAAGCGGCGGATGCTTCAGCCGCCACCTGGCGACCGCTTCCATGGGTATGCGGGCGCGCGGCAGCCCAAGGCCGGCGACAGCCAACCCGGCCCCCGCTGCGTTTGGCGGCCGCCATAAGGCTCAGGTCTCGCACGCGGCCGTATGCCACATTGGCGAAACGGACCGCGTCTCCATTCGGGCAGGCGCCCGCCACCACCATGCCGGTCGCGCCGGTGCCCTGCAGCGTCACTCCGGCGGCCGTGACCCACTCGACGCCGCCAAGCACCGCATCCCGGTTGCCTCCATCCCCGAACCCCCAGCTCCGTTCGGCTTGCGCGGCAGCGCCGCGCCGGTACGATCCTTCGCACACACCGCACGCGCCCCTGCAAGCCGCCGGTCGGCCGCGCTCCCGGCGCGCAGCGTCGGCACCGCACCCGGTTCCCCGGGAAGGTTCGAGGGTTCGAGGCGGGATGGAGCCAGGACCATGCGTGCGCGGCTCGTTCGGCATGCGGCATACGGAGGGGCGGATTGCCGCCAATCGTGGCGCAAGCGCAACCCGGACCGAAAACGGGCCGCCCCCCCCCCCGCCAAGTCATGCTTGGATCCCGCGCCTCGAGGTTCCCCCGCCGGGAGAGTCGTTGGACCATGCCCGGATCCGGGGGGCACCCCGGCCCCGGGGCCGGCGATCGCGCGCCTCCATCGCGCGCCTCCATCGCGCCATCCCCCTGAGGGCAACCTGGACGGGAAAACGCGTCATCCGCCCTGCGTCTGGGCCCGGCGCCAAAAACCGCAGCGCGGGCAAACACCGCCCTGCGGAAAGTCGATGCCTTCAACGTGGGGGCAGCCCGCGATTCCTTCGGCGACCACGACCTGCTTGGCCTCGTGCTCCTGGACGAATGCAGCGATCGCCGCCCGCACCTGTGGGCTGGTGCGCGGGTCCCCGCCCCAGAAGCTGCGGCTGGCCACGGGTGCCCGGTCGAGATGGTGGTAAATCCGCGCCACGGCCTTGACCGCGGTCCGGTTGTCTGGACCGTAGAACGTTATCGTCGCGATCGCGGTGGGACGGTACGGCTGGCGCACCCACTGCCGGGCGCGTCCCCCCTGGGGCGCCGCGCCGCCCCGAACGCCTGCGATCCGCCGCGACGGACCGAAGGAGCCGGATGGCGCCGCACCTGCACCGGAATGCCGCCTCGGTCCCGAGTCCTTACGCACGGTGCACACCACACTCCAATTCACCGCATTGCGGACCCGGCCCCCGATGGTCCACGGGAACGGGACTGCAAGCGCCGCGCGCCCGTCGGGAACGCCTCGCTCCGCCAAGGACGGGGGCGCCTGCGCACATCCCCCCACGGGCGATCGGGGTCTGCGCAGCATGCCCGTCCAGCCGCCGGCAGTGCGCAGCCGCACGATTGCCAGCCACGTCGCGATCCCGCGGCCGGACCAGGCACCCCGCGCGGGCCCGCACCTGGGCGCGCCCGCCGACCGGTCCTGACACGCGCTGTGTGCTCCGGGCCCCAGGCGCAGCCCGCACGCGGCTCCCTGCGGCCTTCCGACCACCACCGGGCGCCTTGGCCCTTGGTCCGGTTCCACTCGGGGCGCAAGGCCGCCACGAAGCCGCTGGCCATACGCGCCCATCCGCATGGACCGAATGTATCGCGGTGGGATCTGCAAGGGAAGGGGCGTGGCGCTGCGGACGCGGCCGTCCGTTTGCGCCGCACGAATCGCGCCGCGCCGCGGAGTGCCCGCCGAGCGGCCGCAGGAAACCAGACCGCCTACGGCCAAGGGCGGTGCGGGCGCAAAGGCCGGCAAATGGTCGGTTGCGCCGATGGGAGTGTGGAGACGCATGGTGGAAAGGCCTGCCGGGGCGATCGCGTTGCTGGACGGTGGCGACCTCTCCCGCTGGAGGCGGCGCGATGGTCAGGCCGCCGGCTGGTCCCTTGAGGACGGGGTGGTCACCGTCGTACCCCGCACCGGGGACATCGTCAGTGTGGACACCTTCCGCGATGCCCTGGTGCATGTGGAGTTCTGCGAGCCGGACATGCCCGAAGCCACGGGCCAGCACAAGGGCAACAGCGGCATCTTCGTTCAGGGCCGCTACGAGATCCAGGTGCTGGACTCGTACGGCTGGAAGGTTCCAGGCAAGGGGGATTGCGGGGCGGTATACAACCAGCACGCCCCCCTGGTCAACGCCTGCCTCCCCGCCCTGCAGTGGCAAACCTATGACATCATCTTCCGCGCGGCCCGGGTCGACGCGGCAGGTGCGGTGGAGGCCAACGCGCGCCTGACCGTCATCCTCAACGGCCAGGTCATCCACAACAACGTGGAGCTTCACGGCCCGACCGGCGCCGCCGTGGACCAACGGGTCGGCGAGCCCGGTCCGCTGCTGCTGCAGGACCACGGCAATCCCCTGCGCTTCCGCAACGTATGGTTTCTCCCGCTACCCCTGGAGGGATCGGACGCCTACGCCCCGAGCAACGGCTGACCGCACCGCGCAGTGAACCATCCAAGGCGGGGACGCCCCCCCGCACACGGGCCGGCAGGAGCGCAAGCCGCAGCCGCGAGGCAGACGGGTACGGTTGGGGCCCCCCCATCCCACCCGTCCGCCGTGCGGCTCGTCAAGGACTTGAGGAGGACTCGGACGCGCGGGGCCGCCCGTTTCCTGCCACCGGCGGCGACGCGTCCAGATCGTCCGGGAAAGGCACGTCGCACAAGCCCCGCCGGGGGTGAATGCCCACGCCACCTGCGCCTTGGCGTCGCCGATGTCGAGGTTCAACCCAGGGGACGCACGGGTGCGCGCGGAGCCCTCGGGAGGAAGCCCATCCGCCCATTCCCCAGCCGCCCACCGCCACGGCGTGACGCGGGTGCCAGGGCTTGCCAACTCCCTGCTAGCCGACGTAGGCCTGCAAAAAGCGACGACCGATGCGCAGGCCCTGAAGGAACCGCGCCTCACTGCCATAGAAGATCGGATCCTCATGCTCGATGCTCAACACCCCGTCATACCCCGCTTCATACAGCGCGGACACAAAGCCCGGCCAGCGCACCGAGCCAAAACCCGGGATGCGGTAGCGCCACCAGCCGCCGCCGGCCTTGTCCGCAAGCTGGCGCCCATAGATTCCGTAGCGGCGGCATCCCGCCTCAAGCAATTCCGTGTCCTTGGCGTGCGCGTAGCGGATCCGCGATCCGAACTCGGCCGTCGCCGCCACCTCGTCAATACCCAACCACACCAGGTGGGAGGGATCGATGCACAGCCCGAAGCGCGGCGAGGGCACCGCCGCGAACAGCGCCGACCACACCTCTGGCGCCACCACGAGGTTGGCACCGCCGGCCGGCCAGTTCTCCACCACCACATCGACCCCGACGCGTTCCGCCTCCTCAAGGACCGGACCAAGGGCCTGTGCAAACCGCGCCACCGCGTCGGCCGCCCCCAGGCCGGCCGGACGCCGGTGGGGCAGCCGCAGGGCGCCGACGCCTTCGGACTGCGCCCACTGCAGCACCGAACGCACCCGCTCCTGGTGCCCGGCCAACTCCGGCCCCTGCAAAGCCAGCAGGTTCTCCGCGGTCGCCGTGCAGCCAAGGGTCAACCCGTGCTCACGGGCAATCCGGCCGGCGTTGGGGGTGAACGCGGGCGGATCCAGGGCCTCAAAGCCCTCCCGCGCCGCCCACGCCGCCACGCCCGCGAAATCCATCTGGATGTGGCGCTGCCCGGGAACGATGAACCCGATCTTCACTCCGTCTGCCCCTTCCCGTCGCGCCCGGCGCGCCTTCGCGCCGCCGCCGCGTCCCTTCGGCCTTCCATCCGACGGCAACACCCCCTGCGGCACTTGCTCCCATCCAAATGGGGCCGGGATCCCGCAACGGACGCCTTTGCGGCATGCCGCCCCCAGGGTGCACACGGGCGGACGCAGCGCCGCGGCCGCTCAGCCGGCACCGGCACGGCGCAACACCGCCCGCAGGGTGCGCCCGTCATACCGCTGGCGCAACGCCTCCAGCGCCACCCCGGCTGCCAGGTCGGCCGCAAGTGCCACACGGTCGCGGGAGCGGCCCGGCGGGCGGGCGGGCGGTGCGGCTTCCACCCCGTGCACCGCGCCCGCCCCGGCGGGATCCTCGTCGCCCATCGCCGCGCCGTCGCCTCCCCCGTCCTCGCCGACGGCGGCGGCCCCTTCCAGCCCCGAGGCCAACAGGTCCGTGGCCCGCTGCGCAGCCAGCGCGTATGCCGGCGCCAAGGCGGCAGCGAGGTCGATGCTGCCGCGCCAAAACGGCAGGTTGCCCAGGCGCCGCACCAGCGCCGCGGGGTCCTCCTCCGCCGGCACCGTCGAGGGATCGCTGGTGCCGCGCCAAGCGCCTCCCCAAAAGGCACGCGGATCGGCCGGCAAGGGTTCGGGCGGAATCGCCTCCTGCCCAGGGGTCTCGACGAGGGAGGCATCGGCAAGCAGCGCGGAAAGCGCCTCGCGTTCCAGACCGCGCAGGCGCAGCAGCAGGAAGGGGTCGCGATCGAACTCCTCGCCGATGAGGTAGTGGACGGCCGCGATATGCTTGCAGGGGTTGGACCAATCCGGACAGCTGCACGACGTCTCCAGGTCGGAAACACGGGTGGGAAACAGCGGCAGCCCCGCCTGGGCGAAAACGTCCTCCACCTCCGGGGGCAGTTCCCCGGCCGCAAGGCGCGCCATGTGGGCGGCATGGCCCCGCAGCGCCCGTGCCACCTGGTCCCAGGCCTGCGGCGGCAGGGGGCGCAGGAGGATCTCCACGCGATATGGTTGCGGGCGCGAGCCCTGCACCATGGCCCGCACGCCCCCCGGCTCGATCTCCACGGACAGCACCTGACCGGCGCGGGCATAGGAGCGTCCCCGCGACAACCGGGCGCCGATGCCCATCCCTTCCAGTGCCGCGATCCAGCGCCGCCCCCACCACTGGGAAGCGAACGCCCCGCGCTGCGAACGCGCCCGTACGCCTCCCTTGGCCGCCCGCGGCCGCGAGGGCGGGAAGTGGGCTCCGTAGTCGTCACGACCGCTCCGCCGCCCCATCCCTCAACCCCCCACCGCATCCGGACTCAGGGACACCAAGGCCCGAAGCTCTGCCGCGTCCAGTTCCGTGATCCATCCCTCGCCGGCGCCGATCACCTGCTGGGCCACGGCGCGCTTGCGATC
>JAJZWQ010000146.1 GCA_021846605.1 Bacillota bacterium | reverse complement strand
CTCTTCATCTATGACATGGGGGGGGGGGGCGTCTTCGGGGTCTGGCAGCGACCAGAGGCACTCGCCACGGCCGGCCCATTCGCGGCGACACCCGAGGGCCGTCCGCGCCCGGCGCAGGGTGATTTCGCGGTGGCCGGCGGATAGCCCGTCGCGGGTCAGCGCATCCCATGTGGCCCTGCGGCCACCGGCCAGGGCCCCGCGCAGCCAATCGTCAGCCCGACCCCCCGCCGTGTCGTCGCGGGCCGGGCTGGGCTCTGGAGCCAGCATGGCAGCCGCGGTCAGGTCGCAGGCGCCGGTCCACGTCACGCGCACCGTGTCAATGGGGGTGTCCGGGTTGGCGTAGACCACGGCCGGCGTCAGGGCGTAGCCCATAGCCTCCGGCTCGGCCGCGAGTGAATGTTTTACGGCCACGATTGCCCGCCGGCTGGGCTCCTGGGGGTCCGCGCCCGCCATCAGCACACTGCGGGCCGCGGCCCCGAAGTCCATAGACCCCCAGCCAGCATTGATTGCCGCATCGGCACTGGACTTGCGCAGGTGCCGCAGTATCAGCACCGCGCATCCAGCCTCCCGCGCCATCATCGCCAAGCCGTCCAGGACGGGGCGCACTTCCTCCGCGCGGTGGGCGTCCACGCCAGACCCCAGGTATGACTGCACAGGGTCAACCACGACCAGGACGGCGCCGGTCTGGCGAACCGCGTCCGCCAGCACGTCAGCATCCGCCATACTGATGGCCTCGGTGGGCGCATCCGGCTCGCCGTCGGGCCGCACCTTGCGGCGTCCGTCTAAGAGATACAGCCGACACAAGTCAGCCCCAGCGGCCTCCGCACGCGGTCGCAGTGTGGTCGCCGGGTCATCCTCCCGGCTCAGGTACAGCGCCGCGCCCAACAGGCCCGGGGTGCCGTCCGGCATTTCAGCGCCGGTGGTCACGCGCGCGGCGAGGTCTAGTGCGACGGTCGATTTGCCTTGCGCCGGGCGGCCATCCAGGAACGTCAGCGACCCCAGCGGCACCCGCCCGGGCCACAGCCAGCGGACAGCCAAGGGCAGCACGTCGGCCAGGGGTCGCAGTACCGGCCCGTAGGTCACGCCGACCGGACGGGCCACCACCTCCGGGCCGCCCCCAGCCGCCTCCCGCGCCCGCCGCAGGGCCTCCGCAGCGGGGCCGTCGTGTGTGGTGGTCACTGGGCCACCCGCCCACGGGGCCGCGCGTCCGCCAGCCCAGCGCCGCCAGCGGCAACCCACGCCGCCAGCGCGTCCGCATCGATCCGCACGGCGCGCCCTACGCGCACCGCCACGCCAGGCGGCAGCACTCCCCGGCGCACGAGGTCGTACACCCGCCATGTCGTCGTGCCCAGGGCCTCTGCTGCCTCTCGCGCTCGCACCAGTCGCACATGGACCACCTCCGCGTTATGTGGGGTCGGCGGCGGGGCTGTCCGTATACCTGCCGCACCCGCAGGTCGTTGGCGCCCAACGCCCGCACACAGACTGGCACGCCTAGACACGGCGCGACAGGCCATAGCAGGGGGGGCGTCTTATGTCCGTTTTGGGTGGGGTGGGGGTCCTGGCGGTTAGCTCAGCCCGAGGGTGTCCGCTAGGCGACGGACGGCCTTGCCGATGGCGTCAGGGCCTGGCGCGGCGCCCTCTGGGTGCTCATCCGCGCAGCGGTCAGCGATGGCGTCAAAGGTCAGACCCAAGCAGCGGTGCATCACGAGCCAGTCGGCGGCGGCCAGTTGGCCGTGCCCACGGTCGCGGGGCGCAGCGCCTGGCTCGTAGCCCGCGCGCGCGAAGGCGCCCTCAATCCCGGCGCGATAGGTCCGGGCGTACGCCTCAAAGCCCTCGGCCATGCGCGCTTTGAAGGTCGCCCACGGCTCACGTCGAGGGTCCCACGCAGCCGGCCGGGGGTCCGGTGCGTCCACGGCGGGAGCAAAGCAGAACGCCGCAGGGTCGGCCGCAGCCGCCCAGGTGTGGGCCAGGGGGCTCCACCCCGCAACCGCGTCCGCCAGCCCGCTCCCGGCGCGCTCCGCGTGGTGCCGCAGGAACGACGCGGCGGCCGCCTCCGCAAGCGGGTGCGACAGGCGCCACCGCGCCGCCCACGCTTCGATCGCCGCGCCCAGGGCCGCCGTAGCGGCCGGCGGCGCGCCTTGCTGCAGGGCCACCAGGAGCGCCGCGTCGTCGTCCCGTCGCGCCTCAACGTCCAGCGGCAGGAGTTTGCGGAGGTCGTCCACCGCGCGCGGGGCCAGCCGGTCCACCCGCCCCAGAAGGGCGCGGACCAGCGGCACCAAGTGAACCACGCCGCCCCCCGCCCGTCGCCACAGGGCCAGGTCAGCAGCCACCCGACACCGCCTCCTGACACTGACACCGGGTCTGCGGTATCAGCGGGTCGCCGTTGTGTGCCAACTTGTGTGCCAACTCAGCAAAACAGGGCTTCACTCAGCCCACCTGGGCCAGTCTACCATATCCCGTCGCGCCTACGGCGCCAACGCATAGCGTCACACAGACAACCGCACGCAAACAGCGCCAAACAGCCCAGGGAGGGACTACGGATCAGTAGGTCGGGGGTTCAAATCCTCCAGGGCGCACCACAGAAAGCCTAGAGTATCAACAGAGAATCGACGGGGCCGCAGGGAGAAAGTCCCAGCGGCCCTTCGCTTTGTGTGCCAGGAGTGTGCCAACCCTCTGGCGTGTGTGCCAGCCCCGTCACCCGCCGTATAGGAGGGCGTCCAGTTTCTCGGCGGCTGCCGCCTGCATGCCGGGCAACACATGAGAATAGGTGTCGAGGGTCAGCGTGATGCTGGCGTGCCCTAGCCGCTCGGCGACGATCTTGGGATTCGTGCCGGCCGCCAGCAGCAACGTAGCGCAGGTGTGGCGCAGGTCGTACAGGCGCACCGACTTTGGCAGGTCCGCTGCGACTAGCGCCGGCTTGAAGTGCCGCGCCACGAGGTTGTGCGCGTCAACCGGCTGCCCATCCTCGGCCGTAAACACTAGGCCGTTGTCCCGCCACCGCTCGCCGGCCCGCAGCCGGTCTTCGGCTTGGCACACTTTGTGTGCCACCAGGGCCTTGATTGTCCCCTGCGGCAGCGGCACCGTGCGTCGGCTACGGTCGGTCTTCGGTTCCTCGAAGTGCCACCCAGACTTCCCCCGCACGAGCGCCCGCCGGACGGTTGCCACGCCGGCCCGCAGGTCAAGGTCCGTCCACCGCAGGGCCATGTACTCGCCCGGTCGCATCCCGGTGGACAGCGCGAACCCGAAAAGCACGGCGAAGCGGTCGTCTCGCGCGACTTCCAAGAACCGGCGGGCCTCCTCTGGCGAGAGTGCGCGCATTTCGGTGCGTTCCTGGCGGGGCAGGTCTACAAGGTCCGCGACGTTCCGGGGCAGCATCCCCCAGCGCACGGCCTGCTTCAGGGCCTGCGACAGCACGGCATGTGTATAGCGCACCGTGCGCGGCGATAGGCCACGCTCCAGCATCGTCGCGTAAAGGGCCTGCGCGTCCAGCGGGGTCACGTCCGACAACCGCTTGTCGCCCAGCACGGGTCGGACGTACCGCGCCAGCAGGGATGTGTAGTCGGCTAAGGCATGACTGCGCACCTTTGGTTTTACCGCGTCTTGCAGCCACCGGTCCAGGTACGTGTTCAGGTCGTCCTTCGACGGCTCAACGAATGTGCCCAGGTCTTGGTCGCGCAGGACCGCATTCAGGTATGCCTGCGCATCTTTCTTCGTGCCGTGAACCGTGTGGTTGTGGTATCGCCGCTTGCCGGCCGCGTCCCGGCCCTCGAAGACACGGACCAGCCAGGTCCGGTCGCCCCGCTTCACAATCTGGCCAGCCATCCTCGGCGCCCCCTTCCCATCAGGGTCTGCAGGCGGAACCCCTGCGACAGGCTAGGCATTCCGCCTGTCCGCAGTACCGCGCCCGCCAGTCGGCCTCTTCGAGTAGGAGGACGGCCCCGCAGGAACGGCAGTGCCAGCGCACCAGGGCGGGCGCGGCGATCATCCCGCCGCTTTTGGGAGGATCGGGGCGTGCTCGCCCTTCTCCGCCTGGACGCCACCAAACGAGTAACCGCCTTCGTAGGTGCCGCGCCGCTTCAGCGTCCGCCAAACCTGCATCGCGTGGAACTCCTTGCCTTCGGCGGTCTTGTGCCCCTCGGCGTTCAGCCGGTCCGCAATCGCCTGGGTGGACAGTCCGTCGTCGGCCAGGTCGAAAATGCGCCGCACCGTCTCGGCGCCTTGTTCGTCAAGGGAAAGCACCTTCGAGCCCCGCTGCGCCGCGTATCCCAAAGGTGCCCGGCCGCCCGCGTACCCACCGCGCTTCGCCTTCTCTTTCCGGCCGCCGCTTGTCCGCTCGGTGATAACGTTCCGCTCAAACTCAGCGAAGGAACCCAGCAGTTGAAAGAACAACCGGCCGCTCGCCGTGCTGGTGTCAAACTGTTCAGCCACGCTCACCAAGGCCACGTCGTTCGCCGCGAACTCCTCATCGAATAGAACGAGAAGGTTCTTCAGGCTACGGCTCACGCGGTCCAGCTTGGCCACGATCACCATCCCAACCTCGCCCGCCCTTATACGCTCGCGCAGGGCCACCAGTGCCGGGCGGTCCAGCGTGCTCCCGCTTTCGCCATCGTCCGTTACCACCTCGGCCAGGGGCAGCCCCAGCGCCGTCGCGTAGGCGCGAACCTTCGCCTCTTGGGCAGCCATGCCGAACCCATCAGACGCCTGCTCTTCGGTGCTCACCCGGACGTAGGCAACCACTGCCCGTTCCGCCCGCTCCACCCGTTGCACCGGCTTTGACCGCGCCACCCCGACCGCCTCCATAACGTTTCTTTCAAGTATCGTTATAGCACTGCCAAGGGGAAGCCGCAACCGGGCCACCAAAGAAACCTTCGACACGTTTCGACATGCTGGGTGTGAAGGGCTCCGCCTGCAACAGGGCTGGGCGTCGGCGCCGCGCCAAGCACTGTTAGCAGTGCCGATCAGGACTGTTATTCTGCGACCGGCGCACCCCTGGACCACATGCGCAACGGGCCGGCCGAGTAAGTAACCGGCCAGCCAGTCCCCTTATGGGTCCAACCGCCGCCCGAGATGCGCCGCCTCGAATGTCTCCAGGTCCACCCGGTGCCGGGCCTTCACCGGCCGCCGGTCGGTGCGGTCCAGGCAGGCGAAGGTCACGTCGCCGTCGCCCACCTCCAGAACCACGCATCGCCTGGGGTCGCCGTTCGACCATTGGTAGTCCCGATGCTCGAACACGTCGCCCACCGCCGGCATCCGCTCCTGCGGCGCCACCTCGCCCAGGGCGGCCCGCGCCATCGCTAGGGCCTCCTGGTCGCCCCGGCGGTCGGCAAGGTCGCGCAGGGCCTGCAGCAGCGTCCGAGGGTCGGCCGTGCAGACCGCTGGCGGCTTGGCGCCGTCTACTGGCGCGCCGTGCAGCCGGCGGTCCACCTCCAGCGCAGCCAGCGCATCGGCGGCCATGCTAGCATCCGCGTGTTTCTCCAGCCTCTCGCGTACCCGCGCCATGAGCCATTGCGGCACCGGCACTGGTCGCCCGGTCTCGCCGTCCAGCACGCGGCATGCGTCCATCGCCACCGCCTCCGCCAGCGTCAACCGCACGGCCACCTGGTGCTGCCGCGCCCCGCCTGCCCTCGCCATACGTCCCCACCCCCAGGGACATGCTAGCATAGGTCCGGTGGGGTGGCCAGGGGTCACGGCAGGAAAGGCAATGCTAGCATATGCGTCCTGTCTACAGCCGCCAGGGCCAGCGGGGCAGCCCCAACAGCACCAGCACGACGATAGCCAGCGCCAGCATGGTCACGCCGACGAGCCCCCTTCCGGCGGCCTCGCAGGCTTTGTCGCCGTGGTCCACGTCCCACAGCGCGGGCACCGCACCTGCGCACATTCAAGGATCGCCCCCATTGGCTTACGGCAGCCAGCGCAGCGAACCATCACCAGTTCAGGCATGCTAGCATGTCGGGCTTTCCGGCTTGCGGCCTCCACTTCAACCCCTCCTCTTACCAGTCCCCGGTCGGCGGTCAGCGCCGGGCCGGCGGTGGTCGACTAGCCGCCGCGTAGGCGCGCCTCGCGCAGCCGGCGGGGTCGGCCTCGCCAGCGGCGCCCAGCATCACAGCCAGGGCCTCCTGCGGCATCCCGGCCTGGGCAGCGGCCACCGCTCCACGCCAGCGGGCCTTAGGCGCGTCGGCGGCCAGGTCGGCCCGAACCGGGGGAGGCAGGGCGTCGAACGCGTCGGCGGCGGCGGCTTCGTCGGCGGCGGTCGGGTCGGCGGTGCGGAAGGTGTCAGCGGCCAGGCCAAACAGCCCACCCAGCACGCCGGGGGCATGGCGCCGATCCTCCGCAGGGAGGTCAAGCACTAGGCTTTGCGCCAGCGGCACCAGCCGGCGGGGCAGCGGTCGGCCGGGAGTCCACGCGCCGGCCTCGGCGATGCGCCGTAACTCTCGGGCCACGCCGGCCAGGTCCGCCACGTCGCCTGGTCGGTCCGGCCGGTCGGGTCGGTGCGGCTCCAGCACCTGCCGGACCACCGCCCCGAAGTCATCGGGGTCCATCCGCCGTGCCAGCGCCGCCCGTAGTCGCAGCCGCTCCCGGTACGACAGGGCCAGCGCGTCGGCCTGGTGGTCCAGCACGTCGGCCAGGGACGGGGTGTCGCCCAGGGCCTGTAGCACGTCGCCAGCGGTCGGTGGACGGTGCCGTAGCCGGATAGGTCGGTGCGCCACGTCACGCATGGCGGCGGCCTCCTCGGCGCCGCAGGGTGCCGCCGTCCAGCGGTGGCCAGTCCACCAGCAGGCCGATCCCGACCAGCAGACCGGCAGGACCGACGTAGCACCGGCGGTCAGCCTGGAGTGCCACCAGGAGGGTCGCGCGGTCCATCCGCCCACCCCAGGCGCGGTACGCATCATGCAGGCGGTCGGCCTCCGTCCACACCTTCGCTGATCGGCTACAGCGCGTTGCGGTGAACGCCTCCGCGTCGGCCAGCATGGCCTGCACCCGGTCCCGGTGGGCCCGCAGCACCTCCAGGGCAGCGGCGGCGGTGGGGTCAGCCGGGGCAGAGGGGTCCACCTTCGGGCGGCCATCCTCTAGCCATAGATACCCACCAAAGTGGTGATAGCGGGCCATGGCCTCCGTGGTCGTCACAGGTCCCCACCCCCAGGTCGACGGAAGGGGATCACTTTGGCGGTCGGGTCAGGGGTCCCGGAGGTTTGCGCATCGGCCTCCGGACCCCCATGTGACACACCATGATCAAACCTCGTTTTGTGGTCGCAGCCCTTGTCCCCCAAGGCTTCTGAGGTTTGCTCATTGTCGGCGCTATGAGCAAACCTCGCAGCCCTTGCGGCAGTAGGGCTGGAGGGTGATTTTGAGGTTTGCTCATCATCTATGACATGGGGGGGGGGGGCGTCTTCGGGGTCTGGCAGCGACCAGAGGCACTCGCCACGGCCGGCCCATTCGCGGCGACACCCGAGGGCCGTCCGCGCCCGGCGCAGGGTGATTT
>JAJZWQ010000145.1 GCA_021846605.1 Bacillota bacterium | reverse complement strand
ACCTGCACAACCTGCTTCATGTCCATACGTTCGATGTATGCGAACAAGGGAGGGAAGGGCGAAGGGGCGATTCCTCTGTCGGATGAAGCCGACAGCCTCCTCGCCCGTTTTCTGTGAGTCGCCAGGCGAGCGCAGGAGGTGGCGGTCGGCGGCGGGAACAGGCGATCAGCGGGTCCCGGAAGGGGCGCACCTCGATGTCTGCCCGCGACGACGCCACGCGGGCCGCACGCTGAGACGCCCTCGCCTCCCAGCGGGTGGACGGCAGGGAGAGCGAGAATCCTGCCACGAAATGCATCGCGACCCCCGCTGTGGGGGGACACGGCAAGCGGCCCTGGACGCCGGTTGCGGGGGTGGCTGGCTGACCCGCGTCGCCGTCGCGGACGGCACCCAGGTGACCGCGGTGGACTTCTCGCCCGCGCTTATGGCGCATGCCCGCGCACTCGACCCGGACGCGAACGGCAAGACGGACGGGGGTGCGGCAGGTGGCCAGCATGCGGGCGGTCGTCGTGGAAAGGCCGGGGGTCTACGCGGTGCGCCAGGTGGATGCGCCCCGTCCTGGCGCGGGCGAGGTGGTCGTGGAGGTACGGGCCTGCGGTCTGTGTGGGACCGATGTGCACATCGCCCACGGGGAGTTCCCGCCCGCGCCGTACCCGTTGATCCCCGGACACGAGTTCGCCGGCGTCGTCGTCGAGTGCGGGGCCGGGGTGGACGCCCCCGCGCTCGGCGCGCGGGTGGCCGTGGACCCCACGCTGGCCTGTGGGCGCTGCGGGCCGTGCCGCCAGGGGCACCGGAACCTGTGCGCGCACTGGGGGGCCATCGGCGACACCGTCGCCGGGGGGCTGGCCGAGCGGGTCGCCGTGCCAGCGGCGAACTGCCATCCGGTGCCCGACGGCCTGGGCTGGGGCGAGGCGGCCCTGATCGAGCCCCTGGCCTGCGCGGTCTGGGGGGCGATGCGCGCCCGGCCGCAGATCGGCGCCACGGTGCTGGTGGCCGGCGGCGGCACGATGGGGCTGCTGCTGGGGCAGGTCTTCCGTCGCGCGGGGGCGAGCCGGGTCGCGATCCTGGAACCGCATCCCGACCGCCGGCAACTGGCGCTGGATGTGGGCATGGACGCCGCCTTGGCGCCGGACGACGCGGACGGCCTGGCGCGAGCCGCGGGCGAGCCGGGCGGGCGCTTCGAACTGGTGGCCGACGCCACCGGCCGCCCCGAGGTGGTGCGCGCGGCGCTGGACCGGGTGCGGCCAGGCGGCACGTTCCTGGTGTTCGGGGTCGCGCCGCCGGAGGCGGCGGTCCCGGTGCGGCCCTACGACGTCTATGCCCGCGACCTGACGATCGTGGGGTCGATGGCCATTAACGGCACGTTCCCGGCGGCGGTGCGCCTGGCGCCCTCCCTGGCCCTGGGGCCGCTCATCGCCCCGGCCCAGGACCTGGGGGCGTACGCCGACGCGCTGGCGGCCTTTGGACGCGGTGGCCGCCCCAAGCAGCAACTGCTGCCGACCATGGCGTAGCGCGCCGGGCCGGGGCGGCGGCCCTCAACCCGGCCCCGCGCCGGCCAGGACGATCGCGCCGACGCCGACCGCCGCCAACCACACCGCCTCGCGCCATCCCAGGCGGCGGAAGTCGCGGGTGCGCGGCTGGCGCTGGGCCACCTGGGCGTGCAGCAAGCCCAGCCCCAGGACGAGCGCGGCGGCGGCCGGCGCGTGCGCGCGGCTGCCGGCCAGGAGCAGGAGGGCGCCGCCCGCCGCCGACCAGGCCCACAGCAACGCCGTCGGCCCGCGGGTGTCCGCCGCGCGCGAGACCCGGACCATGTGCAGCCCCATCGCCGACATCGCGCAGGCCGCGGCGTACGCCAGGGCGCCGGCTGCGACCCAGCGCGCCGCGTCGGGGTCGGCCAGAGGGCCCGCGGCCAGGAAGGCACCCGCAGCGGTCAGGCCGGAACCGGCCAGCCCCGGCCACCAGGCACTGGCGCGCCGCAGGCGCATGGCGAGCTCCCACACGCCACCCAGACCGATGGCGGCCAGCCCGGCCAGATGGGCGGGCGCCGGCGCGAGCAGATACCACAGCGACAGCATCGCGACGGCCGCCGTCCCCCAGAGCGCCCCGACAGGCCAGCCCGGAAGGGGTGGAAAGCGACGCATCCGCCGCCACAGTGTCCAGGACAGCGGCTCGCGCGCCAGCACGGTGCAGAAGAGGCCGACGGCGAACACCCCGCTCAGGGCCAGCGCGGTGCCCCCGCCCGCGGTCAGGGTACCGGCCAGCCAGGGGACGCCGACCATCACCCAGATGCCGCGTTCGGAGGGCCAACGGATCAGCCCGTTGCTTCCCCGCTTGGCGTCCACCACGTTGCCCACCACGCATCCGAGGGTAGCGCCACGGGAGGGCGCATACACCGTCCGGCCGACCCGGCCGTAAGGAGCGTCCCGGGGCCGGCTCCCTGACCGGCCCCCGCCGCGGACGGGCCTGAACGGTCCCCCGCGGGGGCCCATCTGGCCGGTTTCAGTGTCCGGGGGCGTTGTCTACCGTTGGCAGGTCGCCCGCGCGGGCCGCGCCCCGCGGCAGGGAGAAACGGACAGGGGGCAGCGGTGCACGATGGCCGCGACGGGGGCATGACGCTGGACGCGGCCGCCGGCGGGAGCGGGGGGATCTCCTCGTCCCTGCGCACGCGGCTCCTGCTCTTCACCCTGCTGGCGACCGTCTTCGACGGCGCCGAGCTGACCCTGCTGGCGTACTTCTTCCCGACCTTGGCCCGCGACTTCCACGTCGGTGTGCCGGCCATCGTGGCGATCAACACCCTTCAGGGCCTGGCGTCGTTGGCCGGCGGGCTGCTCTTCGGCCCCATCGGGGACCGTTTCGGCCGGCGCGTCACCATGCTGGTGACAGTCTTCCTGTATGGTGCCTCGACGCTGGCCGGCGCCCTGGTGCACGGGCTGGGCCTGTTCACCGCCACCCGCATCGTCGCCGGTCTGGGCATCGGGGGCGAGTTCGGGGCCGCCTTCGCCATCTTCAACGAACTCTGGGAGAGCAAGGGGCGGGGGCGGCTGGGTGCCGTGGTCCAGAACATGTTCGTCGTGGGGATCGTCTGCACGACCCTGGTCGGCTATCTCACGACGTCGGGCGGCGCGCAGTCCTGGCGGGCGGCCTATCTGGTGATCGGGGCCTGCAGCCTGGCCATCTGGGGGGCGGTGCTGCTCTGGATGCCGGAATCGCCCCTGTGGCGGGAGTACGCCAGGGCGCGCCAGCGGGGCGACCTGCCGCCGGAGTTCGCGGTGTCCGGGTCCACGGCGGGCCTGTTCCGCGGGGGCCTGGCCTCCACCACCGTCATCGGCTGCGTGGTGGCCAGCGGCATCTTCTACATCAATTACTCCCTGGTACTCTACGAACCGACCCTGCTGGACAGGGTCCACCACCTGGCGGCCGGCGCGGCGACCGACGTGCTGCTGCTCGGGTACGCCGCCCTCTTCTGCGGGTCGCTCACGGCCGGGGCCATCGCGGACGCCCGCGGGCGGCGGACCGCCGCGGTCACCCTCGCCGCGGTAGCTCTGGCGGGGTATGCGGCGTATCTGTTGACCTGGCACTCTCCCCTGCGCGGGTCCATCTGGGATTGGCCGCTCTTCTGGGCGCTGGGGGCCACCAATTTCGGGTGCGGGTGCATCGGCGTCGTGGGCGTGTGGTTAGGGGAACTGTATCCCACGCGGCTGCGGGCGACCGCCGAGAACCTCGTCTACTACGCCGGCCGCGGGCTGGGGGGCAGCGTGCTGCCGCTGGTGGCCATCGGGCTGACCGGCGGCGCCGTGGGTCCGGCGCTGGGTCTGGGGATCGCCGGGGCGGTGATCGTGGGCGTGGCGGGGCCAGCGCTGGCCGAGACGCGGGGCCGGGCGATCCGGGCGGTGGAGTAGCGGCGCGAGGCGGGGGAGGCCGGCCCTGCTGGCCGGCCCCCCCCCGCGGGGGTCAGGCGCCGGGGGTGTCCGGCGGCGGCGTCCCCAGGCCCTGCCGCGCCGCATACTCCCATAGCCAGTGGGGCCTGGGGTCGGTCGCGACCAGCGCGGGGTCGGGCCGGAAGGGGTTGGGGACCGTGGGGAGGGCGGGGTGGGCCGCCCGCCCCGCCTCCAGGACGGCGCGGCTGTCCCGGTAGACCTCGCCCCACGGGGACAGTTCCCCGGACATCGTGAAGACGCCGAAGTTCTGACCAGCCTCTGGCGGGGTGGCGTACGTCCAGGGCAGGCAGCCGCTGATCCAGCGCGGCGCGCACTCGGCCACCCTCCGATACCAGGGAGGAGCCCCTGGCCCCCCGTCCCAGCCGACCTCGCCCAGCACCACGGGCCGCGGGTGCCCAGCGTCGGCCTGGACGATGTAGGTGAGGATGGCCTCCATGTACAAGCGGTTGATCGTCAGCCAGTCCTCCAGGCGCGTGGGGATCAGCCGGCCCTCGATCAGGGGGTAGAAGTGCGGGCTGACGTAGTCCAGGGCCCGTCCGACCCGGCCCGGGTCGAAGCCGCTGTAGTAGGAGAGCTTGGGACCGTGAACGAACAGGGGAATCGACCACTGGATGAGGCCGACCGTGCGGGGGTGGCGATCCCCGGCCGCGGAGAGCGCACCCAGTTGCAGGGTGATCCAGTGCTCGGCGATGGACTCGCGGAACTGCTGGTAGTCCCAGAGCAGGGGGCTGCCCGGCGCCGGGGTGTCCAGGGGGATCTCGGCGTCCGCGATGCCGGCCGGGACGGCGTCGGGCACCGAGCGCCAGGCCTGGCGCAGTGCGGCGTCCGATCCGTACTTCTCCCTGAGCCACCGCGGCCACAGGGCGGCCATGCTCCGGTTCCTCCACCCGATCGTCGGCTCGTTCAGAAGGTCCCAGGAGTGGATGCGCGGATCCTGCCCGTACTCTCGGCCGACGGTCCGCCAGAAGACCTCCAGCGCCCGGAGCGCCTCGGGGTTGGTGAACGGGTCGGGCTCCCAGTAGGCGGGCCAGCCCTCCCAGTGGTCGGGGCCGGTGACCATCACCCGGATGCCGTGCCGGTCGGCGATGCCCAGGAAGTCCTCCAGCCGGGCCAGTCCCTGGGCGCTGACCGCGTCCGCGGTCGGCTGGAAGAACTGGGCGGCCAGGAAGACCCGCACCACCTCGACGCCCAACGCCGCGATGCGGCCCAACTGCCGATCGACGCGGTCCGCATTGAACTCCCCCCACTGGTGCGGGGGCCAGTGCCCGGTCTCGGGATCCAGCCAGTTCAGGCCATACAGGAACCCGCGCTTGTCCGCCAACGTGCCACGCCACCCCCCGCCTCGCATCGGCGCCGCCCGCTGCGCCGAACGGCCGCCCCTGCAATGTTTCGCGTCCCCCGACGTACTCCTGTGGCGCGCGGGCCCTGGCCCCCACGCTGGAGACCGGGAAAGAGGGACACCACCACTCCAGCGGCGGATCCTTGATCGACGACGGGAGGGGCCGCCTTGGCTGTACCCCCGTGCCGCACCGCGAGCGCACGAACCACTCCCGGCGCTGGCTCTTCACCCGCCTGCGCAATCCGACGCTGCGCGAGTCGTTACCCTGCTCCAGCCAGGCCCGATCACCCGTAGGGCCTCTGGTTGAAACGAAGGCGGCGGTGGTGGTGGTGGATGCGCTCTTGGTCGGTGACGATCACAGCGTCTGCCATCTGGAGTCCGAGATGGGTCCCGCGAACCCGTGCGGCCGGATCGAGGATCACCGCGCCGTGGTGGGGGCCCATCCGGATTGCACGCGGAACACGGTGGTCTTCTGGGGATGGCTGCGGTCGCGGCGCCGGTGCGGTGCGGCAAGGCGAGGTGCGCAAGGCACGGGAGGCCGTGCTGGATGCTTTCCTGGAGCGGTTCGACCGAGTGCTGGCGCCCGTGGAGAAGCAGGTGGCCGCGACGGACGACCCCGTTTTACTGAAGGAATGGCTCCGTGCGGTCATCCGTGCCCAGGATCCGGTGGCAGCCGAAGCGGTTCTTGCGGTGAAGCACTGAGTGGGCGTCATTTCTCGTGGAGGCCTCTTGGCACAAGGCCCCGCCCATCGGGATGACGGTCGGCGCGCCACTCCAGGGGCCAGCGATGCGCCAGCCCTTGTGGCGCACCAGCTACGGGCAAGCGGACTCAGACCGCCACCGGCATCACCGGACCGGGGGACAGACAGACGCCACGAAGTGGCGCCGTTCCGGCAAGCGCCTGCGGGCCAACGAGACCGGCGAGAATGATGCGGTCCTGGGGCAATCGGGGCCAACATCCGGCGCCGGCAGGATCATCCTCCCGCCACGCGCTAGTGGCGCGTCCATCAAGTTCTGGCATGAGGTGATCGTTCGTTTTCTGTGAAGCCAAGGGTGAGATTCCCGACCGCAGCTGGTACACGACGGTTACCGGCTGCAATCCGCGCTGAAGTCCAGCCAGTGGCGCAGTTCGGGGACCAGTTGGGGCCTGGCCAAGTGCTGGGCGCGGACATCTTCCATCTCCTGCAGGCAGCCGGCGAAGGCGGCGTTGGCCTCCTGCTGCTCCCGCGAGCCGTCGGGCGCCCCATCCCGCTCGTGGTGCAGGCGGAACAGGTCGGCGATCATCTCCATCCACTGCGTGATGATCGGCTCGACCCGCTGATCGTCCGGGTAGCGGTCGCGGATCTTCAGTAGCAGTCGGCGCAGGTGAACCCAACACCGTTGCAGGAGCAGCCGCTGTTCCTTGGCGTTGGCCAGCCGCACCGCCTTGTCATAGGCGGCCATGAAGTCGCAGATCAGTTTCACGACCTGGCCGCCCCATTCGCTGCCGTCCAGACCCAGGTACCGGAGCACCACGCTGTGATCCCGGCCCGGGTCGAACAGCAAGACGATGGTGTCGGGCCCCACGAAGCACCAGATGTATCCGCGCTTGCCCCGGGCCAGCCACAACTGCCGCCACGTCGTCTCGTCGGCGTGCAGGTATTCGCTGCGCCGGTTGCGCGCACAGATGGCGTCGTATACGGGCTGCAGCAGGGCCCGCTCGTGGAGGGGGTCCCATCCGGTACATCCGCGCCGTACTGGCGGCAGATGGTGGTGATCCGGTGCAACGGCAGTCCCCAGGTGTACCGGGCGGCCGCAACAAAGGCGATCGTCCGCACCGACAAACTGGCGCGCGGGATCAGCTTCAACGGCGCCGCGCCGCGCACAAACGGCTCCGGCGCGCAACCGCACGTGGCTCCATAGACCTTGCGGTGATGGACGACACCACGGACCTGCAATCCCATGTCCAGCTCGTCGCTGACGACCTCCGCCACTTCGACGCGCGGTCGGCCGCAGTTCGAGCAGAACTTCTCTGGCTCGGGTACGTCGTGCGTCACATGGACCTCGGGCAGACCGACATACCGCTCTGCCTGGCGCCCGTGGCCCCGACGGCCGGGCCGCTGCCCGCGCTTGTAGCCCGCGGGCTTGCCGGTGCTGTCCCCTGCTTGCTGCTCACTCCGCCGGCCGAATCGGGAGCGCGCGTGCTCCCGCACTATTACTACCCTGAGGTCTCCCATGTTCATGGGGACGATATCACAGCTCACCGGAAGGCAAAGGCGAAATCACAGCGGACAG
>JAJZWQ010000144.1 GCA_021846605.1 Bacillota bacterium | reverse complement strand
GCGCCCCCACCTCGGATGCCACAGGGGCGAAGGAGATGGCCCCGACCAGCAGCGGTCCGCTGGCCCCGTTGCGGAGCTGGAGTTGGATGGCGCTGGCGCCAGCGGGCACCTCCAGCACGGTGTGCAACTGCCGCCAGGCCCCCTGCGTATCGGGGATCTCGATCCGACTGGACACGGGCCCGCTGGTCACCGTCCAAGCCGCTCCCGCACCGAAGCCGGCGGGGCTCTTCACCCAACACGTGAGGAGGTAGGGGGTCTGGGTGGTGGGCGGGGCGGTGAGCGTCAGGGTGCAGGCCAGGCCCGCTGCGGTTCCGGGCGCGGGGTCCAGGCGCAGGGCGTGGCCACCGGGGCACCCGTCGCCGGCGACCACGTGCTCCCGCAGGCCGGGACCGCTGCCGTCCAGGGTCCACCCCTGGATGTCTTCGTATGGCTCAAACCCGAGGTAGGTGAACTCTCCCCCAGCCCGGCTGGCGTTGCGCGCCGTGGCGACCGTGAAGCGTCCCTGGGCGTCCAGCAGGGAGGAGGTGCACACCCCGTCCGCTCCGGTCTCCTCCAGGACGTTGCCGTAGCTGTCCCGCACATCCACCTGGTGGATCAGCCGCCAGCGATCGGCGGGCGGCACAGTGCTCCCGGCCCAATCGGAGGGCGCAAGGACGGCGTCGGCAGCCAATGCCTGGTAGGTGCGGAACTCCCCCCAGGCGGGGGTTCCGGTGTTCCAGTCTTGCTTCCACACCGACGCCTCCTGGGCGACCGTCTGGCCGTCCGTGCGGGTCTGGCGCAGGATCACCGGCGCCAAAAGGTTGTCGGCGACCGCCTGCGGGTACTGCGCGTAGGCGTAGGTGAACGCCTCCTGGCGGGTGGACAGGGTCCCGTCGGGCAGGTAGTTGCGGGTGGCGGTGGTGGCTGGCCGCCCCACCGCCTCGTCGTAGGTGTACGCGGTGACGGCCGCCAGGGTGGTGTCGGGGGCGTCGGGATCGCAAGTGGTCTGGGTCCGCTCGGCCAGGCGGGGGTAGGCACCGATCAGCCGACGGGGCTGGCCCCCGGCGTGCAGATCGCGGATCTGGCGCGCGACCTCCCAGTCGTACGTTTCGACCGCGACCGGCTGGCCGGTGCCGTTCAGCAGCGTCTTCTGGCGCAGGAGGCCGTCCAGGGGGGTGTAGGGGGCGGTGCCGGGAGCGCCGGCGGGGACCAGTCCGTTGTAGAACTCGGACCGGGTGGTCCCAAAGGGCCGGCTGCCGGGGGCCTGGGGGTCCCAGGCCCCCGCCTCGACCTCCGAGTACTGGCTGGAGAGGCCAAAGGGCCCCGTGGTGCCGTCCCCCAGGTAGCGGTACTGCGTCCAGCGCGGGGCAGACATCCCGTCGTCCAGTTCCAACTGGGTCACCGCGAAGTCGGGGATCGGCCCAGTGAAGCCGTCCCCCAGGACCCGGTAGAGCGTGATGGACTGCGCCGTGTTCAGGGAGTTGCCGGTGAAATCGGCCAGCATACCCGCGCCGCCCAGGGCGGTGCCGGGCCCGCTGGCCTGGGGGAACATCCGCCCAGACAGGCGCTGGGCCAGGCCGGAGAGCCGCCCGTTGCGCACCAGGTAGACGAAGGAGCCGCCATCGGGGTCCCCGTAGGCGATGAAGCCAGGGTGGTTGGCCACCTGATTGGCCCCACTCCCCAGCGAGCCGACCCGCCGCAGCGTGCCGTCGGGATCGCGGAAGAAGATCGCACCGCGCATGGTCACAAACCGACCGGAGATCGTCGGTTGGATCGGGCCGTCGGCGGCGCTCAGGGGGGGCAGCGGGACGATCTGGTCCTGGTAGGGGTCGTAGGCCACCGCCTGCGTGCGTTTGGCGTCCGAGGCGATGGCCAGGTCGTCCCCGTAGGCAAAACGCACAATCTCCTGTCCGCTGAACGTCCCCAGGTCCCGCTCGACCCAGTCCGTGCCGTCAAAGCGCGCGATGTGGTTGGCGTTACCCACCAGGCTCGCGGTGGCGGTGGAGGCAAAGAACGGCACGATCGTATCGGCGGGGATGCCGGCGTAGCGATACTCCTTGCGCCGCACATTGGTCAGGCCCTGATCCCAGCGGTAGGTGGCGGTGGCGTAGTCCACCGTGTTGCGCTGCCCGTCGCGGCCCGTGATGTAGGTGGCGACGGCAAACCCGTCGGACATCGTCCAGGAGAGCTTTGGCAGGTCGGTGGACCAGACGATGGGCGCCGCCGTGCTCAGCTGCGCCTCCCGCCACTGCAGGCTGGCGGGGTCCAGGCGCTGCAGGCTCAGGACGGCCTGGCCCACGCGCGGCTGGTACTGGCACACCGCCAGATCGTCTCCGTGGCCGCGCAGGACGAACTCGCCGCCCGCAGGCGCGGTGTAGTGGCGGGGAACCCAGATTTCCTGGCGCCGATCCCAGACGTAGCGGTAGACCTCGCGCGTGTCGCCGGCGGCGGCGGCCACGAAGTTGCGGCCCGCAGCGACCGAGTAGGCCGTCGATCCTGCCGGCAACTGGGGCATCTCCAGGGACACGGCGTCCCAGTCCCCAAAGCGGCCGAAGCGGCGGCGCACCGCGTACGCCAGCACTTGGGGGCCGGTGGGGGCCCCGGTCGTCTGACCAGACAAGAGAAACCAGTCCTCGCCGGTTCCCACCTGCAGGCTGTCCAGCTCCAACTCCCCGGCCAACGGCTGGGCGAGCGGCTGCGAGCCCACCCAGGAGCCGTTCCAGTCAAAGACGTTGATGGTCAGCTGGCGGCTTGGGGAGGGGCTGTAGCAGGCGACCACGATGTAGGTCGGTCCAAAGAAGAGCCGCGGGGCCCCTGGGCCGATCTCATCGCGGCGTAGGGTGCGGTCGCGCTGGCTGCCGGGCATCGGCGTCTGGGTGAAGTGGTAGCGGGCGACCAGGCCCTGGGGCATGGTCACCGCCTTCAGCGCTCCCCGGTAGAGCTGGTCTTGGGGGAGGGACTCGCTGCCCGTGTAGTAGTCGAAGCGGAGGGCCGGCGAGAGTTCGCCCTGGGCGGTGACGGTACACACCGCCCGCAGGTAGCGCTTGGTCATATACACGGCATCGCCCGGGACGTCGGAGAAGTTGTCCAGGGAGTAGAGCAGACGCACCTGTCCCACCGTCTGGGGGGTCCCCCCCAGGTCCTGGGTGACGCGGATCCCCTCCAGGAAGCGCGTGGGGTAGCGGTCCTGGTAGGCGAGGATGCCCGTCCCCCCGGGGTTGACGTGCGGGGGCTGGTACTCCTTGACCGCGTCGGTATAGAGCTTATCCCCGTACTGGAAGGTCACCACACGCCCGCCGGGGTCCAGGATGCGCTGGAGGTAGCAGGCGTGCGTGTAGGTGGCGGTCCCCCCCCCGATGGCCTGTTGATCGCTGAGGTACTCGAAGCGAATCTCGTCCCCCCACAGGTTGCGGATGGCCGAGAGATTCCAGGCCAGGGTGAAAGGGGTGGCCCCGGGCTGGATGGTGCTGTCCGTCCAGTTGCCCTGGGCCCCGCCCCACTTGAGCAGGTTCTGCCGGCCCCCGACCCCACTGCCGTACTCCCGCACCCCGCCGTTGCGATCGGTCACCCGCCAGAGGTCGGCGGCCCGGTCATAGACGATCTCCTGGAAGGCGTACGCCTCGGCCTCAAAGCGCCAGGTGTCGGGGGTCTGCTCGACGCAGTGCAAGCGGATGGTGCTGCCGTCGCTGGTCCCCAGGTAGTAGACCTCCTGGGGCGCGACCGTGCCCTGAAAGCCCCGCACGATCATGTCGTGGGACATCGACCAGCCCACCCCGGCCAGACCGGTCGGAGCCTCCATGTTCCAGGTGTTCACGAGGTCCCGGACGTTGCTCTGGTAGGTCAGAGACACCGACGCCTCCAACTCCCCCCGTCCCCGCAGGGAGACCAGTTCCACTGGCAGCAGCACGTCGCCGTGGAAGAGGTTGACGCTGCCGCGCAGGTGCTCTGCCGCCTCCTGGTCGAGTTGCAGCAGGCGCAGAGTGGGAACCGCGGTCTGTTCACCGACCGTGGTGCTGTTGGCCGAAGCGTCAAGGGACATCGGCACACCTCCTGTGACGGTAGGGCGCAAGGGGCAGATCCAAGGTGCCCGGGGGCACCTTGGATCTGCCTTGGCGTGGATGCGATTCGCGGATGCTATCCCTGGCCGTTGATGATGATCCGGCCCGCCAGTCCGCCGTGGTCGCCGGCCTTCCCGGCAGAACCGCTGCTGCCGGGCTTGCCCTCGGACCCCTGGGATCCGCCGTGGCAATACATGGCCGCGCCCCCGGCGTCGCCACCGGCGCCAGCGCCGCCACCGGACCCGCCAGGCCCGGCCAAGCCGGCGTTGCTGGCGAGGGCGACCGGTGTAACCTGGGCCTTCTGGGCGGGAGGCACCGTGACGAAGATATCGAAGGCGTCCGCGCCATTGCCGCCCTGGCCGCCGCTGCCGCCCTGGCCCCCGTCCCCGCCGGTGCCGCCGCTCCCCCCGTCATCGCAGGTAGCGGCGCAGCGGGACCCGTAGCCGCCCTTGCCGCCCTTGCCACCCGGTCCGCCGGGGCCCCCGCGGCCTCCCTGGGCGCCGTCGCCGCCGCGGGTCATGATCACCAGGTTCCCCTGCAGGTCACCGATCTCGATATCGGCCCGCAGGCCCGGCAGTCCGTGCGGGCCGGCTACGCCGGCGCCCCCCAGGGCCCCACCGGAGCCCATGCCCCCGGTGGTACCGCCGTTGCCCGGCTCCGAGCCCGAGCAGGTGCAGGTGCCGTCGGTGCCCGGTCCGCCCGCGCCGCCCGCGCCCCCCGCGCTCCCCTCCATGGCGAGCTGGAAGACGTCGATCTGGCCCGCGTCTCCGGGGTCGACCACCAGGCTGTATGTCCGGCCATAGCTGGCGTCCACGATCCGCCAGGCGTGGTCGGGGCTGAGGACGGACACGCGGGCGTTGGTGGTCAGGGGCAGCGAGGCGGCGGCAAAGGCGTTGACCAACTCGGGCGTGACCTGCCCGGAGTTGAGCCCGGGGGCGTAGGTGCCCGTGGCCACCTGCAGCCAGCGATACTGGTCGGGATTGAGGCCAAAGATGCCGATGTCGTAGTTGCCCGACTGGTAGTCAAAATGGGGGGCGGCCGCGCGCGGGAACTCGATGCCGGCCACACCCGCGCTCGTCTGCCGGACTAGCGTCTGGCAGCTGAAGCGGAGGACCGTGTTGCGAATGACGATGCGCGACCCCGGCATCATGGTGAGCGTGCCAAGATTGACGATCACCGGAGCGGTCGACGTGCCCAGGTCCCACACCTCGTTGGGCTGGAGCACCTTGTCCGGCAGGGAGACCGCCTCGATGTCCATGGGGAACAGCCGGTCGCAGAAGAACCGGTCAGCCGCGGTGAGCTCCCCCGCGCCGAACACGTAGGCCATGGCCTTGTCGAATCTCTGCCAGAACGTCTCGTCTTGGCAGGCCTGGGAAGTGGCGAAGACCTCGGCCCTTTGGGCCCGCACCTCCTCCGGGACCTGGACCAGCGCCCGGGCCTGCTCCAGGCTCTCCAAGCGCAGGCGCGTCCGGTAACCCTCCCCGCCGCCAAGCGCTTCCGTGTCGTGCCCCAACGCCCGGGCCATCGCCAGGAACTGTCCCGCCTGATCGCCGTTCAACCGTGAAGCCCCTCCTCCGTGCTACATCCTGTGGCGCGTGCCTGGGCCCTGGATCCGATGCCCAGGCGTCACAGCAGTTCGGTCCCAAGTGCGACTCTCCTTCCCAAATGGACACGACGAACATGGCGTGTTTACTGACTATCAGCGCACCAATGCCGATTGACAGTGTGGATCAGAGTGCGATATAAGCCGGGGTCAGGCGCCGCTCGGGGGAGCAGTGACCAAGGCCCGGAGGGCGGCGATGTCCCCCCCCCGCTGGGTGGCCAGCACGGTGCCGGTGGCGTCGCACCAGACGGCCAGGGGGACCGAACGGATGTGGAAGCGCTCGAACGCGGCAGGCTCGGCAAAGTAGGGCACGGCGTGGCGCCGCAGGGACTCCAGATGCGGGTCGTCGGGAGTGATCTCGTCGCGGCTGAACACGGCCAGTCCCACGCCGGGGAGCCCGTCGAGCTCAGCGATCGCGGCCGTCAGTGCCTGGCAGTGCGGGCAGCCCCGGGAGACAAAGAGGGCCAAGAGCCCGTGGCCGGGCTGCAAGCGCAGGAACTGGGGGGGCACGCCCAGGCCGTCCCATAAGCGCTCCCCGGGGACCGGACCGATCGGGGGGGCAGCCGGCTCGGGCTGCGCGGCGGCTGCGGTGGGGCGCGTGGACGGGCGCCGCAGCATCCAGACGACGCAGCCCGCGATGCTCAGAACCAGCCCCCACAGGCTCAGGTACGAGGCAAGCCACCATGCGCCCAGCGGCACGGACGTCGCCTCCCATCAGTCGGATGTCGGGGTAGGGGCAGTGGCGGGCGCCAGGGTCCGCCCGGCGGTGGCCCAGACCCAACCGCTGGCCGTCAGGCCGATGACCGTCAGGGCGGCGGGAAGGCGCGCGGCGACGGGGAGGGGTCCCCAGTGGGTGAGCGCCACGACAAGGGCCAGGGCGGCCAGGATCCCGTTGCGGGCGACCAGGCCGCCGCTGACGGTGCCGGTAGCCAGCACCCCGCCGCAGCCGCACTCACTCCCGGCCTCGCCCAACGCCAGGCGTCGCCAGACGATCCCGGCATAGACACCCCAGGTCAGTCCGGCGAGCCCCAGAACGACCCGGGGCAGCACCCCACCCAGCAGCAGGGCACCCAGGGCCCCCTCCCAGAGCGGGATCGCCACCACGGCCAGCCGGCGACCGGCTTCCCCGAAGAGCCCGAAGCGGTCCAGCGCCGCGCGCAACGGCGCTGGCCGCAAGAGGCGTTCGGCCGCCCCCGAGGCGAAGAGGAGCCCCAACAGCCATCGCGCGCAGAAGGCGAATCCGTCCATGGCCACCACCTCCGGGGCCCCGTCCGGGGACCATCGGCCTGCGCCATTCGCTGTCCGATGCCGGAAGCTCCTGTCGTCGTCGCCACTGGCCGTCTGGTCGCACTCCCGACTGGCACAGCTGTGTGGAGGCGGCCGGGCGCGGGCGGCCGCCCCACCAGTTGTCAGGGGACGGGGCTTGCTGTATCTTCCTGTCGCGAGAGCAGGGGGTGCCCCCCCGCCGGCCACAGGGAGGTGAGCCCGCACGGTACCCGCGGTGGTCATCAGCGGCGTCGCGCTGATCTCGGGGACAGGTGCCGAGGGGGACGTCTGGGGCGCACCCGCTCCAGATCTCGACGCCCTCTGGCAGCCCTGGCGGCGCCCGGGTGGGGGCCTGCGGGCGGCGACCCTCGCTGAACCGGCCGTCGGCGATTGGATGAGCGCCGTCCAGGCCCGGCGTGCCGACCGCGTCGGGCGCTTGGCCGCCGTGGTGGCTGGCATGGCCCTGGCCGATGCGGGCCTGCGCCCGCTCCCCCACCCTGAGGCGTCCGGCGCCGTGTTCTCCTCCGCGATCGGCCCCTTGACCATGGGCTTGCAGTTCCTGCGCGACCTCGCCGATGCGGGACCGGGTGGGGCCAGCCCCATGCGCTTTGCCAACACCGTCGGCAACGCCGCCCTGGGGCACGTCTGTATGGCCCACGGCCTGAGGGGCCCCGGCGCCGCCCTGGGCGGCAGCGGCGGACTGCCCGAGGCGCTCGGGCTGCTGCGCGAGGGGCGAGCCCAGGTGGTCTGCCTGGTCGGCTGCGACGGCCTCCCCGACACCTACATCGACGCCCTGCGCGCCCGGGGCCGCCTGGCCGCGCACCGGCCGGCGCCCTTCGGCCGCGCTCGG
>JAJZWQ010000007.1 GCA_021846605.1 Bacillota bacterium | reverse complement strand
TATACTGAATGCATGAAGTTGAGCGTGTGGGCGAAGGAGCAAGGCATCAGCTACCAAGCGGCGTGGCGAATGTACCGCGATGGCCAACTGCCCGTGCCAGCAGAGAAATTGCCCACGGGCACCATCATCTTGAAGCCTCCGCAGGAGGAGCCAACAGGGGTAGCCGTCTATGCACAGGTTCAGGGGGGGCTACGTGCCGCCGCCGTCGCGGGGCACGTAGCCGAAAGCGACCGCGACTCCGGGACCGTAGGCCTGAGCGGCCAGATAGCCGAACGACGTACCGGAGAAGAGCATCGGCGCCCGCCGCACGGACACGGTCGCGCATCTGCGCGCACTCAGGCCGTCGGTGCCTGTGCGGAATGCCGATCCTCGGCCCGCATCGCCTCCAGCGCCTCCTGGCAGCGGTCGGCCACCGACGCCGCGTCGCGGGCCGCCACCGTCGCCGGGGCCACGGCGACGCGAACCGCCACCTCGTCGCTCCAGCGGAGGCGCTGCAGTTCAGCCTCGCAGACAGGCGCCAGCGTTTCGCGCCCGGCCGCGAAGCGGGCGAGCCAGCGGCGTTCGGCGGAACGTTCCGCCGGTAGGGCGACGGCCAGCCGGCCGAGCCAGACCCCCAACTCGGGGGGCAAGGCGGCTCCATCGCGCGGCTCCGCGGCCTCCAGCCGCCGTTCGAGGTGGCGCAGCCAGGGGACCAGGGCGGGCGCGGGCAGTTCGGCCACGACGAGCGAGAGCCACCAGGCCAGTTGCCGCGCGGTGATGGCCGCCTGCGCCGGCGGCGCGGAGACGGGCTGCTCCAGCGGGCCCGTGATCCGCAGCCCCAGGGCCAGGGCCGCGTCCGGCCAGAGCCCCGCGTTCCGCGCGGACACCCGGAACTGGTCCCAGCGCTCCAGGCACTGCCCTGGGGTGAGGGCATCCCAGTCCGGGGTCAGCGCCCCCTCGACCAACGCCAGGGGGTCCGCAATGCCCATGGCCACGTCCGCGAGCAGCTTGGCCAGTTCGGGGACCGGACGGTTCTGCAACGCCAGGCGCCAGCCGTCGACCTGCAGGAAGCTGCCGGGATCGTCCACCCATTGCCACAGCAACGCGAGCACGTGCTTGCAATAGGGCCGCTGGGACGGGCATGGGCAGACCGGAGCGATCTGCAGCGTACCGTCGGCCGCGTCCAGGGTGGCACGGACGGGGTAGGTGTCGTCGGTCCCCTCGATTTCGGCGGCCAGAAGCCCCCCGCAGCGGCGGGGTCGGTGCACCCTGCCCAGCAGGACGTAGTCGCGCGCCGCCTCCAGCAGCTTGGCGGGGGCCAGCCCGAAAAGGTCGGCTTCGCGCAGGTTGGTCGGCGGCTCGAACTCGGAGGTCGACTGTAGCCCGCTCACAATGCCCCCACACCGGCATCCGCCTGCGGGGGGGTCTCCGGGTTCTGCGCCCGCTTCACGCTGCGCACCGGAATGGAGGCCACCAGAGCCACCGATTCGTTCTCCGTCTGCAACTGCACGTCCATGGACTCCTCGTCGATGTCCAGGTAGCGGGACAGCACCTTGATCAGGTCGACCTTCAACGCCTCCCACACCTGCGGCGAAACGGTCGCGCGGTCGTGGACGAGCACCATGCGCAGGCGTTCCCTGGCGACGTCCTTGCTGGGACTCTCACGGCCGAACAGACGCTGCAGGAGTTCGAGCATGCCCATCCCCCGGCTTCCATAGTCATGCGGCGGTCGTCAGCGCGCGTTCCCGAACAGCCGGCGCAACCGCTCCCTCAGGCCGGATCCGCCGTCCAGGTTCATCAGCGGCACATGTTCGCCCAACAGGCGCCGCGCGATGTTGCGGTAGGCCTGGCCCGCGCGGGACGTGGGGGCCAGCGCCGCCGGTTCGCCACGGTTGGTGCTCACCACGATCGACTCGTCGTCCGGCACGACGCCCAGCAGATCGATGGCCAGGATGTCCAGGATGTCCGAGATGTCCATCATGTCCCCGCGGCGGACCATCGCCGGCCGGATGCGATTGATCACCAACCGGGGGGCGGGCATGCTGTCCGCCTCCAAAAGGCCGATGATGCGGTCGGCGTCCCGTACCGAAGACACCTCGGGCGTGGCGACGATGATCGCCCGATCGGCGCCGGCCACCGCGTTGCGGAACCCCTGCTCGATGCCCGCTGGCGAATCGACGAGGACGAAATCGAATTCCTTCTTCAGGTCGCCGCACAACTGCTTCATCTGCTCGGGCGTGACGGCCGTCTTGTCCTTGGTCTGCGCCGCCGGCAGCAGGCAGAGGTTGTTGAAGCGCTTGTCCTTGATCAGGGCCTGCGGGAGTCGGCAGTATCCCTCCACCACATCGACGAGGTGGTAGACGATCCGGTTCTCCAGCCCCATGACCACGTCCAGGTTGCGCAGTCCGATATCAGCGTCGATCAACACCACGGACTTCCCGAGGGAGGCCAGAGCCGCGCCGAGGTTCGCCGACGTGGTGGTCTTGCCGACGCCACCCTTTCCGGACGTGATGACGATCACCTGAGGTGTACCGGGTTCCGCCACCGCGACCTCTGCCAACTTGGGTCAGGCCTCCTCCGGCGTCACCGACTCTATCGGGACGCTCGCTCAGGGCGTCTCCCCGCCCTGTACGGCAAACCGCTCGACGATCAGCACGCCGTCCTGGACGCGGGCGGCCTCGGGGCCGGCCGCGTGCGGTACCCCGCCATCAGGGGCACGGCCGATGACCGACCCGACCCGTAACTGCACAGGTTGGAGCCGCAGCGCCACCACCTGTGCGTCCGACGCCCCGCTGGCCCCGGCGTGCGCCACCCCGCGCAGCGTCCCCATCACCACAATGTCGCCGGCGGCCACGATCTCCGCCCCCGGGTTGACGTCGCCCAAGACCACCACGTTGCCGTTGAACCGCACCCGTTGCCCCGAGCGGACCGTCCGCCGCACCAGCAGCGTGGGGGTCATGTCCAGGGGGAGCCCGGCCGCCGCCGGCGGCGGCCGGCGGGCGGGCGTCAGGTTGCCCCGGCGGATGCGGCGGACCCCCCGCTGACTCGGCGCGGGGGGCGGCGGCGCGGCGGGTGGCTCCTCGGCCCGTGCCTGCCCCTGCACCACCTGGAGCAATGAGGCGCCCAGCCGCTCGACCAGGAGTCCCTCGATCTGGCGCAGTTGCGGGATGTCCAGGTCGCGCCCGGCCGCGTCCACGGTGACCGCGCGGCCCCGGACCGCATCGCCCGCGGCAAGGCGCTCCTCCAGATCGGTCAGGATCTGGGAGAGCCCCCCCTGCGCGGGCAGAGTGACGCGGAGCCCGGAGCGGCTGGGAACCACTCGCAGGCCGGTATCGGGCGAGCTGCTCCGCGGTGCGTTCTGGCGTGTCAAGACTCTGCCTCCAGGGAAAACCGAAAGGTGCCCCGTCCGGGAAGGGACCGAAGCCGACCGAGCGCCGAGTTCTCCCCCGCGGCGTCCAACCCCTCCCGGAGGGGATCGGTATCGGGCGTCGCGATCCCCTGACCTGCGACGCCCCTCGACAACCCGGCCCTACGACGGCAGAGCGGGCGGGACGCGCGCCCCGTCTTCGAGGTGCCGTCCCGCAGACCCCACGTAGCGGGCCCGCGGCCGGATCAGGCGGTTGTGCGCGTACTGCTCGCAGATGTGCGCGGTCCAGCCGCTGACGCGGCTGACCGCGAAGACGGGCGTGAAGAGGGCCACCGGAATGCCCAGCAGGCGGTACACGTCCCCCGAATACAGATCCACGTTGGGGTGCAGACCGCGCTCGGCCAGCACCGCAGCCTCCAGCGCGACCGTCACCAGGTAGGGTCCGCTGTCGTGCTCGGTCTCGCCCAGTTCGCGCGCGAGCCGCGCCAGAATGGGAGCCCTGGGATCGACCGTGCGGTACACCCGGTGGCCGAAGCCCGGAATGCGCTCGCCAGCCGCCAGACGGGCCCGCACCCAACCCGCAGCGGCCTGCGGGGTGCCGATCTCGTCCAGCACCTGGGTCACGGCCGCGTTGGCACCCCCGTGCAGGGGCCCGGCCAGCGCACCCACGGCGGCCGTGCAGGCGGCGTGCATCGACGCGAGCGTGGCCGCGGTCACGCGGGCGGCGAAGGTGGAGGCGTTCAACTCGTGATCGGCGTGCAGCACCAGGCAGGCGTCCATCGCCCGGGCGTGCAGGGCGGAGGGCAGTGACCCAGTCAGCATATACAGGAAGTTGGCGGCATGGCCGAGGTCTGTCCGGGGGGTGAGCACCGGTTGGCCGGCACCCAACCGCCACCAGGCGGCGACGATCGCGGGCACCTGGCCGGTTAGGCGCACCGAACGGCGGTAGTTGGACTCCGGACTGGCGTCGTCCCCCTCGGGGTCGAAGGCCCCCAGCGCGGAGACGGCCGTGCGCAGCGCGCACATGCCGGTCGTGCGGGGCAGGCTCCCCAGCATCTCCAGGACCCGGTCCGGCAGGACGCCGGCCTCGGTCAACGCCTCAGACAGCGCCTGCCGGGTCGCGGCGTCGGGCAGGGTGCCGGTCCAGAGCAGGTGCGCGACATCCTCGAAGGAGACGTGTCCCACCAGTTCGTCCACGGAGTAGCCGCGGTAGATGAGGCGCCCGCCCTGGCCATCGATGGCGCAGATGCCCGTGGAACACGCGATAACATCCTCGAGACCGCCCTTATCCGTCGCCATCGGACGCCTCCCCGCAGTTTGGCCGCCACTCCACCTCAGTATAGGAGCCCGGGTCGTGACTGGCCAAGCACCGCGCACCGGTCTCAGGTGCCGCTCTTGGTGGCGGGGGCGGCTGGCGGCGGCCCCCACCAGGACGGATAATGCGTCGTCTGTCCAAAATACTGCTGCACGGCGGCGGGAATGATCTGGTTCGCCGCCCCCGCCTTCCACATGGCCCGGTCCAGGCCGAAGTAGTAGTCGTAGACCTCGCGGGCGATCGGCGCCCCGCCGACAAAGCCCTCATTGCTGTGATCGGTGCGCACGACGACCGCGATCTGCGGGTTGTTGGCCGGGGCGTAGGAGATCCACCAGCCGTCCGGGGTCTGCGAGCCGCCCAACTGCGCCGTGCCGGTCTTGCCCGCCACGGTGATGGCCTGCCCCAGGTACTTCTGGGTCTCCGCCGTGAAGCCGTAGAAGGCCCAGTAGCCGGTCCCGAAGTCCTGCACCGCGCCGTAGTTGTACCACGCGGGATTGATCTGGGTCACGGTCGTCATGGCCTGGTGCACCGCGCTCACGATGGACGGGCTGAGCGGGATCTGCCGGGTGACCTTGGGCTTCTGCTGCCAGACAACCCTGCCCACCGGCGACTGGATGGCGCTGACGAAGTACGGCCTCCAGAGGGTGCCGCCGTTGGCCAGGGCCGCGACGAAGTCGGCCATCTGCAGGAGGGTGAAGGCGCTGTAACCTTGGCCGATCGCGCTCTGCATGACGACAGCCTGGTTCCACACCTGACCGAGTGTGGCGGCCTCGGTCGGCGACGAGAGCGTGCCGGCGACCTCCCCGTAGAGGTCGTCCTGGCCGGTCAACTGCCCCAAGCCGAACTCGGTGGCCACCCGGTCGATGGCGCTGATGCCCGTCGCCGCCCCGACCTTGTAAAAGTATGTGTCGCAAGACATCGCCATGGCCTCGTTGAGGTCCAGGTTGCCGTCGAACACGGGGATCCAGTTCGTAAGGATGTTCCCGTTGCCCAGGCTGATCTGCGGCGGGCAGGGTAGGCGTTGCTGCGGGGTGATCGTACCCTGCTCCAGCGCCGCAATCGTGGTGATGGGCTTGAAGGTGGATCCGGGCGCCACGGCTTGCCCCAGGACGCGATCGATGAAGGGGTGCAGGGAGGAGGTCGACCACTTCTGAAATTGGGCGGCGAAGGACTGGGCGGTGGCGCTTCCCGGCTGCGCCTGGGCCGCCTGGGCGAAGGCGTTGGGGTTGACGGTCGGCTCACTGGCGGCGGCCAGGATCGCCCCGGTGCGGACATCGATCACGACGGCCCCGCCGGAGTACGCCTGGGGATAGGGCCCGCCCTCCCCCGAGAAGCTGCGGGAGCGGAGCGCGACCAGCTGCCGGTTCAGGGCGTGCTGGAGGACGGCCTGCAGCTTGGCGTCGATGGTCAGGACGACGTTGTCGCCCGCCTGTGGGGCCCGCACCTGGACGGTATGCACAGGGTAGCCGCTGTTGTTGAGCTGCACGAGGTCCTCGCCGGGCGTCCCCGCCAGCCCGGCGTGCCCCCCCCCGGGGAGCGCGATGCTGTTGTAGCTGAACTCGATGCCCTCGGCGCCGGTCAGCGAGCCGGGGACGGTCCCCGCCCGCACGTAGCCGATGAGGTTGGCAGCCAGTTCCTGCCCCGGGTCGGAGGCTCCGGGGATTCCCGGATAGACCCGGGTGGCCTGCGCCACCACCTTGACCCCGGGGAGCTGGGCGGTGTGCTCCACCAGGCTGGTGTACTGCGCCGCAGAGAGGTCGGCGCGCAGCACCAGGGGCGTGAGCACGCCGCCCGTCTGCAACGTCTGCACCGCCTTGTTGATGGTCGAAGCCGGGATCTGCAGGATGCTCGCCAGCAGTTGCACCTCGGCCGACGACGGGGGCTGGACCGTGTAGGACAGCGTCGCGGCGAACGACGGCACCTCCTCGGCCAGGACGGCCCCGCCAGCGCTCAGGATCTCGCCCCGCGGGGCGGCGATCTGGACCAGGCGGACGGCCTGGGTCCGGGCCTGCGCGTAGAAGTACGCGCCCCGCTTGACCTGCAACTGCCACATCCGTCCGACGATGGCGGTCAGCAGGAGGCCGAAGAGGATGCCGGCCGCCCAGGCCTTGCGCCGCACGTAGGTCAGATCTCGCTCGAAGACGCCGTCCAGCCCGACCGCCCTCCCCTGCTCAGCGCCGTCCGCGGATCGTGCGCCACCGGCGGGCGCCCGTCTCGATGATCCCGTACGCCAGGGTGGCCAGCAGCCCGTCATACGGCGCGGCGATGGCCGCGTGGCGCCAGAGGCCCGGTACGTACGCCGCGGAGTGGCCCAGCACCAGGAGCCCGAACAACACTGTGCCCCCGTAGAGCGCGGCACCGGCCGTCGTCACGGCCCAGCGCACACCGGCTGGCGCCGGATCGATACGCAGCATCGCCTCGCCGCACAGCCATCCGGCGGCCCCACCCGCCAAGGCGAACAGGCCGATGTGGGCGGCGTTCAGCAGGTCCAGCAGGGCGCCGGCCACCACGCCCCAGACCACCCCGCGCACGGGCCCCGCACGCAGGGCGACCACGAGGACGGCCACCAAGGGGAGGTCCGGCATGACACCCAGGACGCGCAGGTGGGGCGCCAGGGCCCCCTGCACCCCGACCAGGACCAGCAGGCCCACCAGTCCGGCCAGGAACCTCAACCGCTGCTCGCCGCCGGGAGCAGGAGGATGTCGCGCAGGCTCTGCAGTTGGGCCACGGGTTGGACCACCGCCTGGCGGGCCAGGCCGGAGTCGCCACTGGTCACCTGCACCACTCGGCCGACGGGCAGCCCGGCCGGAAAGCCGCCTCCCACCCCGGGGGTCGTGAGGCCGGACGTCACCAGGGTGTCGCCGACCTGCACGTCGGCGGTGGGGGAGAAGAAGGTCGCGGTCAGGGCGGTGGTGCCCAGCTGTCCGCTGGCCACCCCCTCGATGCCGGCGTTCTGATCAACGCTCACGCCGACGCCGAAGTTGGGATTGGTCAGCAGCATGACCTGGGCCGTGGTCCGGCCGACACCCGGTTCCACCACACCCACCAGGCCGGAGCCGGTCAGGGCCACCATTCCGGCCTGGACGCCGTTGGCGCTCCCGCGGTTGATGACCACCGAGTGGAACCAGCCGCTGGGGCTTCGGGCGATCACCAGGGCCGGGATCCCGGTCCCCAACCCCCCGTGGCGCGCCGCCCCCTGGAGTTGCACCATGCCCGTGAGTTGCTGGACCTGGGCCTGGAGGGCGGCCTGCCGCGTCAGCTCGGACCGGTACTGCCGCACCTCCGCGCGCAGGCGCGCGTTCTGCGCGTCGAGCGACCACAGACCCGTGACCCCCTTGGTGAGGACGGTCCCGGCCTGCCAGATCGCGGTGGTGGCCCGCTCGACGGGACCGATGGCGGCCTCCAGGGCGGCGGCCGGGCGCGCCAACCCGCCCGGCTTGGCGGTGGCGCCCGCGAGGATCACGAGCACCACCGTGCCGCCGGCCATGGCCCAAAGGCGGCGACCCAACAGAGAACGCACGGGCCCCTCCCTCCCCCGGCAGCCCGCCCCCCCCTTACGCCAGACGCTTGGGGGTCTGCAACACGTGACGCAACTGTTCGAGGTCCTCCACCATGCGTCCGGTCCCCTTGGCCACGCACAGCAACGGCTCGTCGGAGACCATCACCGGCATCCCCGTCTGCTCGGCCACCTTGCGGTCCAGGCCCTTGAGCAGGGATCCGCCGCCGGTCATCACGATGCCGCGGTCCATGATGTCGGCGGCCAGTTCGGGCGGGGTGAACTCCAGGGTGTAGCGGATGGCATCGATGATGGCCCCCACCGGCTCCTGCAACGCCTGGCGCACCTCGGCCCCGGTCAGGAACCGATTCTTGGGCAATCCGCTGACCAGGTCGCGCCCGCGGATCTCCAGGGTCTCGTCGTCGTTGACCGGGAACGCCGAACCGATGGCGATCTTCACGTCCTCGGCCGTACGCTCGCCGATGGCCAGGTTGTAGGTGCGCTTCACGTAGTTCGCGACCGCTACATCCATCTCGTCACCGGCCACCCGGATCGAGCGGGGGGTAACGACCCCGCCCAGCGAGATCACCGCCACCTCCGTGGTGCCGCCGCCGATGTCGACCACCATGCTGCCCGTCGGCTCATGTACGGGCAACCCCGCCCCGATGGCCGCCGCCATCGGTTCGTCGATGGTGTAGGCGTCCCGGGCGCCGGCCTGCAACGCGGCGTCCACGACCGCACGCCGCTCGACCGCCGTGACCCCCGACGGCACGCAGATCACCACGCGCGGCTTGAACAGCCCCCGCTTGCGGGTGGCCTTGACGATGAAGTGCCGCAGCATCGCCTGGGTGATGTCGAAGTCGGCGATGACCCCGTCCTTCATCGGCCGGATGGCCATGATGTTGCCGGGGGTCCGACCGATCATCCGCTTGGCGTCCAAGCCCACCGCCACCGGCTGGGGCGAGTCGCTGCGCATGGCGACCACCGACGGTTCCTGCAACACGATCCCCTTACCCCGCACATAGACCAGCGTGTTGGCCGTACCCAGATCGATGCCCATATCCCGAGACATGCTCCACATCCCCCCAGAGCCCCCTGCTCCTTCAGCCCTACCGCTCGAACGCGACCAATCCGGTCGCCGCCAGGCTCACGTACCGTCCGCAACCGATGATGATGTGGTCCAGGACCGGTACGCCCAAGAGTCGCCCGGCACCCACCAGCCGTTCCGTCAGGGCCAGATCCTGTCGGCTGGGCTCGGGATCCCCGCTGGGGTGGTTATGGGCAACGATCACCGCCGCTGCGCTCCTCCGGATCGCCGGCTTGAAGACCTCACGCGGATCCGCGGGCACATGGTCCAAACCGCCCACCGCAACCGTCTCCGTCGCCAGAAGCCCGTGCTTGCTGTCCAGCAGCAGGACCACGAACCGCTCGCGGTCCTGCCCGCCCAACTGGGACATCAACAACCCCGCCGCGTCCTCGGGCCCCCGCAGGCGGCTGGGGCGCACAGGTACGCTAACGGCCGCCCGACGGCCGAGTTCCAGTCCGGCCAGCACCGCGGCGGCCTTGGCGACCCCGATCCCCGGGACCGCCCCCAACTCCTCCGCGGTCGCCCGCCCCAGGCCGCCCAACCCGTCCTGTCCGCCGAGGGCGAGGACCTCTCGCCCCAGGTCGACGGCGCTTCTACCTCCGCGCCCGTGGCGCAGGAGCAGGCCCAGCAGTTCGGCGTCCGAAAGCGCTGAGACCCCCAGGCGCAGCAACCGCTCGCGGGGACGCTCGGACTCGGGCCAGTCCTGAATCCGGTTTCCCGATCGCCCCGCACCGCCCACCGCGTCCCCCCCCACCGCACCGGCCCGCCGACCGTCATCGGGGGGAAGACGGCCACCGAGAGCGGCATACCCGGCGGGGACCCAGCAAACCGCAGAGGGGAGGTGCCGGCGTCGCATACGGACAGCCACGCTGCCGGGGACGGCATGGTGCCGTCCGGCCGATGTGGTCTCCAACCCCTGAGCCTACTTGCCGTGGGATCCAACCGCCAACGTGCCACCGATGCGTAATTCGACAGGAACCGCCCACTCCCCCCCAACCCGCGCAGGCAATCCCCTGTTTTATGCCACGCTCTGTCGTCCGTCCGTTGCCCAATCTATCCCATTCCCCCCAGCTGTGTCCATCCCGCGCGAACGTCTGGCCGTCCATAAGGGCGCGCCGCGCGGAACACACTGTCAGGGTGGAGGGATGTCCCATGGCGAGCCCGAGGGAGGCGGCCACCCAGGCCCGTCCCGGCGCGGCAGACGCGTCGCCCGCGGCCCTGCGTGCCCACTACGCGACGCCTGTCGACCGGCTCTTTGTGCGCTCCCACGGGGACGTCCCACACGTGGACGCGGCCACCTACCGGCTGGAGGTCAGCGGCCTGGTGCGCCGGACCCTCACCCTGTCCGCAGAGACGATCCGCGCGCGTTTTGTCCCGACTACCGTGACCGCGTTGCTGCGTTGTCCCGGTCCGCGCGGCGGCGCCGCGGGCCTGGCGGCGCATCGAGGTGGAGGCGCGCTAGCGCGACCCCCTCAGACCGGACCCTCACGCCCCTCCACCTGGGCCACCCGGGCCTCCAGGCGGATGCGGGCGGCCTCCAGCGTGGCCTGGCGCGCCTCCTCCCGCGCGACGACCTCGGGACGGGCCCGGGTGCGGAAGGCGGGGTTGGCCAGACGGGCGCCCATCCGCTCCAATTCCCCGCGCACCGAGTCCAACTCCTTGCGCAACCGCCCGCCCTCCGCCGCCAGGTCCACGGCGTCGTCGGCCAGGATGCCCACCTGAATGCCCGCCCCCACCACAGCCAGCGCACAGCGCTCGCCGGGCGCCACCGGGCGCCGGACCAGGCGGCCCACCCGGGCCAGGGCGCCGAGGAGTCCGGCATTGGCGGCGATCACCGCTTCAGAGGCGCCGCCGTGGACCAGGACGGACACGCGCGCCGCGGGCGGCACACGGAGTTCGGCGCGCAGGGAGCGCACCGCGCCGACCACCTGCCGCAGCACTTCGAACTCGCGCTCGGCCTCTACGTCGGCCGGCCATTCGTCGGCGGCCGGCCAGGGGCTGACGGCCAGGAGCGGGGCGGACTCCGCACCGGGCAGGCGTCCCCAGATCTCTTCGGTAACGAACGGGAGGAAGGGGTGCAGGAGGCGCAGGATCCCGGAGAGCCCGGCCAGGAGGTTGCCGCGCGCGGCGGACGCCGCCTCCCCGCCCGCGGCCAGCGCAACCTTGGCCGCCTCCAGGTACCAGTCGCAGAACTCCTCCCAGACAAAGCCCTGCAGACCCGCCAGCGCCTGGCCGGCGTCGAGCCGCTCCAACGCCGCGGTGGCCTCGGCGGCCGCCCGCGCCATCCGGCTGGCCAGCCAGCGGTCGGCCAGCGCCGGGAGGGCCGGGGCCGGGGTCTGGTCCTCCAGGGCCGCCAGCACGAAGCGCGCCGCGTTCCACAGCTTGTTGCAGAAGCGCTGGCTGCCCTCAATCTTGTCCGCGGAGAAGCGCGTGTCGTTGCCGGGCGCGATCCCCACCAGCAGCGTCAGGCGGAGGGCGTCGGCGCCATAGCGGTCGATGATCTCCAGGGGGTCGATGCCGTTGCCCAGGGACTTGCTCATCTTCCGGCCCTGGGCGTCCCGGACCAACCCGTGTAACAGCACCGTGCGGAAGGGGGCCTGGCCGGTCAGGTGCAGGCCGGAGAACACCATGCGCGCCACCCAGAAGAAGAGGATGTCCCGGCCGGTCACCAGGAGGTCGGTGGGGTAATAGCCGGCCAACTGCCCGGACTGCTCCGGCCATCCCAGGGTGGAGAACGGCCACAGGGCGGAACTGAACCACGTGTCCAGGACGTCGGGGTCCCGCGCCGGGTCGGGCGTTCCGCACTCCGGACACACAGGCGGGGCGTCGGCCGCGACCACGGTGTGGCCGCATGACGCGCACGTGTAGGCGGGGATGCGGTGCCCCCACCAGATCTGGCGGCTGATGCACCAGTCGTGGGCCTGTTCCATCCACTGGAGGAAGATGCGGGTGAAGTTGTCCGGCACGAAGCGGACCTGCCCCCGCTCCACGGCGTCCGCGGCGGCGCGGGCCAGGCCGTCCATGCGCAGGAACCATTGCCGGGAGATCAGGGGCTCCACCACGGCGCCGCAGCGCGAGCAGCGCCCGACGGCCGCCTCGTACGGTGTGCTGTCCACCAGGGCCCCCTCCGCCATCAGCGCGGCCACCACCGCGGTGCGCGCCTCCGCCACCGTCAGGCCCGCGTAGGCCGGTCCGGCGTCGGCGGTCAGCCGGCCGTCGGGGCCGATGACCGCCCGGGCCTCCAGGCCATGCCGCCCGGCGATCGCCGCATCGTCGGCGTCATGGGCCGGGGTGACCTTGAGCGCGCCGGTGCCGAAGGCCGGGTCCACGTGGGCGTCGCCAATCACGGGAATCCGGCGTCCGACCAGCGGCAGGACGGCCTGGCGCCCCACCAGCCCCTGGTAGCGGGCGTCGTCGGGGTGGACCGCGACGGCGGTGTCGCCGAGCATGGTCTCCGGCCGCACCGTGGCGATGACCAACTCGCCGCCGCCCACCAGGGGGTACCGGAGGCGATAGAGCAGCGACGCTTCGGGCGCGTGCTCCACCTCGAGGTCGGAGATGGCGGTGCCGCACCCCGGGCACCAGTTGACGATGTAATCCCCGCGGTAGATGAGCCCCTCGCGGTGGTAGCGCACAAACACCTCTTCCACCGCCCGGGAGAGCCCGGGGTCGAGCGTGAACCGCTGCCGCGACCAGTCGCAGGAGCAGCCCAACCGCTGCAACTGCGCGACGATCCCCGTCTCGTACTCCGCCTTCCACGCCCAGACCCGCTGCAGGAAGGCATCGCGCCCCAGCGTCCGCCGGTCCTCGCCCGCGGCGGCCAGGCGGCGCTCCACCACCGCCTGCGTGGCGATCCCCGCGTGGTCCGTCCCGGGCACCCAGAGCGTCGCGTCCCCGCGCATGCGGTGCCAGCGCACAAAGGTGTCCTGCAGGGCGTTGTCCATGGCGTGTCCCATGTGCAGGCGCCCTGTGACGTTGGGCGGGGGCATGACGATCACAAAGCGGGGGCGGTCCCCCGGATCGGCGGGGGCGGCGAAGACCCCCGCCTCGAGCCAGCGCCGATAGATGCGGGCCTCGGTGTCCGCGGGATCGTACGCCGCCGGCAACGCCTGCGCCATCCTGCCCACCATCCCGGTCCCCAAAGTTAAAGATGCCTCGCGCCACAAAAGGGCGGAGGCATCTCCGCGGTACCACCTTCAAACCCGGCCGGGGGGCCGGCCGGGACTCGACCCACGCTATCGGGTGGACCCGCCGCTCGCGCGGTGATCGGACCGGAGCGACCTTCCCCGCGTCCCAGGGGGACTTGCACCGTCCGTCCCCTCTCTGCGCCGGCACCGCGGGTACTCTTCTCCAGACTGGATGTCCCCCAGTTTAGGAAGAGCGGGCGGACCTGTCAAAGGTCTCGTCCCGCAGGCCCTCCAAGTGGCGCAGCGCCCAGCCGGCCGCCTCCACGCGGTTGCCGACCCCCAGCTTGCGCAGCACGCTCTTCAGGTGGGCCTTCACGGTGTTCTCGCTGATCTCCAACGACTCGGCGATCTCCCGGTTGGTGGCCCCATGGGAAAGCAGCCGCAGGACATCGACCTCGCGCCCGGACAGACCGGCCTCGTGGCCGGCCCCGCGCGGTTCCGGCGGATCGAGGTTCACCAGGATCCGGCCGGCCATGGCCCCCGGCACCGTCGTCTCGCCCCGGGCCACCTCGCGGATGGCCTGAAAGAGCGAGTCGGACGGGCTGGATTTGAGCACGTACCCGGTGGCACCCCGCCGCAGGCTCTCCCGCAAGTGCTCATCCTCGGTGGACACGGTCAGGATGAGGATGCGGGACCCCGGCAACTCCCGGGTCAGTTCCGCCGTGGCCCAGAGGCCGTCCCCCGACGGCATGTGGATGTCCATCACGACGACGTCCGGATGGGTCTCCAGGGCGGCCTGGACCGCCTCGTTGCCCGTCCCCGCCTCCGCCACGACGTCGAACTCCGGTTGGTCGGAGAGCAACTCCCGGATCCCCTGCCGAACGAGGGCATGATCATCGGCCAACACCACGCGAATCGGCATCAACGCGGCCTCCCTAGCGACATCGTTTCACGAAACGTCCTGGTTCCGGACCAACGCGGGGGTAAGCAACTCCAGCACGACCTCGGTGCCCCCGCCGCTGCGTGGACGGACGGAGACCGAGCCGCCCAGGGCGACCGCCCGCTCCTGGAGGATGCCGAGCCCGTAGTGACCGGGTCGGGCGGCCAGCGCGGGATCGAAGCCGCGGCCGTCGTCGGCCACGCTGGCGCACAGCCCCCAGGGCCCGTGCGTGATCTGCACCCACACGTGGCGGGCGTTGGCATGCTTGCGCACATTGGCCAGGGCCTCCTGGACCACGCGCAGCACGTGCACGGCCAAGTCCCCCTCCAGGCTCACCGGACCGTCGGGCAGCAGGAGGTCAGACTCGATGTCCGTCATCTGGCTCCACGAGCGCAGGTAGTGATCCAGGTGGGGCGTGAACGGCCCCGCGGGTGCCCGCAGGTCCATGATCGTCTCCCGCACCTCGCCCAGGGCATCGATGGTACCCTGCCGCACCACCGCCAGCGCGGCCTCCATCCGCTGGGGATCCGGCCGCCCGCCGAGCCGGGGGGTCAACGCGGCCTCCGCCTTCAACTTCAGGTACGTCAGCGCCTGCGCCAGCCCGTCGTGCATGTCCCGGGCCAGGCGCGCCCGCTCTTCGAGCGCGGTCAGCCGCCGGGTCTCCTGGTACAATTGCAGGTTCGCCACGGACACGGCCAGTTGGCCGGCCGCGCCCTCCAGGAACGCCAGATCCGCGGCTGACGGCGGATGCGGAGTCCGCCAGCCGACCAGCAGAACCCCCTCGCGGCGGCCCTGGAAGCCGCCGCATATGGCGACGGCGGTCCCCAGCCCCTGGGTGCCCAACAGGGCGTGGGTCTCCGGATCGTGCGCGGCGGCACCGACCGGCTCCTCCAGCACGACGGTGCCCCCGCTGCACAGGGCACGCGCGGCCAAGGCCTGGCCGCACCGTCCCGTCTGGTCCGCCCCGCCGCGCCAGGGACCGACCTGGGCCCGGCAGGCCAGACCCTCTCCCTCCCGCGGCTCCAGCCAACCCACCACCGCCGCCCCGCAGGCCCCGCGGACGATCTCCAGGCTTTGCGGGAGGTTCCCCGGCTGGGCCGGCAGGAGCGAAACCTCGCTGATCTGGCGGAGGGCCTGCCACCGCTCTCGCTCCCGGTCACGCGCCGTCTGTGCGCGGCCGATCACGCCAAAGACATACTCGTTGAAGATAAGGACGCCCAACACCAGCATCAGCGCGCGCATAGCCAGCAGGAGGACCGACGAATGCGCCCCCGGCACCCGCACCAGGGTGAGTTCCAACCCGCCGAGTGCGGCCACACCGGCTCCGAACGTCCACCATTTAAGCCGCCGGAACTCGAAGCGGTCCACTCGCCGTCCTCCTGACGCGGGGGTAACCCTCCAGGGTCTGCCCATGCCCAGGCACACTGTATACCATATCGCGTGACTATTGGAACGTGGGGTGCAACACATCCCGCCACCCCCCCGGCCGCGACCGCCAGGCCGCGCGGCATACGGCTGGGGCGGATGCGGGCGCGCGCGGGCGCCCGCGGGTGTGCACGATGGTGTGGAGTTCGGGCACCCGCAACAGCCAACGGGCACCCGCAGACATGCCGCTTCCCAGGACGGCCACAACGCCCACGAAGACGGGCCCAGACAGCGCGTGGGCGTCGCCACCCCGCACCACCACGGGCTCGAACACGCACGGGCGCGCAGGACGGACGCCACGGCCTCCAGCCCCCGACAGCGGGGTCGGTGTCGCGGCGAGAGAAGAACGCTCGGTCCAAGGGGGTCCAATGCAGGCCGCAGCCGCGTGCCCCCGGACGCACAGCGGCTGCACGGCTCGAGCCCCACGGGAGGAACAGCACGGGACCGCGCCGACACCCAGGGGAGGGGTCCCACGGAGCAAGCCGGCGACATGGACGGGGGGCCGTCGCGCCGTCCTCCACCGGACCCGCCCCCGCCGTCAGTCCGCGGGCTGCGCCGCCAAGGCCGCCTGCACAAGCCCCGGCACCTCCCAGGGCATGGCGGCCACCCGCACGCCGGCCCCGGTCAGCGCCTGCACCTTGCTCGCGAACGTACCCCGCCCGCGCTCGATGATCGCGCCCGCGTGCCCCATGCGCTTGCCCGCGGGGGCGCCGGCACCGGCGATGTAGGCGACCACCGGCTTGTCGTACCCCTTGATGAACTCGCTGGCCTCTTCCTCGGCGGTACCACCGATCTCCCCCACCATGACCACCGCGCGGGTGGCCTGGTCCTTGCCGAAGCGCTTGAGCACCTCGACGAAGCTCATCCCCACCACACGGTCGCCGCCCAGCCCCAGCACGGTGCTCTGGCCCAGGCCCGCGGCCGTCAGCGCCGCCACGATCTCGTACGAGAGCGTGCCCGAGCGCGCCACGACGCCCACCGCGCCCGGCGAGAAGATGCGCCCGGGCGGAATGCCCATCTTGCAGCGTCCCGCCGGCGCGCAGATGCCGTACGTGTTGGGCCCGATGATCGCCGTGCCCCGCTGGGCGGCATAGTCAACCACGGCCATGGCGTCCTGCAGGGGTACGTGCTCGGCGATGATCACCACGGGCGAGAGTCCGGCGCTGATGGCCTCGAAGGCCGCGTCCCGCACTCCAGGCGCGGGAACGAACAACACGGCCGCCGTCGCCCCATGCTTGTCCACCGCGGCCTCCACCGTCTCGTAGACGGGCACGCCGCGGACCTCTTCGCCACCGTGCCCGGGCGAGACCCCGGCCACCACCCGCGTGCCGAATTCAAGCATCTGTTGGGTGTGAAAGGCGCCCTGCCTGCCGGTGATGCCGGCGACCAGGATCTTGGTGCGTTCATCGATCAGGATGGCCATGCCGCCCCTCCTTCCCGTCCGCCAGCCCTTCGCCCGCCAGCGCGACGACGCGCTCGGCGGCCTCCTGCATGGAAGTGAACGCCGAGATGCCCCCCTGCCGCAGGAGGTCGGTGCCCTCGGCCTCGTTGGTACCCACCAGCCGCACCACCAGGGGCGTCCCGTTCCCCCGCCGCTCCCGGACCTGCAGGATGGCGCGCGCCACCTCGTCGCAGCGGGTGATGCCGCCGAAGATGTTGACCAACGCGGCCCGCGGGCCGGTGGACAAAAGGATGTCCAGCGCCTCCGCCGTCGGGCCGGTCGCCGCGCCGCCCCCCGCGTCCAGGAAGTTCATCGGCCGCCCGCCGAACCGCTGCAGGGCGTCGATCGTGGCCATCGTGATGCCCGCCCCGTTGGCCATGACCGCGATGTCACCGTCCAACTGCACGAAGGCCAGCCCCAGGGCCCGCACCCGGGCCTCCAGCGGCGTCGACTCGTCGGTGCGCGGGAGGTCCCTCTGCCGCCAGAGGGCATCGTCGTCCAGGTTCAGCCGGGCGTCGGCCGCCATCAGCCGCCCGTCGACGACGGCCAGGGGGTTGCACTCCACCAGTTCGGCATCACGCGCGCGAAAGACGTGATAGAGGCGGCTGGCCACGTCGCAGAAGTGGGCGGCCAGCGGCGGGCGCAATCCCAGGCGCGTGGCGACCTGCCGCGCCTGGTAGGGCAACAGGCCCCAGGCGACATCCAGGTGGCGGCGCACGATGTCCTTGTCCGCCACCTCCTCGATCGCCATGCCGCCCTTCGCCGACGCGATGAGGACGGGCCGCCGCGCCGACGTGTCCACCGCCAGTGCCAGATACAACTCCCGATCGATGCGCAGGCGCTGCTCGCAGAGGACCTCGTGCACGCGTTCGCCTTTGATCTCCATCCCCAGGATGGCCTCGGCGTGGGCGACCGCCTCCCCCGGCGTGTCCGCCAGCCGGATCCCGCCGGCGCGGCCGCGCCCGCCCACCAGCACCTGCGCCTTCACCGCGACCGGACCAAGCGCCCGAGCCACCTCGCCGGCCTCCGCCGGGGTCGTGCAGCGCCTGCCCTGGGGCACGTCCACGCCAGCGGCCGCCAGCACGTCCTTGGCCATGCATTCGAGGAGTTTCACCGGATCGCCGCCTCTCCTGGGGCGTCAGAAGTCTGCCGGCAGTTCCGCCATCGCCGCGCGCACCTCGGCGGCCGAGCGGAGGAAGGCCTCCCGTTCGTCGGCGGACAGGGGGACTTCGAGGATGCGGCGCACCCCGCCGGCCCCGAGAATGACCGGCACCCCGGTGTAGAGCCCGTCGAGCCCGTACTCCCCTTGCAGGTAGGCGGGGGTCGGCAGCACCCGACCCTGGTCGCGCAGCACCGCGGCCACCATCTCGCAGAGGGCTGCCCCGGGGGCGTAGAAGGCGCTTCCCGTCTTGAGCAGACCGACGATCTCGGCGCCGCCGTTCCGCGTCCGCTCCACCAGCCGTTCGATCGTGGCCGCGTCGACCAGTTCGGTCAGCGGCACGCCGCCCACCTGCGCCAGGCGCACCATGGGCAGCATGCTGTCCCCGTGGCCGCCGAGCACCAGCGCGCGCACGTCGCGCACCGACACGTTCAACTCCTGCGCGATGAAGGCGCGGAAGCGCGTGGTGTCCAGGATGCCGGCCTGCCCCACGACGCGGGCCGGAGGCAGTCCGCTGGCCCGCAAGGCCACATAGGCCATGGCGTCCACCGGATTGGTCAGCACGATGCAGACCGCCTCGGGCGAGACCGCCAACGCCTGCCGCGCGACATCCGCGACCACACGGCAGTTGACGGCCAAAAGGTCCCGGCGGCTCATCCCCGGCTTGCGCGGGCTTCCCGCCGTGATCACCACCACGTCCGAACCCGCGGTGTCCTCCCAGCGCGCCGTCCCCAGCACGCGGGCGTCCACCCCCGCCAGCGGCGTCGCCTCCAACAGGTCCAGGGCCTTGCCCTGGGGGAGTCCATCCACGACATCGTAGAGCACGATGTCGCCGAGTTCCGCCGCGGCGCACCAGTGCGCCGCCGTGGCACCGGTCATCCCCGCACCGATGATCGTCACCTTGTGCCGACGGGCCATCGCGCACCTCCCGCCAGTCTGCCCAGCGTCAGGTATTTTACGCTGGTGCCAGATACAGCGTCAAAAGCGGCCGGGGCGCCGGCAGGGCCACCGCGTTGGCCCACTGGGTCAGCAAACGCTGCAGGGCGGCCCCCTGGGGGAGAGCGGCAATCCCCTTCTCCACGGCCGGCACCAGGGCGGCGGCGGTGCCGGGCACCATGACCCAGTAGCGTTCGCTGCCCAACAACGGCTCCTGCTGCACGGCCAGGGCCGGGTCGTACCCCGACAGGGCCTGGAGGACCGGTAGGGGACCGACCAGCGCCCGCAGGCGGCCCAGAGCCAAGCCCCGGGCCGCCGCGCCCGGGACCTCTGTCTCCTCCACAGTGTAGCTGGCCGACGGCCCTGCGGCACGCCGCAGGGCTGTCCGGCCGCTCAGCACGCCCACCTCCCGTCCGTCCAACTGGGACCAGGCCCGGACGGGGTCTCCGCGGCGGACCAGAAGGGCCAGGGGGGCCGTCAGGTAGGGCCCGATCAGCCGGACGCCGACCGGGGCGGCCGCGGGGTCGCCGGCGCTATAGCCGGCCATCACGATGTCCGCCGCCCCGGTGCGCACCGCCCACACGCGTTGACCGGGCTCGAGCGGCAGGACGTGCACCCGTCCGGGGTTCCCCAGGGCCGCCTGCGCCACCTGGCGGGCCAATTCCACGTCCAGGCCCACCCATCCGCCCCCGCTGCGGGGCGCGCCGAACGGGGGCAGGAACAGGGGCACGCCGGCGACGATGTACCGGCGGACCGCCCAGGATTGCCGCCCCGCCCCCCGCACCGGCAGGTACAGCCACCAACTGAGCCCGACGGCCAACACCAGGGCACACACCGCGACTGCCCAGCGGACGCGCCGGGGCCGGCCCAGGTCTACCACGCCCTCGCCCCCGTCGCTCCCCCGCTATGCCGGCCGAGCGTGCGGCATGCCGGCCCGCGGTCGACGCGGCGCCGGGAGGGAGGGGCCCAGGGGTCTACACGCAATACCGTTTAGATAAGGCGCCACCGCGGTCTCCGGCGGCGCGGTGGAAGGTCGCCATCACCGGCCCAAAGGCCTTGCCGCTGAACCCCTCGGCAGCCCTCCCACCGAGCGACGGCCTTTCGCAGCGGCCGCTCGGCAACGCCAAACTAAGCGGTATTGGGTCTACACGGCGTGCCGAAAGCGCTGCCAGACCCCGCGGGCCAATTCCATCCCCTCCCCGATCTCCGGGACCCGCAGCAGCAGGCCGCACGCGGCATAGATCGCCACGCCGCCGAGGCCGCAGGCCACAAAGGCGAGGGCCCGCGTTACCACCCCGCCGCCCAACGCCGCGCCGAGGGGACTGACCGCCCAGGCCGCCGGCACGAACGCCACCACGGCCGCCACTACCAGGCGCACCGCCGAGGCCCCGATCCGCCTCCCACCCAGAAGGCCCAGCCGGTGGCGCAAGCGCCACACCAGGAAGGCGGCCGCCGAGGACCAGCCCAGGCCCATGGCCAGTCCGAGACCGGCCAGGCCCGCCGCCCGGTAGAGGACCAGGGCCAGCGCGATCCCGACGGCCGTGCCGATCAGCGCGGCGCGCATCGGCGTCCGGGTGTCCTGCAGCGCGTAGAAGGCGCGGTTCGTGTAGTCCTGCCAGGCGTAGGCCACGGTCCCCAGGGACAGAAAGGCCAGGGGCCCGGCCGTGGCCGCGGTGTCGGCGGCCGTGAACGACCCGTGCTGGTACACCGCGCCGATGGCCGCCACGCGTAACAGGCACAGGCCGATCGCCAGGGGCACGGTGACCGCGCTCACCATGCCCAACCCCCGCGCGAAGGTGCGCCGGAAGTCCCGCATGTCCCGGCCGGCCGCCACCGACGCCAGCCGGGGGTAGACGACGGTGGCGATGGACATCCCGAGGATCGAATAGGTGAGCAATTGCAGGCGGCTGGCGTACGTGAAGTCGGTGATGCTGCCCTGGGCAATGCGCGCCGCCAGGACGGAGACGACCAGGCTGCCGATCTGCTGGGCAAAGGCCGTCAGCGCGGCCGGTCCCACGAGGCGGGCCATGCGGTGCAGCATGGGGTCGCGCAGGTCCAGCCGCCAGCCCACCCGGAAGCGGGAATGGCGGAGGGCGGGCAACTGGATGAGGTACGTCGTGAAGGTGCCGGCCAGGCTGCCCCAGGCGACCAGGGTGATGTCCTGGCGTCCCCCCAGGCTGCCCACCAGGATGGCGGCAATGATGGTCAGGTTCTGTGGAATGCCCATGGCGGCATTCGGCCCGAAGAAGCCGCGCACGTTGAGCACGCCCCCGACGATCGCCGACCAGGCGTAGAAGAGGATGATGGGGGCACTGATCCGCACCAACTGCGCGCACTGGTGCTGAAACTCCGCCGGCCTGGACGGCAGGAGCACCCGTACCACGGGACCGGCCGTCACCTCCAGGATGCCGACCAGGATCAGTCCGGCCACGGTCACGGCCCCGTTGACGTTGGCGGCGAAGCGCTCGGCCTCGCGCTGGTCGGACTGGGACAGGATGCCGGAGAACAGGGGAATGAACACGTTGGTGATCGCCACGCCGACAGCGGCGAAGAGCACCAGCGGGAGCAGGGCCGCGAAGTTGTAGGCGTCGGTGAGGTTCGTCGCCCCAAACCGGGCCGCCAGCACGCTTTCCCGCAGGAGCCCCAGGATCTTGCTCGCCATGGTCGCCGCGGCGACCACTAGCGCCGCCCGCCCGAGGAACCGCGCGGTACGGGTGGGCTCAGGGCGGGCCGGGTTCCCGGGCGTCACGACCTGCACCTCCGCACGATGGCGCTGGGGCCGCAAGGGGGCGGGTAGCAGGCACGGCCGGGGAAGGCCCTTCCGGTGCGCGCGCACCGGAAGGGGCACCGCGGGGCAGGTGCGGGACCTCCCGCACCGCGGGGTGTTCCGCACGCCGTCCGGCCTCTTCCCGTTCCCGCCCCCCACTCCTCCCCTGGCCGCCGCCCGGGACCTGGAGTCCCCCCCAGTGTGCAACCGCGGACCTTCCGCCACACCCCCAGCGTGGGGCATCTGCTCAGCGTCCGGTCCCCCGCGCGCCCGGAGGGCCGGGTTCCGCGCGCTCCCAGGAGCCTGACCCCCCGCGTCCAGGACGCCGCGCCAGGCGGACCCCCACCGGGCACCGCCCGCGGCGCGGGGTCCGCCTCAACACCGGACAGATCCCGCCCGATGTGAGGGGGGACGGGGTGGGGAGGGAGGCCGCGATGCGGACGCGCGCGGCGGTGGGGCGGTGGTGGCCGCTGTGGGCGGCCGGCTGCCTGGCGCTGGCCCTGGCCTGGGGGTGGCGCCATCCCCTGTGGGGCGGACTGGCGGCGGCGTGTTGCACGGTGACCGCTGGCTTGTTGGCCGCCACCCTCTTCGCCCCGTCAGGGCCCGGGACGCGCGTGGGCCGCCTGGCGGGGTTCCCGTGGACCCCCGTGCGCCTTTCGCTGGACGAGCGCCTGCGCCACGTGCACTGCCTGGGTCCGAGCGGAAGCGGCAAGACGACGTCCGTGCTGATGCCCCTCCTCGCGCAGGATGTCGCCGCCGGACACGGGATCACGGTCATCGAGATCAAGGGCGGCGACCTCGGCCGGCACGCCCGCGCCGCGGCCGCGCGCGCCGGCCGCCCGGTGCTGACGTGGGAGCCGGGCGCGGCACAGGGGCTGGGGTGGAACCCGCTGGCCGACCCCTCGCCGGCCACCGCCGAACGGCTGGTCTATGCCCTGCAGCGGACCGGCGGGCCACCTGCGCCCGCCAGCGATTACTACGCCGCGGTCGGAGCGGCGGTCGTCCGCCACGCGGTGGGCGCCTTTGCCTCCGCCGGCCTGCCCCTGGACCTGCTGCGCCTGCGCGGCTTCCTGGTCGACCCCCAAGCCCGCCAGCGGGTGCTGCGCGAGGCCGACGACCCCTTCGTCCGGCAATACTTTTTGACCGTTTTCGAGGCCTGGCGTCCGGACGAACGGTTGCGCAACGTCCAGGGCGTGCTGAACCACCTGGATTCGCTCCTCGTCCACGCCTCGGTGCGCCGAGCCCTCTGCCCGGAGCCGGACGCCCCCACGCTGGACCTCGGCCGCTGCCTGTCCGCCGGGCAGATCCTCCTGGTGACCCTCCCCCTGGGCGGGATGCTCCGGTTGGCGGAGGTCCTGGGCCACCTGCTGCTCTCCGCCCTCCAGGCCAGCGTGTACGCGCGGCCGGCGACCACCCCGTGCCAATTCATCTATCTGGACGAGTTCCAACACTTTGCGGGTCCCGGTTTCACCGAGTTCCTCGCCCTGTGCCGCGGCTTCGGCGTCGGCACGGTGCTCGCCCACCAAAACCTGGGGCAACTGCGGGCGCTGGGCGGTCCGGCCCTGGCCGAGACGGTGCTGGCCAACACGCGCACCACCGTGATCCTGCGCTGCGATGCCCCGGACGCGGCACCCCTGGCGTCCCGCCTTCCCTCGCGCCAGGGAGGCCGGCCCTGGGAGACCCGGGAACTGGCGACCCTGCCCTTCGGCCAGGCCGTCCTGGCCAGGTCCGGCCGGCGGGGTAGGCCGAGCGCCGGCCGGGTGCGACTGTCGTACGCCGGCGCGGAGGCAGGCGCCGCCGCGGGGACGGGACGCCTGCCCTGACCTGCACCGGGGCGCGCCAACGCGCGGGGTGCGGGGGCTTCCGCCTCAGGCGTCACCGCCCACACCGCGCGCGATCACGCCCAGGGCGGAGCGGAAGTGCGTTCCAGACACCACCAGGGTGGGCACCACGTCCTCGGACAGGGTGAAGGCGCCCTCGTCGTCGATCCGCACCACCTCGCGCATGCACTCCATGCCCGCCTCCCGACACAGGGCGCCGAGGTGGGCGCCGGCAAACCCCACGGTGGCCCCGGCCAGCGCGTCCAGGTCGACGTCGCTGCCCAACGGCATGCGTTCGCTGTGAATGCGCAGGATGTCGCGCCGGGCGGCCTCGTTCGGCAGGCCGATTTGCACCAGCAGGTCCAACCGCCCCGGGCGGCGCACGGCGGGATCGACCAACTCGGGGCGGTTGGTGGTCGCCACCACCACCACCCGGCCGCGATCGGCCAGGCCGTCCAGCAACGTCAGCATCTGGCTGACGAGCACCGCCTCGTGGGTGTGCTGCACGCGGGCGCGGTCCGGGGCGATGGCGTCGACCTCGTCGATGAGCACGACGGATGGCGCGCCCTCGCGCGCCTCGCTGAAGATGCGGCGCAGGTTGGCCTCGGACTCGCCGCGCCACTTGGAGAGGATCTCGGGGCCGTTGACGACCAGGAAGTTGGCCTGCGCCTCGGTCGCCAGGGCCCGGGCGAGCATGGTCTTCCCGGTGCCGGGCGGCCCGCTGAGCAGCATCCCGCGGTGGGGCTCCACGCCCAAGTGCGCGAAGAGCGCCGGAAAGCGCAGGGGAAGTTCCAGGTTCTCGCGGACCACGCGGATCTGCGGACCCAGTCCGCCGATGTCGCGGTAACGCACCGGGGCGATCGCCGGATTCTGCGCCACAGCGGGGCCCACCGCTACGGCCTCGGCCTCCGCCAGAGGGCCGGAGGTATTCCGCGCGGCAGCCGTGCCGGTCCGTTTTTCGACGCCCACCGGGACGAAGCGGCCGTTGTGCCAGCCGTCGCGGTAGGCCCAGTGCGGGTCCTTGCGGGGATCCACGCGGTCCGGCAGGCGGTCGATAACGGCATCGACCTCGACCGGAAAGAGCGCGGGGCACTGCTCGGCAAGGGTCTCGCCCAGCGCGCCGGAGACCGCCTGCCGCAGCTGCGCCTTGTCGACGATGAAGACCCCGTCCCGCGTCAGCCGCCCATACTGGAACCAGCCGTTGCCGTTGGCCTCGCTGACCGGGATCATGCGGCAGGGGAAGAGTTGGCGCACCGCGCCCACGCGGCTCTGGTGCACCTCGCCGCCTGCGCAGTACACCCGGCGGTCCGGTGCGGCCAACCGCGCCTGGTAGCACGCCACCAGGTGGTTCAGCCGCTCGCGGGAGACCGCCTGGCCGTTCAGCGACACCGCGGTCTGCGCCCAGCGGCCCACCAGCGCGACGAGTTCTTGGTAGACGTCCAGTTGGTCCTGGTTGAAGGTGACGGCGAACGCCCCTTCGCCCTCGGCAAAGCCCGGCTGCTGGCGCGCCAGCGCCAGCGCGCGCGTGAACTCCTTGCTCGACGTCCGCCGGAAGACCACCCGCAGTTCCACCGGACACATCCCTTCCAGTCCCGGTACGCGCGCACCCGGGCACGTCCGCCTGGCCATACTACGCGCGGAGGCGAGCGTCATCGTGCTCAAGCACCTGCTCTTCACGCACTGGCAACTGAAGCACGTGCTCCTCAGCCACATGGGGAGCGTGGTCTGGAAGACCAGCTTCTTCTATTTCTTCCTACTCGTCCTCCTCCGCGTCGCCGGCAAGCGCGAAATCGGCAACCTTAGCGCCATCGACCTGGTCGCCTTCATCATGGTGTCCGAAGCGGCCATCATCACGGTCGCCGACGACCAGATCCCGTTCCTGGTCGGCGTCGCGCCCGTGGTGGTCATCGGGGTGCTGGAGTTGATCATGTCCTACCTCAGCCTCAAGAACCATCGGGTGCGCAACGCCGTGGAGGGGGGGCCATCCGTGCTGGTGGCCCATGGGAAGGTGGATGAACGGCAACTCCGCAAGCTTCGCTATAACGTCGGCAATCTCCTGGCGGAGTTGCGCAGCAAGAACATGGCCAAGGTGGAAGATGTGGAGTTCGCCGTGCTGGAGAGCACGGGAAAGATGTCCGTGATCCCGCGGGCGGGCGCCCGGCCGCTGACCGCCGACGACCTCCGCACGCTGCAGGTCACCGGACAGGACCCGGCGTCGACGCTGGGTACGCCGGTGCTGCCGGTGCCGGTGGTCTGCGACGGGTGGGTCGACAGCCACGCCCTGGACGCGGTGGGCAAGGACCGGGCCTGGCTCCTGGAGGAGCTCGCCAAGCAGGGACACCAGGACCTCCGGGACGTCCTCCTGGCCACGGTGGAGGACAACGCGCAACTCAAAGTCACGGCCCGGCTGAAGGGGCACTTTCCGGATCAAGACCAGCAGGATGGGGGCCACGCACAGTGAGACGGCAGGCCGAACTGGACGTCCTGGACGAAGACGACTACATGACCCTGGTGCGGGTGGCGGCCCACTCGCCCAGCCCCTGTCGCGACCGGGCCCTGGTCCACCTGTTCTGGCACCTGGCCCCACCGGTGCGGCGGGTGCTCGATCTGCGTCTGGAGGACTTCCGCGCCGACGAGGGGCAGATCCGCTGGGGCGACCGGCCGGGCGTGGCGGCGCCGACCCCGCTGCTCCAGGCCCTGGGCACCTACGTGCGGGTCGAACGGATCGCCCCCCGCGGCGTGCCCCACCTGTTCTGCGGGCGCCACGGCCGGAAGATGGACCCGTCCGAAATGGCGGGGTTCTTCCGGCGCCTGTCGCGCACCGCCGGCTTCCCCGTGGACCCGCTCACGCTCCGCCGGGCCGCCTTCGCCAGGGCCCTGCGGATGGACCGCGCCCGCGCCCTGGGGGTGCTGCGCACGCACGCTCAGCCCGCGGGGGGCCCACCGGACGAGCCACCCGCCCCGGAGGCCGCGTGCAGCCTTCCCAGTTCAACGTAGTGCCGCACGCCCCCGGCCGCCCGCTCCACCTCGGCGGGGGAGACCGGACGCACGGACCGGGCGGGCACCCCCATCACGACCGTGCCCGGGGGCACGACGTGCCCCTCGGGCACCAGGGCGCCGGCCGCGACGATGGCCCCGCGCCCCACCGTCGCGCCGTTGAGCACGACGGCCCGCATGCCGATCAGCGCGTCGTCCTCGACCTGGCAGCCGTGCAGCACGGCCCCGTGGCCCACCGTCACGCGCTCGCCCAACGTGCAGGGCCACTCCCGGTCGGTGTGCAGGATGCACCCGTCCTGGATGTTGGACGCCGCGCCCACGGCGATACGCGCGATGTCGCCGCGCAAGACCGCGCCGTACCACACGGACACGTCGCGCCCCAGAACCACGTCCCCGTCCACCTCGGCCGATCCGGCCACAAACGCCGCCAGATCGACCACCGGCGTCCGCCCGCCCACCCGCCGTACAGCCACCGCGCTCCCTCCTTGCTCAGGCCTGCGGGCCGAGCGCGCGCAGGCGAACCCCGGCCGCCTCCAGCACCGCCCGACTGTGCGGGTCCGGATACAGGTCCCGGAACACCACCGTTTCCACGCCCGCCTGGACGATGGCCTGGGCGCAATCCAGGCAGGGAAACGACGTCGTGAACAACGTGCCGCCCCGGCTGGCGGCTCCGTGAAAGGCACACTGGAGCAGGGCGTTGAGTTCGGCGTGCACCGTGCGCTTGCAGTGGCCGTCCACCATGAGGCAACCCACCTCGGTGCAGTGGGGCTGCCCGCGCAGGCTCCCGTTGTACCCGGTGGCGATGACGCGTTCGTCCCGCACCAGCACGGCGCCGACCTGACGGCGCAGGCAGGTGCTGCGGAGTGCGACCAAGTCCGCCATCGCCAGGAAGTATCCCTCCCAGCCCGGCCGTTCCATGGGGGTCCCCTCCACCGCGCTTCTTCCGCTGGCGCCCGCGCATCCCTGCCGGTCGCGACCGGGCTGTCAAGGGGGTCCGCGTGCAGGAACGCACCACACGACTTGGAATCCAACCCCCCGGAGTGGTGCCCTTGCGCAGCCGGAAACCCGCGCGCGCGGCGCGGCGGGGACGGGACCGCGGTCCGGACACGGCCGCGCGCATCGAACTCGCGCTGGACGCTCTGGAGCACATGGTGACCAGCGGGCAGGCCGACGGTGTGCGCCGCTGGACCGCCCTGCTCTGGGTCCACCGCACCGAGGCCGTGCGTGTCCTGGTCCGCCGCCTGCAGACCCGGCCGGGCCGCACCCCCGGGCTGATGCTGGACATCTTGGGCAGCCTGTGCGAGGACGGTGGCCGCCCCCTGCTGCGCCAGGTTGCGGGCAATCCCCTGGTGCCGGACCTGGTCCGCCTGGAGGCCGGGCGGCGCGTGGGGTGGCCCGACCGGGGCGGCCGGGCGCGCGCGGCCTTCCTGGCCAGCCTGCGAGACGCCGACGGGGCGCTGTGCGCGCTCGCCGTCGCGGCGAGCGGGCCGGTCCCGGACGCCGAGGTGTGGGAGGAGACCCTGGGCCACCTGCTCGCCATGGCGGCCCCGGACCGCCTGCGGATCGGCCGCGCCATCGCTTCCCAGGGGAGTAGCGCCGCCTGGCTGCTCCGCGGCCTGCTGCAGAGTCCCGACGCCGACACGCGGCTGGTGGCCATCGAGGGGCTCCTCGCCGAGCGGGACCGGGGGGCCCTGCCGGCGTTGCGGCGCACGATGCACCACCGCCCGCACCATGCCACCCGCCAGGCGGCGGACGTCGCCATTCGCCGTCTGGCGCTTGAACCGCTGGGCGGAGCGCGCCCGGCGGACCCGGCCTTCGCGCCGGTCTTTGCGCGCGCCTTTCTCACCCATGTGGACGGCCTCGGCGCCCAGGTGGTCTCCGTTGTCCACGACTGGGAGGGCAGCGCCGCCCTCCTTCTCCAACTCGGCATCCGCGACGACCGCGGGATCGTTGGCGTGCGCGGGCAGATGCACCTCCCCCGCCGGGAGGCCATCGAGATCTGCGAGACCACCACGCCCATCGCCGATGTGTCGCTGGACGAAGCGCGCGCCGCCGTCGACTGGGCGCTGCAGCGGGCCCAGTCGCGGGGCCGCGTGCCCCCCCCGGCCTTCACCGTCTGGGAGCCGTTCCTGTACGAACGGCTGCGGCCCCAAGCCGCTGGGCCCCTGCCACCGGTGAGCCTGCCGGACCGGCTCCCCGAGCCGTCGCCCCCGGCGGTCGCCGACCTGCTGATGGCGCCCTGCAGTCGGGGGTGGCAGTTCAGCGCACGCGAAATCGCGGCGGCGTTCCGGTGCCTGGCCGAGCGCTCCCCGCGAGCGACCCCAGACTTTGCCGAGGTCCTGCGAACGCTGTGCCCGCCCGTCACCCGCCGACGCTGGGCCGAACGCCTCCGGCGTCAGGCATGGGTGCTGGACCGCGCTGCCGACGCGCGGTTGCGCGACGCGGCGCTGGGCTGCGCCACCACCCTGGAGGGCGATCCCGCGCGCGAGGCGGAGCCCCCCCTGCTGCTGGCGGGTATGCTGACGCGGGGGCTGGCCGCGCTGAACCACCCGCCCGAGGACGCGTAGGGCGCGGGGGCGCGGGATCCTCGGGTCCGATGCCGCCAGCGCGCGACGGTCGCTTCCGGGCGGAGGGGGGCAGGCCAGGTGCCCGTGGGGGGACGGACGGCGGCCGCGAACCGGTGAAGCACCGGCGCAACGGTGTCAAACGGGAGCACAGCATCCTCCCGGGCTTCGGGCCGCTCTTCGAACGCCTGGCCCGCCTGCCGGGCGTGGGAGCCGTCATCCCGGGGCGGATCGCGCGCAACCCCACCCACCACCCTGGGCTGGTGCTGAGCGGGGAGACCCACACCGGGTTCAAGCTCCTGGCCAAGAGCACATCCAGCGTGCAGGAGGTCTTCCTGGTCGCCGCCGGAGATGGGCGCGCGGGGGTGCGTGGCGCCCTGCAGCCGTTGCTCACAGCCCCGGACGCCACGGCGCACCGCCCCCCCGCCACGCGCCAACGTCGGCGCCGTCGCCCTCCCGCGTCGCCCGCGGCGGACTGGGTTCCGGCCGCCAAGGGCGGCCGGTCCAGTCGGTCCGCGCGCGCCGCACCCGCGCGCCTGGCCGACCAACTGGCGGATCCCGCCATCCGCCGCCGACTCCTGGCATTGCGCCTGCGAGGTGTCCGCTGGCGTCGGCGCTTCGGCAACCCGCTGCGGCGCGCCCCCCGCCGCCGACGCTGAACGTCTTGACGCGTCTCTCTGGTCACCCGGCGCACCCGGCGGGCGCGGCTTGCAGGTGGCGGGCTGCTGGTATAGCGTCAGGGCGCGTCGCGTCGCTATATGTTGAAGGCGGGCGCGATGAGCACACCCCTGAGGGAGGGGGCCTGTCGGTGCCGAGCACCCAGAGCCGGCGTCGTGACAACAACGCGCCACCCACCGCCGACACAGCACCGGAGGGACTCCTGGCCCGGTTTTACGGGCACATGGCCATGGCGCGCGCCCTGGACGACCGGATCTGGAACCTGTCCCGCCAGGGCACCATCCCCTTCGCCGTGACGGGGCGCGGCCAGGAGGCCGCGCAGGTGGGCTTGGCCGGGGCGGTCCGGCCGGGCGTGGATTACGTGTTCCCGTACTACCGCGACGTGGCGCTGGTCCTCGGCCTGGGCATGTCCGCCACCGAGGTCATGCTGGCGGCCTTCGGGCGGCGGAACGACCCCTCCAGCGCCGGGCGCCAGATGCCCAACCACTTCAGCTACCCCGCGCTGCGGGTCGTCTCGGGCAGCAGCCCCGTGGGGACGCAGATTCCGCAGGCGGCCGGGACCGCCCTGGCCTGCCGTTTCCGGGGCGAGGACGCGGTCACCCTGGTCACCTTCGGCGAGGGCGCCTCCAGCCAGGGGGACTTCCACGAAGGGCTGAACTTCGCGGCCATCCACCGCCTGCCGGTGGTCTTCGCCTGCGAGAACAACGGGTGGGCGATCTCCGTCCCCCAGCGCCTCCAGGTCGCCGGAACCGGCGTGGCGGCACATGGCGCGGCCTACGGTATCCCGGGGGTCGACGTGGACGGACGGGACCCGGTGGCGGTCCACCGCGCGGCGGCCGTGGCGGTCGCCCGCGCGCGGGAAGGGGCCGGGCCGACCCTCCTGGAGATCCGGGTGCCGCGTCTGGATGCCCACACCTCCTCGGACGACGACACCACCTACCGCCCCCAGGCCGAACGTCAGGCTCTCCGCGACGCCGATCCCCTCCCGCCCTTCCGGGCCCGGGTCGTCGCCGCCCTGGGGCCGGCGGTGGTGGACGCCATGGACGCCGATATCGCGGCGGCCGTGGACGCGGCCACCCGCGCGGCCGAGGTCGCTCCGGTCCCGTCGGCCGCCGATCTGCTGACCCACGTCTACGCCCCAGAGCAGGCGGCGCCATGAGCGGCCACACCTTGGTCGAGGCGGTGCGCCGCGCCCTGCGCGAGGCCTTGGCCGCCGACCCCGCCGTCTTCCTCCTCGGGGAGGACATCGGCGCCCGTGGGGGCGTGTTCCAGGCCACCGCCGGGCTGCAGGCCGAATTCGGCGGGGCGCGGGTGATGGACACGCCGCTGGCGGAGTCTGGGATCGTGGGCGTGGCCATCGGCGCCGCCCTGGCCGGGATGCGCCCCGTCGCGGAAATCCAGTTCGCGGACTTCGTGTACCCGGCCGTGAACCAGTTGATCAACGAAGCCGGTCGGCTGCGCTACCGCTCGGCCGGCGGTTGGACATGCCCGCTCGTCGTACGCATGCCCTATGGCGGGGTACACGGCGGAGGGCTGTACCACGGGGGCTCGGTGGAAGCGCTGTTTGCCCACGCGCCCGGGCTGCGCGTGGTGGCCCCGTCCACGCCGGCGGACGCCTACGACATGCTCCATTGGGCCATCCGCTGCGACGACCCGGTGATCTTCCTCGAACCCAAACGCATCTACGCCTCGGTGAAGGGCGAGATCCCCACCGCCCCCGCGGCCGTCCCGCCGGCGACGGTGGAACGGCGGGAGGGCGATGACGTCACCTGCGTCGCCTGGGGCCTGATGCTCCACGTGGCACTCGCGGCCAGCGCCCAACTGGAGGCCGAGGGCATCGGCGTCGCGGTACTCGACCCCCGCACCCTGCACCCCCTGGACCTGGACCCGGTGCTGGAGAGCGTCCGGCACACCGGACGGCTGTGCGTCGTGCACGAAGACACCGCAACCTGCGGCCTGGGTGCCGAGATCTGCGCGCGTGTCGCCGAACAGGCCCTGTTCCACCTGGACGCGCCGGTGTCCAGGGTGACCGCCCCAGAGGTGCCGGGGGTGCCGTACGCGCCGTCATTGGAGCAGCTCGTGCTGCCCTCCGTGGAACGCGTGACGGCGGCCCTGCGCGCCCTGGCGCTGTATTGAGCGGGCCTAAGAGAAACCTCAGGAGGTGCCCGATGGCCACTCCCGTCCGGATGCCCCAACTCGGGGAGGCCGTCGCCGAGGCGACGATCGACCGCTGGCTGAAGCAAGCGGGAGAGGTGGTCACCCGCTTTGAGCCCCTGCTCGAGGTCATGACGGAAAAGGTGAACACGGAGATTCCCTGCCCTTTCGACGGGGTGCTGGTGGAGATCATCGCTGGAGAGGGCGCCACCGTCCCTGTGGGGGAACCCATCGCCATGATCCAGGAGCGCGAGGAGGCAGGCGCCACGGCGGCCCAACCCGCGGGGGACGTCGCCGCGCCGCCCCCCGCAGCGGACGCGGTCCCGGTGGCCAGGGGTCTGTTCCCCTCGTCGCAGACCCCCGTCGCCCCCGACCCGGCCGTTCTGGCCGCCCGCGGCCCTGTGCCGTTCTCCCCGGCGGTGCGCCGGCTGGCGGCCGAGTACGGCGTGGACCTCCGCGATGTGCGGGGGACGGGGAACGCGGGACGGGTGACCCGCGAGGATGTGCTGGCGCAGGCCCACCGGCGGCGCGTGGACGCGTCCCCCGTGCCACCGGTGACCGCCGGGGAGCAGGTGGTGGCGCCCAGCAGCATCCGGCGGGCCATCGCGCAGCGCATGGTGGAGAGCGTGCGCAACATCCCCCACGCCTGGATGATGGTCGAGGCGGACGTGACGGGCCTGGTGCGCCTGCGGCAGGCGGCGCGCGCCGAGTTTCAGCGGCGCGACGGCTTCGACCTCACCTACTTCCCCTTCTTCGTCAAGGCGGTGGTGGAGGGTTTGCGCGCGGAGCCAGTGCTCAACGCCTCCTGGACCGACGAGGGGATCATCTACCACCGGGCGATCCACCTGGGCGTTGCCGTCGCGGCGGAGGAGGGCTTGGTGGTGCCCGTGTTGCGGGCGGCCGACGGCATGAGCGTTGCCGGCATCGCCCGCGCCGTGCGGGATCTCGCGGCCCGGGCCCGGGCCGGGGACCTCTCTCCCGAGGACATGCGGGGGGCCACCTTCACCGTCAACAATACGGGAGCGCTGGGTTCGGTCGTGTCCATGCCCATCATCAACCCGCCGGAATCGGGCATCGTCACCCTGGAGACCATTGCGGCCCGCCCGGCGGTCGTGGGCGAGGGGATCGCCATCCGGCACATGGTGAACATCTCGTTCTCGTTTGATCACCGCATCGCGGACGGATTGGCCGCCGGACGCTTCATGCAGCACGTCCGGCGGGTGATGGAGGCCTTCGCGCCCGGCGACCCCGTGTATTGATCGCCGGAGAGGGGGGCCGCGCATGGACGCCTGGATCCCGCTGGACGCGCTGGAGTCCGCCCCGCCGCGCACGGCACGCGAGCGGGCGATGGGCGCCCCCTCGCTCGGCGGACGCCGCCCCCCCTGGCTGAAGGCCTCCCTCCCCGGCGGCGCGGGCTACGCCCGGATCCAGGACCTGGTCCGGGGGTTGGACCTGCACACGGTGTGCGCCGAAGCCCGCTGCCCCAACATCGGCGAATGCTGGGCGCACGGCACCGCGACATTCATGATCCTGGGCAGGGTCTGCACCCGGGCATGTGGGTTCTGCGCGGTCACGCCGGGCCGTCCGGATGCGGTGGACCCCGAGGAACCGGACCGGGTGGCCGACGCGGTGGCGCACTTGGGGCTCCGGCACGTCGTTATCACCTCGGTGGCGCGCGACGACCTCCCGGATGGCGGCGCCGCAGCCTTTGCCGCCGTCATCCAGGCCGTGCGCGCCCGTTGCCCCGGGACCAGCGTCGAGGTGCTGATCCCGGACCTGCAGGGACAGGCCGCGGGTCTGCGCACCGTCCTGGAAGCCGCACCGGACATCCTCAATCACAACATCGAGACCTGCCGCCGCCTGACGCCCAGGGTCCGGGCGCGCGCGCGCTACGACCGCACCCTGGAGTTGCTGGGCCGGGCCCGGGCCTGGGGCCCCTCCGCGATGCGGACAAAGTCCGGGTTCATGGTGGGCCTGGGCGAATCGTGGAGCGAGTGCCTGGAGACCCTGGACGACATCCGCGCTGCGGGCGTGGAGATCGTCACGATCGGGCAGTATCTGCGGCCGAGCCCGCGGCACCTCCCCCTGCTCCGCTACTACACGCCCGACGAGTTCGCGCGCCTCCGCCAGGAGGCCCTGGCGCGCGGGTTTGCGCACTGTGAGGCCGGGCCGCTGGTGCGCAGTTCGTACCACGCGCACGAACAGGCGGTCGACGCTCTCCGATGAGCACCGCGCGGCCACATCCGCTATAATCGGGGCACGTTCCGCCCATCGGGCGGCCCCATCGTCTATCGGTTAGGACGCGGCCCTTTCAAGGCTGAAAGGCGGGTTCGACTCCCGCTGGGGCTACCACCATCCGCCCTGACACCAACAAGGGCCGGTGACACGAAGACCATACTCTTGCCGTTGCGGCAAAGTTATGGTCCTCGGGACCATCCGGTTGTTGGTTGCGCCCGTTCGACTGGTCCGGGGCTGACTTCTCAATGCCTGCCGGCAAGATGTTGACCTCCTCCCCACGGCTAAAGCCAATACCGTTCAGATAAGGCGCCACGGCGGTCTCCGGCGGCGCGGTGGAAGGTCGCCATCACCGGCCCAAAGGCCTTGCCGCTGACCCCTCGGCAGCCCTCCCACCGAGCGATGGCCTTTCGCAGCGGCCGCTCGGCAACGCCAAACTAAGCGGTATTGCGGCTAAAGCCGGGGGATTTCCGGTAATCGCTCACCGGGGCTTCCTGCTTCGCCGGGGTCCGCCCACCCGTTTCCGGGTAGGGCTTACGTCCCATCCACAGGCAGACGCCGCCAGCCCGGCGGCCAGTGCCGCGAGCCCCGCATCCTTGATGTTCTGTACGGCGTTCACGTCCCGGTCCGGGACGGCGCCGCACGCGGGACAGTCCCAGTGCCGCACTGCAAGCGGCAACGCCACCACTTGTGCCCGCAGACATGGCACCGCTTGCTGCTGGGGTAGAAGCGGTCGATCTGGACAACGGCACGGCCATACCACCGTGCCTTGTACTCCAGTGGCCGCAGGAGTTCGCCCCAGCCCACGTCGGCGATGCTCGTCGCGAGCGTCGGCTGCGCCAGCATGCCTTTCACGTTCCATCCCTCGGCGCACACCACTTGGTTTTCGCGGATCAGGCGCGTGGTGCGCTTGTGCGTGAAGTCCCGTCGCCGATCGGCGATGCGGGCAGGGAGGCGAGCCACCTTCCGCCGCGCCTGGCTGCAGTGGCGCGAGCCCTGCTGCTTGCGGAACAACCGATGCTGCGCCTTGGCCAGCCGATGCTCGTTCCGCCGGAAGAACCGCTCGTTCCCCACCTTCTCCCCAGTGCTCATGGCTACCATGTTCAGCAGTCCGAGGTCGATCCCCACCGTGGCGTTGACCACGGGCAACGGGGCAACCGCCTCCTCGGTCGAGAAGGAGACGAAGTAGCGGCCAGCAGGGTCCTTGCTGATGGTGATGCTGGTCGGGTCCGTGCCGACAGGTCGCGGCCAACGGATGTCGAGCGGCGCTCCCATCTTGTTGACCGTCACTCCTCGCTCGCCGCCTTCAGCGCCTTCTCCGCCCGGTTGCGCGCCGACCGTCGCCCATACAACCGCGCGCACATGCTGGTCAGCTCCTCCATCATGGCCTGCACGAGATCGTCTTTGGTCTCGTCCGGATCTGGGCGGCAAGCGCAGATTCGACATACTTGGCGCCGAAACGCATCAGACGGTCTCGATGCTCCACGGCCACGATAGCGACGGAACGGTCCGCTAGCACCTTCATCAACTTGGGGCGGTGCCCGTTGAGCCCCGAGCCCTCCTCCGTTGCTGTGCGTACCACGGGCCAGCCTTGGCGCGTCACGAATTCGACCACACGCGCCACCTGCCCGTCCAGGTCCGAACGCTGGTCAGAGCAGGACACACGTGCATAGACGGCTACCCCTGTTGGCTCCTCCTGCGGAGGCTTCAAGATGATGGTGCCCGTGGGCAATTTCTCTGCTGGCACGGGCAGTTGGCCATCGCGGTACATTCGCCACGCCGCTTGGTAGCT
>JAJZWQ010000006.1 GCA_021846605.1 Bacillota bacterium | reverse complement strand
ACCGACTGGCCCCGCTGCATCCCATCTGCTACGCTCACCGAACGCCTCTCCCCGACTTGGCGTTGGATTGCCTGGCCGGGCTTGGGCCAAGTCGGGGGGGGCTTCATCCCGACCCCTGGGGATTCCTGGTTCTTAACAATTCCTTAACATTGCTGTTGCCTTGCCCGCCACATTCGTGGGATGCACCCCCGGCCAAGAGCGCCAGGCTGGCGAGCAGGGCCATCGCCAGATCGCAGCCGCCCACCAGGATGAGCCGCGCCAGCAGCAACTCGTACGGCCGGACGGCCCCGCGCAGAAGTGCAGGACCAAGACCGTGCGCAACTCCCCCGGTAGGCGGGCCAGGGCCGCGCGCAGCACCTCGGCTTCGGCGGCGCGTGACGCCGGGTCCTGGCCGCTGACCAGGTCGCAGGGGCCCTGCCCGTGCCGGCCGCGCGGGGAGCGTGGCCGGGTCGGGTCCCGCGGAGCCGCAGGCCACCAGCGCGCTCCCCACCAGGAGGGCGCCCAAGAGCGCAGCCCATGACGCCGAGCAATGCATGCGTGCCACCCTCCCGGCGCCGCGCGGCGTTCGCCTCCGTGTCCTTGGTGGCGCGGAACCAAGAGCTTGGCAGCAGCATCCTGCTGGTGGCTGGGGTTGTCAGGGGGCGAGGCGCGGCGTCCCGCCGGGCGCCGCGGGGCGCGTGCGAAAGACGGCATACAGCGTCAGGTCGTAGGCCGCCTTCAGGCTTCCCGCCAGGACGAACGGCAACGCGGGGAGCCCGGCCGCCAGCGCCCAGCCGCTGAGCGTGGGGGAGACGGCACCGGCGAAGCCGCGCACCGAGGCCGTCACCCCGGCGGCCGCGGCACGCTCTTCGGGCTGCACCAGTTCCATGGTGTAGGCCTGGCGCGTGGGCACGTCCAGCTGGGACAGCAGGCTGCGGGCCACCAGGAGCGCGGCCGCGGCCGGGAGCCCCGGGGCGAAGGGCAGCAGCAGGAGCAGCACGTTGGAGGGCAGATGGGTGAAGACCATGGTGCGGAGCAGGCCGAAGCGCCGGGCCAGGGGCGCCGCGGCCAGAAAGGACAGGGCCGAGGCCAGGTTGGCGCAGAAGAACAGCGGTCCCAGGGTACCGGCGCCCACGCCGAAGCGCTGGTGGAACCACAGCACCATCAGCCCCTGCACCACCAGCCCCCCGGCCAACGCGTCCACCCCGAAGAGGGCGGACAGGCGCAGCACGGCCCCCCGGCTGGGGCCCAGCCCCGGTCTGGTCGCGGGTCGGCCTCCCCCCTCGACCGCCGCCGACAGCCCGATATACAGGGTCGCCAGGGCCACGCCCCCGAGCACGTAGATGCCCAGCGCGACGGACGTGGCGTGCCCGCCTGAGGGAAGTGCGGCGACCGCCAGGACGCCCAGCGCCCCGCCAGCCGAGGCCAAGAGGTTGTACCGGGCGTAGGCCGCCGTCCGCCGCTCGCCGTGGGTCACCTGGGCCAGGGCGGCCTGCTCCAGCGGGAGCATGCCCCCGACGTCCTTGCCCCCTGGGCTGAAGGTGGCCCCGGCGGCGGCCAGCAGGGCCGGCCAGGGGGAGTGCCCCAGCGCCAACAGGAGCCCCCCGGTGGACATCGCCAGGGCCTGGGCGAACAGGAGTCGCCGCCGGCCGAAGCGGTGCGCGTAGAGCCCGACCGAGCCGCTGATCAGCCCGGCGGCCACCAGCGCGATGGCGAAGATGGCCCCGATGAGCGCGGGAGAGAACCCCCGGGCACGCCAGGCCAACACAAGTTGGACCGAGAGCAGGCCGAAGCCGAAGTTGCGCAGGGCCGTGGCGGCCAGGATGCGGCGCCGGTCGCCGCCAGCCGTCCGCGGGTCGCGCTCGGGCGTGCTCAGAACGGCAGGAGACCCAGGTGCAGCGTCTCCACGGTGGACAGGGTGCTCAGGTTCGGCAGCCGGGCGAGGATCGTGCGGGCGTTCACCGACCCGTCAAACCCGAACACCAGCAGCACCAGGTACGGGCCCGACTGCAGAGAGTGGGGGAGCAGCGTCCAGTTGGGAGCCGCGTGGAACTGCCCGTGGAGGGCCACCAGGAACTCCGCGTCGGCGCTGGTCGTCGTCACGCCGCTCAGCAGGGGCAGGGCCTGATACCGCGTCGTCCGCAGCCAGACGGCGGACTGCGGGTGGGCGTCGCCGGCCTCCGCCGCCTCGGTCTTGGCGATCGCCGCCAACGTCAGGTGTCCCCAGGTGGGCGGGGGCACCGTGTGCAGTTGACCGATGGATGGGGGCCGGGAGACCCCGTAGATGACCACGGCCAGCAGCAGAACCCCGAAGGAGATGAGCCAGGCGCGGAGTGAGGACGGGCGCCGCCCCTCCGACGGCAGATCAACGGGACCGGACGCCGCCTCGTGTTCCGGGTCGTCCTCCGCCATGGGCGCTCACCGCCCTTCGCCGCCATCAGCCGGGGCACGGGCTCAACCCGCTGGTTTGGCCCCCAGCAGGCGGAAATCCTTCGGGGGCCACCAGATCACCTCGGCGACGCCGCGGATGGAGGTGATGGGCACCGGGCCGAAGATGCGGGAATCCTCGCTGTCGCCGCGGTGGTCCCCCAGCACCCACACGTCGCCCTTGGGGACGGTCACGCTGGGGAAGGAGTCGGTGCTGCGCCATGCGGACGGCAGGTAGGGTTCGGGTTGGACCTGACCGTCCACATACACCGTTCCGCTACGCATGCTGAATGTCTGGCCGCCCAGGGCGATGATCCGCTTGACGAAGTCGTCCGGTGTGTTCAGGGGCGGGTGGAACACGATGACCTCGCCGATGCGGGGCGGGCCGAAGCGCAACGCCAACTTGTTGACCATGATCCGTTCGCCGTTCTGGAGGGTCGGCTCCATGGAGACGCCGTTGACCTGGTAGGTCTCCAGGACGAAATGCCGGATGAGTAGCGCCGCGGCCACCGCGATCACCACGGCGCGCACCGTGTCCCAGAGTTCCGCGCCGCCGCTCCCCGTTCGCGCCAACCGGGCACTCACCCCCTAGTCCTGTAGTGTCCCGGTTCGCCGTGCGCGGCGTCAAGGCGGTGGCGGGGCGCGCCGCCCAGGAGGCCCGCCCCTGCAGGGCGAACCGCGCGGCTCGGGATGTGGAACATGGAACACCACTGGGTGCAGGGGCGGGAGGGTCTGGTGGCGGCGCGCTTGGACGCGGCGGTGCCGGGTGCCCTCTGGGACCGGCCGGGACGGGAATGCGGCCTGGTGCAACTGTGGCTGGACGGGACGTACCACCAGGACGTGATCCTGGTGCGGGGCGAGGAGCGCGGCACCTATGAGCGGCTGCTCGGGCGCGTGCCGCCAGGGCCCCATGTGCTGGCGGCGCGCCCCGCGCCGACGGCCGCGCCCTCCCGGCCAGCGGCGCGCATCCACGCCCTGCGCGCCGTGCCCCTGGAGGCACGGAACGCCCTGGAGGCCCTGGCCTGGGAGCAGGCCCCCGTCCTATACACGCGGGGCCGGCCGGGCCCGTGGGAGGGCTTGTGGACAGACACCCCGCTGGCGCTCTTCTACCGTCCGCTGGAGGACGGGGTGGAGTACCAGTGCATCTTCTCAGCCACGAGGACGGCGGGACCTCGACCCGCGGTCTCCTGGCCCGCTGGGGGCGCACCACGGACATCGAGTGGATCCTGCGCGTGCCCCGCGAGGGGGCTGCGACGTACCAGGGGCCGTGGCACCGCACACACCGGCACCGCGGCGCCGCGCGCTGGGGCGCCTGGCGGTCGACGCGGTGGGGCGGCACGGCATGGTCACCGATCGTCGTGCGGGCGGGGCGTTGCGCTGCCTGTTCCTGCCGCGGGTGCGCTGGGACCCCGAGGTGCCGCGCGAGTCCTGCCTGGAGGGCTGGATGTATCGCATCGCGGCGCTGGAACTGGACCGACAGGGGCGGCTGTTTCCCGGGGTCCCGCCGGAGGATCCGCGCCCGGCGGACTTGCGCGACTACCTGTTCGTCCACGTGCGCCGTCGCGAGCGCGGCGACACACGTGTGGCCCTGGCGGTCGAGGTCCGCACCGCCGATGGTCGGTACCTGTCCAGCGGCGGCGACCCGCGGATGGCGGTGGCGCGGCCCGGGGCGTGGGCCGCTGCGGTCAAGCTCCCCCCTGGCGCGGCAATCCGCGAGATCGCGGTGGTGCCCGTGCGGGTGCTTCCCGCCGGGCGCATCGGGCTGGCGCTGCACCGGGCCTTCCGTCTCGGGCCCGACCTGCGGCCGGCCCTGGGGGCGTGGGGGCCGGGTCCGGGGGTGGCGTTGGGTCCGGGGCAACCGGGGGTGACGCTGTGGCGGGAGGCCTGAGCGCGGAGCGGGCCCCCCGTCGCGCGGTCAGCGGACGAGGATCTCGGGGCGGCGCACCAGCCGCCCCGAGATGGTCTGGAAGGTGTGCAGGGGCCACTGTCCGGTCTCGGTCAGGATCTGCGGACCGGCCTCCCGCACCAGAGCGGTGTCCTCGCTCTTGGCGCCCGCCACCGACGGGTTCCAGGCCACCAGTTGCCCGGCGGCGAGCACCTGGGTTCCGCCGGGGAGCGCCCGCCACTCCCGCGAGGCATAGCCGGCCAGGCCGCCCTGGTGGTGGTTGCGCCACTCGTCCGCGCAGCCGCAGCGGGCGTAGCTCTCCTGCGCCGCCGTGAAGAGCTCGCCCCCCGTGGCCCCTGGCCCGGAATGGGCGATCATCTCGGCGTCGACGCCAGCGGCCGCCTCCCAGCGATGCAGCAGGTCGGCGCTGATCGGCCCGAAGTGGACGAGGCGCGAGGCTGACAGCACCAAGCCGCCGCGGAGGGTGCACAGGCCGAGGAGGGCGTAGCGCTCCAGGACCGCCCCCGTCGGGAGCGGGTGTCGGCGCGTCCAGATGCGTGCATCCACCGCCACCAGGTGGACCACGGGCTCCATCCCCCGCCGATAGCACTCGTCCGCCAAGCGGCCGACGATCGTGAACTCGGTGTCGCCTGGCGCCAGCGCACGGCAGGCGGCCTCGATGGCCTGTCCGGTGTCACGGCCCAGGGCCCGGGCCCGTTCCTGTTCCTGCGGGGTGAGGGAAACCCGCAGGGTCCCGATGTCCGCGGAGGCGTCGGCGGCGCCGGGCACACCCGCGTCGGCCAGCACGCGGGCCTGCGCGCCGAGCACGGTCCGGAGTTGGCCGGCCGGCCCTTCGGCTGACCACCAGGGGAACGGGGAGACCTCCCAGTCCAGTTCCGCCAGCTCCTCGGTCGCCAGGCGGTCCGCCTCGATGTTGCTGGTGATCACCAGCGCGCGCTCGGGCGTGATGACCGCCCAGGCGGCGCCCCCTTCGGCGGCCACGTTGATGAACGAGCGGCCCCCGGCGGTGGCCCAGGCGAAGTTGGCGACCCGCGTGAGGACTAGGGCGTCGGCCTGCCGAGCCGCCAAAAGGCTCCGGCACACCTTCAGCTTGGCAGCGACCTCGGCGAAGCGATCGGTATCCGGCACTGGTCCCGGCCTCCCTTAGCGGCGGCGGTAGTCCGCCGTCACGCGCTCTTCGAATTCGCGGTCCAACCCCAGGGCCTCGAAGAAGGCCGTGTACGCGCCGACGGCGTCGGCGCGCGCCCGCGCCGCCGCCAGACGCTCGCTGTCGATGCGCAGCGCGACCTCGGTGAGGAACTCCCACTGCAGCACGGAGCGCCGCACGGCGGCCACGGTGTCCTCGGTGTAGGGATAGAGGTCGAAACCGATCCGGCCGTGGTAGCCGCCCTCGGCGAGCACGCGGGCCAGGTCGACCGTCTGCTCGATGAACGAGGCGCCCGTCATGTTGTCGTCGTCAAAGCTCCCCCACCCGGAGTTGGCGTGCTGATGCCCCATCCGCCCCTCCCGCAGCAGGAGCGCAGCGAATTCGCCCAGTGGCTCGTTGTTCATGATCAGGTGCTGCCAGTCCATGTTGACCTGCAGACGGGAGGTGTCCACGCCCATGGCCTGCAGCCTGTACACGATGAACAGCGCCATGCCCACGTTGCGCATCATGATCTGCATGGCCGGCTCGGAGTTCTTGTGTTCGAGGAACACCGTCACCCCGGCCTTGGCGGCATAGGAAACCACCGTGGCCAGGCCCTCCAGGAAATGCCCCCACATCGACTGGTAGTCCCGCATGAGGTTGTAGTTATAGCCTTCGTTGCCCGGCCAGATGATGTAGCGGGCGCCGACCGCGGCACACATGTCGATGGCGGCCCGGTGATGCGCCACGGCCTCGGCGCGCAGGGCGGGGTCGGGGTTGACCAGCGAGCCCAGCTTGAAGCGGGGGTTGGGCACCAGCCCGTAGCAGATGCAGTAGATGTCGTGATCCGGGCCGAGGGCGGCCTGGATCCGCGGCAGGTTCTCCTCGGTGATCTCCGCGCCATAGTGGAACTCGTAGCCGTGCACCAGCGGGCCCAGTCCCTCCACGGCCAGGGCTACGCGGTCGGCCACAGACACGCCGACCATCTCGGGGTGGTAGCCGCCCGGCACGAAGCGGGTGCCGGAGGGACCGAAGGCCCAGATGCCGACGCTGGTCTTCCAACGGGGGTTGGCGAGCGGATGTGCCATCGCGGGGCGCCTCCTCTGGCGGACAGGTTCTGACGGGGAGTTCGGAGCGGCGTCATGCGTTCCTGTCGCGATTGGCGGACTGATCGAGCAGGCGCTGCCCGCACGGGGGCGGGCGGCGCGCCGCGTATCGGCGTGGGGGAGAAGGATGCCAGGAATCCCGTTACCCGGTCCGGGGCACCGCGGAGAGTGGCGCTCGCATTCCAGTGGCCGATGGGTCGGCGGACCGCCCATTGGTCTGGCGGCAAAGCCTCTCAACCGGACGGCGGCCGCGGAGGGCATCGCCGGTTGGGCCCCTCCCACCGCTTCCCGCACGATCACCGGACAGAACGCAGACTGGACGCGCCGAACGGCTTGGATGCCGTCGTTCGGCTGGATTGACCACAGGACGGGAGGGGTTGGCGGTGTGGTGGTGGATGGGGGAGGAGGGGGCGGGTCGCCCCCTCCTCTGAGAACCCTGTGAGGACCTTGTTCTGGCGCACGGGACGGTGTTAGACGACGCGGCGCAGGTGGCTGGCGGCCTTGGCCACCCCGGTCTGTTCGCGCTCCAGGGTGCCCCAGTACCGGGCGTCCTCCAACTCGATGGAGACCGGTCCCTGGTACCCGTGGGCCTCCAACCGCGCCGCCACACGGGCCCAGTCCACCTCGCCATCACCCGGCACGCAGTAGCGCCAGGCCCCTTCGGAGAACCCCGGCGCATGCGTGAGCACCGGCGGCATGCCGCCAAACAGGTATCGGGCCTCCGGCAGCAGTTCGGTGTCCTTGCCGTGGCAGTGGCGCACGCGGCCGCCGAACTCGTCGAGGAAGCGCAGGTAGTCGATGCCCAGCCGCACGAGGTGCGAGGGGTCGTAGCAGAGGCCCAGCGCCGGGCTGGGCACCTTGGCGAACATGGCGCGCAGGACCTCCGGGGTGTAGCCCACGGTGTTGTACGCGGGGCCGCCGCCCGGCCAGCCCTCGATGGCGAAGGAAACGCCCTTCGCCTCGGCATGGGCCACCAGGGGCGGGAAGACCTCGGCCCAGATCTCGAAGCCCTCGCGGCGGCTGATCTCCCGGCCGGGCACGATGCAGCAGAACAGGCTCTTGCCGCCGATGGCGGTCGTGTCGTCGATGCGCTTGCGCAGGGCAGCCGCGCCCCGCTCCCTGCGGGCCGGATCGGTGCTGATCAGGTCGCCCAGGCCGACACAGTCGACGCTGCCCAGGGCCAGTCCGTGCCGGGCCAGCACCTCGGCCTCGGCCGGGTCCGGGTTGGCCAGGTCCAGGGAGCCCAGGCCCACGGACTTGCCCCAGGTGGCCAGGGCCTCGATGCCGGTCTCGCGGAGCTTGGGGGGGATCCGGAGCCCGATCGGAAACGCCAACACGACCGCCTCCTCTGCCATGTGGGCCTACGTGCGCGCAAAGCGGCGGGGGAGGCCGTCCCGCCCCCCCCGCCGTCGTATCCGTCCCGCGCTCAGCCGCGCGCGGCGGCGAAGCGGCGCGCCACCTCGTCCCAGTTCACGAGGTTCCAGAACGCGGCGATGTAGTCGGGACGCTTGTTCTGATATTTGAGGTAGTACGCGTGCTCCCAGACGTCGAGCCCGAGGATGGGGGTCACCCCGTCCATGTACGGGCTGTCCTGGTTCGGCGTGCTCGTGATCTGCAGGTTGCCCGCGCGATCGACGACCAGCCACGCCCATCCGCTGCCGAACCGCGTCGCCGCCGCCTTGGAGAAGGCGTCCTTGAGGTTGTCGAACGAGCCGAAGGTCCTGTGGATGGCCTCGGCCAGCGGGCCCGTGGGGGCACCGCCCTTGCCCGCGCCCAGCACCGTCCAGAAGAGGGAGTGGTTGGCGTGGCCGCCGGCGTTGTTGCGTACCGCCGTGCGGATGGACTCGGGTACGGCGGAGATGTGCCGGAGCAGGTCCTCCACGCCTTTGGCCTGGAGCTCGGGGTGGCCCTCCAGGGCTGCGTTGGCGTTGTTCACGTAAGCGGCATGGTGCCGATCGTGGTGGATCTCCATGGTGCGGGCGTCGATGTGCGGTTCGAGGGCCTCGAAACTGTACGGCAGCGGCGGTACCTCAAACTTCGGCAAGGCAGTCTCTCCCCTTCCATACCCGGTGTTCTCGATGTACGGGAAGGCCGCGGCAGCGGCGGGCGGAAGCCGGCCCGTCCTCCCGTGCCCCCTTCGACATCCTACCCTGAACCGGGCGCCGGTGGTAGCGGCGCGAACTTTGCCCACGCCAGCGGCACCTCGCCCCCGGGCCGCACCGTCGGAGATTCGGCCACCTGTCGGCTGGCTCCCGCCAGAAGGGGAGGCTATGATGGTCCACGGTGCCAGGACGCGTCGTGACCGCCGGCACCTATGTCTTTGCGGGGCCACCGCGCAGGAGGTATTTCCCTTGGCGAAGTTCGAGGTCGGGCTCGTGGGGTTGGCCGTGATGGGAGCCAATCTGGCAAGGAACATCGAGCGCAACGGTTTCTCCATCGCCGTCTACAACCGGACGTGGGCACGCACGGAGGCCCTCATCAACGGGCCCGCCAAGAACGCCACCAGAATGGCCGCCTTCAAGACCATGGAGGAATTCTGCGCGGCGCTGGAGCGGCCGCGCCGTGTGATCATCATGGTGCAGGCCGGCGCTCCTGTCGACGACATGATCGAGCAATTGCTGCCCCACCTGGAGCCCGGCGACTGCATCATGGACGGCGGCAACTCGTACTTCAAGGACACGGAGGCCCGAGTGAAGGCGCTGTCCGCCAAGGGCTTGCACTTCTTGGGCACCGGCATCAGCGGCGGCGAGGAGGGTGCCCTGTGGGGCCCGTCGATCATGCCCGGCGGCCCCCGCGACGCCTACGCGGCCTTCGAGCCCATCCTGACGCGCGTCGCCGCCCAGGTCAGCGACGGCCCGTGCTGCACGTACGTCGGCCCGGGTGGCGCGGGCCACTACGTGAAGATGGTCCACAACGGAATCGAGTACGGCGATATCCAGTTGATCTGCGAGGCCTACGCCGTGCTGTCGCGGATCGCGGGGGTGGGTCCGGCCGAGATGGCCGAGTTGTTCGCCGAATGGAATCGCGGCGAACTGGACTCGTACCTCATCGAGATCGCCAGCAAGGTGCTGGCCTATGTGGACCCGGAGACGGGCCGGCCCCTGGTCGACCTGATCCTGGACCGCGCCGGCCAGAAGGGTACCGGCAAGTGGACCTCCCAGGAGGCGCTGGACCTGGGGATACCGATCCCCACGATCGATGCGGCGCTGTGGTCGCGGAACATCTCGGCGCGCAAGGACGAGCGGATGCACGCCTCCAAGCATCTGAACGGCGTCCAGCCGGGTGCCCCTCTGACCGGACAAGCCCGCAAGGACCTCGTGACGGCGGTGGCCCAAGCGCTGTACGCGTCCAAGGTGGCCTCCTATGCCCAGGGGCTGGCGATGCTGAGCGCCGCCTCCCAGGAGCATAACTACGCCTTGGACCTGATCGAGATGGCCCGGATCTGGAAGGGCGGCTGCATCATCCGGGCCCAACTCCTGGGGCGCATCCAGGACGCCTACCGCCGCGACCCGCAGTTGGCCAACCTGATGCTCGATCCCTACTTCAGTGAGGTCATCGGCTCGCACCAGCCTGCCTGGCGCCACGTCGTGACCACCGCCGTCCAGGCGGGCATCCCGGTACCGGCCACTGCGGCCTCGCTGGCCTACGTGGACGCGTACCGGTCCGAGCGGCTGCCGGCGAACCTCCTCCAGGGACTGCGCGACTTCTTTGGTGCCCACACCTACGAGCGCGTGGACAAGGAAGGCTCGTTCCACACGCAGTGGGAGGAGCCCAAGGCGCAGGGATAGGGGAGTCCGGGCTGTTGCGTCCCGGCGGGAAAACGGGGTAGGATACCCGCGTGCCGGGGAATGCATACCGGTCATCGCGATGACGGGAACCAGTACGGTGGCGGGTGACCCCAGAGAGCCGGCGGCCGGTGCGAGCCGGTGGCATCCGCGCCAGAACTCCTCCCAGAGTAGCCGGGGTCAACGCGGGGAGACCCGCCCAGCCCCGCCGGCCGGCGGCAGGACAGCCGCCATGGGGCCGTTATCCCCCAAGGGCAGTGGCTCGAATTCTTCGGGCGGCTGCCATACGAGGCTCCTGCCGTGAGGCGGGGGTAGTGCAGGGTGGTAGCGCGATAAGAGCCATCGCCCCTGCGCCGGGTATCCGGCGCTGGGACGATGGCTTTTGTGATATCGGGGAGGTGCGAAAGTGCGGCACACTCTGGCGGCACTGGTGGAGAACCACTTCGGCGTGCTGGCGCGCGTGGCCGGGCTGTTCGGTCGGCGGGGCTTCAACATCGAAAGCCTTGCGGTGGGCCCGACGGACGACCCCAGCGTGTCGCGGATGACCATCGTCATCGATGGCGACCGGCGTATCCGCGACCAGATCGTCCGACAGATGAGCAAGTTGATCGACGCGATCGACGTGCAGGCCCTGGCGCCCGAGGCGACCGTCAGCCGCGAGTTGGCCCTGATCAAGGTGGCCGCCACGACGGAGAACCGGTCCCAGATCATGCAGATCGTGGATGTGTTCCGCGGGCAGGTCGTTGATGTGGGCAAGTCCTCGCTGATGCTGGAACTGACCGGCGATGAGGCGAAGGTGGGCGCGATCCTGGAGGTGCTCTCCGAGTTCGGGGTGCTTGAGGTGGCCCGGACCGGTGTGGTGGCACTGACGCGCGGGGCCGAGGCCATGCGCGTGTCGGCCGATGGCGGGCAGGCCCCGTCGGCCTGAAGCAGATGAAGGGGGAATTCGGGAAGTGCCGCGGATCTATTATGACCAGGACGCCGATCTCAGCCGTCTTGCGGGGAAGACCATCGCCGTGCTCGGATACGGGATCCAGGGTGACGCGCAGGCCAACAACCTCCGCGACTCGGGGCTGACCGTCGTGGTGGGCCTGCACGCCGGGGCCCGGCGCGCGGACAAGGCGCGCGCCGACGGCTTCACGGTGCTGGACGTGGCCCAAGCGGTGCAGCGCGCCGACTACATCCAAGTGCTGATCCCCGACGAGCGCCAGGCGGAGACCTATGCCCGGGAGATCGCGCCCCGCATCCGCGCCGGGCAGGTCCTGGCTTTCTCGCACGGGTTCGCGGTGCACTTCCACCAGATCGTACCGCCGCCCTCGGTCGACGTGTTGATGATCGCGCCCAAGGCGCCCGGGGCCACGGTGCGCAGCCTGTACCTGGCGGGCCAGGGTGTGCCGGCGCTGATCGCGGTCCACCAGGACGCCTCCGGCCACGCGCACGAGATGGGCCTGGCCTACGCCAAGGGGATCGGCTGCACGCGTGCCGGGGTCTTCGAGACCAGCTTCCGCGAGGAGACGGAAACGGACCTCTTCGGGGAGCAGAACGTGCTGTGCGGCGGGGTGGCCGAACTGGTCAAGGCCGGCTTCGATACTCTGATCGCCGCCGGCTACGCTCCGGAGATGGCCTATTTCGAGTGCTGCCACGAGCTCAAGCTGATCGTCGATCTGATCTACGCCGGCGGGATCGAGGGCATGTACCGGGGCGTGAGCAACACGGCCGAGTACGGCGGCATGACCGTGGGTCCGCGGATCGTGGACGACCGGGTGCGCGCGGTGATGGCCGAGAACCTGCGCCGCATCCAGTCGGGCGAGTTCGCCCGCGACTGGGTGCTGGAGAATCGCGCCAACCTGCCGGCCATGGAGGCCATGCGGACCCAGGAGAAGGAGCACCCGATCACCGAGGTCGGGGCCCGGCTGCGTGCCATGATGCCCTGGCTCCAGAAGTAGGACACGCGGACGGACCGAATGGGGGAGGGGGAGCCGATGGCCGAGCGGGTGGTGCGCATCTTCGATACGACCCTGCGGGACGGGGAGCAGTCTCCCGGGGTGACGCTGAACCTCGACGAGAAACTGGAGATCGCCCGCCAGCTTGAGCGCCTCGGTGTGGACATCATCGAGGCCGGCTTCCCCCAGGCCTCGCCGGGCGAGGTGGCGGCGGTGGCGGCCATCGCCCGCGTGGTGCGCACGCCGGTGATCTGCGGGCTGGCCCGCACGCGGCGCGGCGACATCGAGACGGCGGCCCGCGCCCTGGAGGGCGCCGCGCGCTGGCGCATCCACACCTTCACCAGCGCCAGCCGGGTCCACCTGGAACATATGCTGCGCCTCACCGAGGAGCAGGCCCTAGAGATGGCGGTCGACGCCGTGCGCTACGCCCGGACCTTCACGGCGGATGTGGAGTTCTCCGGCCAGGACGTCGCCCGGGCCGACCCCGACTTCCTGCTCCGGCTGTATACGGAGGCGGTGCGCGCCGGCGCCACGACCGTCAACATTCCGGACACCGTCGGCTACAGCACGCCCCGGGAATTCGCGGAGATCGTCGGCAGTCTGCGGGCGGCGGTCGAGGCCGTGAACCCCGCGGTCCTCGTCTCCGTGCACACCCACGACGACCTCGGCCTCGCCGTGGCCAACGCCTTGGCCGGGGTGGAGGCCGGGGCCACGCAGGTGGAATGCGCGGTGAACGGTATCGGGGAACGCGCCGGCAACTGCGCCCTGGAGGAAGTGGTCATGGCCCTGACCACCCGGGCGGACCACTTCGGCTGCCGAATGGGCATCCGCACCCCGGAACTGTACCGGACCAGCCAGTTGGTGAGCAAGCTCAGCGGGATGGTGGTGCAGCCCAACAAGGCGGTCATCGGGGCCAACGCCTTTGCGCATGAGGCCGGGATCCACCAGGACGGGGTGCTCAAGGAGCGCACGACGTACGAGATCATGCGCCCGCAGGATGTCGGCGTGCCGGAGACGCGGCTGGTGCTGGGGAAGCACTCCGGGCGACATGCCCTGCGCGAGCGCCTGGCCGCCCTGGGGTACCGACTCGGCGACCAGGAGTTCGCTCGCGCCTTCGACCGGTTCAAGGAACTGGCCGACCGCAAACGGGGGATCACCGACGCGGACCTGGCGGCCATCGTGCAGGCGGAGGTCGTCGCCGCGGCCCCGGAGCTGTGCCGCCTTGAATACTTCCACGTGCTGTCCGGCACGAGCACGGTGCCGGCGGCGACCGTGCGGGTGGTCCAGGGGGAGCACGCCGTCCAGGAGAGCGCGGCGGGCGACGGGCCGGTCGACGCGGTCTACCGGGCGATCGACCGGGCGGTGGGGCAGGACTTCCAACTGGCGGCCTACTCCCTGCGGGCCGTCACCGGGGACAAGGACGCACTGGGGGAGGTCACCATCCGCCTGCGGGACGCCGCCGGCCGTACTGCGACGGCACTGGGGGCCAGCACCGATGTTCTGGAGGCGTCGGCGCGGGCGTACATGGCGGCGGTGAACAAGCTCTTGGGCCAGCAGGGCGGCGGCATGCCGCTCGAGCGCGACATCGCCGTGGGAGAACCGCAGGTCTAGCCGCGGCGACCGAGGGGCGAGGGCGCGGCCAGCCGGCGCGGATGGCCCCACGCCCTGCCGCCCCGCAGCATCTCGGCCTGCCGCGCGAAGACGAAGCGCACCAGGGCGTCCTCGGTGCTGCTCATGCGGTTGTCGAAGGCCATGCCCAGGAAGGGGCGGTCCAGCTCGGGACGGTGCATGTGCACCACATGCGCGCGCAGGTGGAGCGGAGACAGGTCGGACTCCAGCGGGAGCCGCAGTTCCAACGCATCGCCGACCTGCGGGCTTGGCGGCGCGTCCATGCGTAAAAGGCAGCCGCCCCCGCTCAGGTTCAGCACCCTCGCCGGTCCCCGGGAGGTGTGCACGCGGATGTCGACATCCACCCGGTACAGGCGCCGCCGGCTGGTGACCGCCAGGCGGGCGGGTGGGGTGATGTGCGCGACGTTGGCGGGGCCGGCGGAGACGAACTCCACCAGACCGGCGACCACGAGATCCGGCGGGTGATGGACCACGAAGTGCAAGTGCCGCCCCGGCTGCAGGCTGCCCAGGGGGTTGGGGCCGGGTCCGCGCAGGGAGATCCGCAGCCCGTCGGCGTCGATGTCCTCCACGGTGCTGTCGAACACGTGCAGGGCTCCGATCCAGTCGACGAACTCCAGGCGCACATCGACATCCGGCCGGAACACGTCCGCCACCGTCGGCTTCGGCCGCGCCTGCTTGTGGGCCAACCCTGTCCCCTCCCAGCGGACCTCGCGGCGCGCGCCCCCTCAGGCCGGTCGGAAGCCCGGCCGGACCCGGTGGGTCGGGTCTGCACGGATTTCGGCGGCCGCGATGGACTGCCACGGAATCGCGACCACCGCCGCCTGCTCCTCGGGACCCCGATCGGTTTCGGCCAGCAGGCCCTCCTCGGTCTCCTCGACGACGCGCTGGAGCCGCAACCGCTCCCCGTTCCACAGCAGCAGATGGACCGTCGCCGGCCCCTCCTGGGTGGCTCGCAGCCGCTGCAGGAGGCCGGCCGGGAATGGCGGCCAAGGGGAATTCTGGTTTGGCATGGAACGCTCCTCCCCGGGGGGCGGGCACGGATGACCGCCGGAACATGCCCCCCAGGGGAGCTTCGGGCCCGTCTCCCGCTTTCCTGGCGGGGGTCTCGGTCCCGCGGTCGACGGGAGGGCACCGCCTTGGGGACATGCTGGGTGGAGGAGCGCAAGCGCAAGTTGGACGGTCGGGTCCTGCGCTATCGCTGCGCCGGGCTGTCGCTGCGGCCGGGCGCGGCCGTGCTGCGCTACCGCGCGGCCGGACCCGTGCGCCTGGATGGCCTGGAGTTGCCCGCCGGGGCGGTCAGCTATGGGTTGTACTGGCGCGACCGTCCGTACAACATCTACCACTGGGTGAACGGAACCGGCGAGACGCTGGCGTGCTATTGCAACGTGGCGACGGACACCCGCATCGGACCGTCCGCCGTCGATTGGCTCGATCTTGAACTCGACGTCCTGGTGACGGCCGACGGACGGGTGCGCCTGCTGGACGAGGACGAGGTGCCCGCCGACCTTCCGGCGCGCCACCGCCACGCCATGGAGGCCGCCCGGGCGGAACTGGCCGATGGCGCGCGCGTCCTTGCCCTGGCCTGCTCCACCGACCGCGTATTCCGGGCGGGGCACCCCCCCGGCGACCCCTGACCAGACTGTTCGGCCAGTGCCGGGCCCGGCGGCACTCAGCCCTCGGTCGATGTCACGGCCGGGGACTGCAGTGACAGCACCACCCGGTGCACGGCCAGCCCCACCGTGCCAGCCAAGCGGAAGTCCGCCTGGTTGTTCTCCTTCTCCTGGAAGGACGCCTGGGTCAACTTCCAGGTCACCCACCGCCACTGCGCCTGGCCGGTCAGGGGCTGCGTGGCCGTCCCGGCATACGCCCCGTTGATCGGCGCGCTCGCGATCGACGAATCGTAGTTGTATCCCAGGAAGCAGGGCGTCGCGGCGGTGCACGCCCCCGCCTGCGACTGGTCGTAGTACTCCACGTTCAGGTAGAGCGTAGAGGGGTTGGACGCTAGAAACTCGCTGGTACGGTCGACCTGGAAGTAGATATAAGAGGTGGCTCCCCCGCCGGGGGCGGTGTTCTTCTGGAAGATGTCCGCCGCCTTCCCGCCCACGGTCGCGTTGCTGTACTGGCTGTCGCCCTGGGACGCCCCCACGATCATCAGCCTCTGGCAGGTCGGACTGGCCCCCAGGACGCAAGACGGTACGGGAGCGCTGGCGGCCAGCGTCGCTATCGCGGAAGCGGACATGGCTTGAAGCACCTGCGCCAGCGCGACGGCGGCCTCCGCCCGCGTCGCCGGCGCCAGCGGCCGCAGCGTGCCATCGGGGAAGCCGGTGAGGTACCCGGCAGCCACGGCCTCCTGGACCGCGGTCAGTGCCCAGGGCGAAACCGTGGCCGCGTCGCTGAAATGCAGGGGCGCGGTCTGGGTCAGGTCCAGCACCCGTGCCAGCAGTACCGCCATCTGCTCGCGGGTGACAGGCTGTTGCGGTCCGAAGGCGGTGGGGGACACGCCGTTGACGATCCCGGCGTGCACCGCCGCCGCCACGTACGGGGCGTACCAGGCTCCGACTGGCACGTCCGAGAACGGCGCCATCCCGGGCAGCGGCTGCAACCCCAGGGTCAGGACCAGCATCTTCACGAACTCCGCCCGCGTCACTGGCGCGTTCGGCCGGAAGACCCCGCCGGAAACACCGTTGACGATCCCCCGGCATGCCAGTCGTGAGATCGCCGCCTGCCCCGGAGACCCCGCCGGCACGTCGGTGAAGGTCGGGGGTTGGTCGGTCCCGTTGGTGCACAGCCCGGAAGCGGGCTGGCTGTACGTGAACAGCCCGGGCTCGCTCGTGCCCTCCGGCGTGGTGACCCGCACCCCGACCGTACCCGTCCCGGCCGGGGTCAGCGCGGTGATCGCCGTGGGCGACTCGACCTTGAACGACAGGGCCGGCGTTCCGCCGAAGTCGACGGCGGTGGCGTTATCAAAGTTGAACCCGTAGATGATCATCGGCGTGTGCCCGGCCGGCGTCCCACTGCCCGGCTCCACCCGGACCACCACGGGGCGGGTGGGTACGCCGGCCCCCACGGTGAAGGCCGTCTGAGTGAGCTGCGCCAGGGAGGGCGAGGTGTCGGGTCCCAACGTGACCGTGAGGCAGCCGTCGCTGCTGCTTCCCGCGAGCCCGTCCACCAGGGCCCACATCGCCCCGTTCCACCAGTACAGCGTCTGGCCGCTGTTCAGGCCGCAGCGCTGGAGGGTCAGGGACGTGAACGTGTTGCTGGCGGAGAGCGCGACGTCGAAGTACTGGGGGGGGGCTCCAGGGAAGGCGGGTGTGCCCACCGGGTCGCCGCCGTAGTTGGCCACCAGGACCTGTCCGGTCCCACCCGTGCCGAACGCCGAGATTCCGGGGAGCGCGGCCCCGCCGGAGGCGACGTTGATCCTGGTGACGCCGACCCCGGCGGGGGTGATCAGGAGGGTGGTCTGACTGGAAACCGCGTCCACGGAAGCCGTTACGGTGACACTGCCGGGGGTGGCTGGCGCGGTGAAGGTGGCGGTGTAGCCGCCGATGGCGTTGAAGGAGACCGGGCCGAGGGCCCCGGCGGTCGCCGTCAGCACTAGCGGCGGGTGCGACAGCGGGTTACCCTCGTAGCCCAGGATGGTGCCGCTGAGGGTGGTCGTGCCACCGACGGGCAGGCTCAGGGCCTGCGCCTGTACACCGACCGTGGCCGCAGCGTTCGGGGAGAAGATCACCGCGGTGGACGGCGCCGACACGCTGGCCTGGTTATTGGCGTCCCCGGAGTAGGCGGCAGTGAGGCTGTGGCTCCCGAGCGCCAGTGCCGACGTGGTGAACGCCGCCTGCCCCTTGCCCGCCAGTGTTCCCGTCCCCAGGATCGTCGTGCCATCCTGGAACACCACGGTGCCGGTTGGGCTGGCCCCCATCACCGTCGCCGTCAGGGTGACCGGATGCCCGACCGGCGACGGGCTTGGAGCCACGCTCACGCTGGTCGCGGTGGTCGCCAACGGTTGCAGCGACAGCACGACGCGGTGCACCGCCACCCCCACGCTGCCGGCGATCCGGAAGTCGGCGAGGTTGTTCTCCTGCTCTCGGAAGGAGGCCTGGGTCAGCTTCCAGGTCACCCAGCGCCAAGCCGGAGCGCCCTGCAACTCCTGCGTGGCGGTGCCCCCGTAGGCTCCGTTCACCGGGGCGGTGGCGATCGTCGACCCGTAGTTATACCCCAGGGAGCAGGACCCCGGCGCGCCGCAGGCCCCGACCTGCGGCTGGTCGTAGTACTCGACCGAGAGGTACAGGGTCGACGGGTTGTGCATCAGGAAGCCGCTCGCCCGGTCCACCTGGAAATAGAGGTAGGCCATCGGGTTGTTGCCGATAGGATTCTTCTGGAAGACGTCCGCCGTCTTGCCGGCGACCGTTGCCGTGGTGAAGGCGCTATCGGCCACGTGGGCACCCACGACCGTCAGCCCCTGGCAGGCGATCGTGGCGCTCGGCATGCAGAACACGGTTGCCGGGAGGGCTTGGAGCACAGACTCGGTCACCTGGGACGAGGCGCTGGCCTGGTGGCTCGCGTCGCCGGTATAGAGGGCGCTGAGGCTGTGGCTCCCCACCGCCAGAGCAGATGTCGCGAGCGTCGCCTGACCGCTGGCGCCCAGCGTCCCCGTGCCCAGGACCGTGGGCCCGTCGAGGAAGGTCATCGGCGCGCCGGGGCTCGCGCCCTGGACGGTTGCTGTCAGCGTCACAGCCTGCCCGACCACCGCCGGGTCCGGCGCCACGGTCAGCCCGGTCGACGTCGCGGCCGGGGGCCGCAGGGACAGCACCACCCGGTGCACGGCCAGCCCGACCGTGCCGGCCAGACGGAAGTCGGCCTGGTTGTTCTCCTGCTCCTGGAAGGACACCTGCGGCAACTCCCAGGTCACCCGGGTCCAGACCGGGGCGCCGCCGAGTGACTGCGTCGCCGATCCCGCGTACGCCCCGTTCACCGGGGCCGTCGGGATCGCCGACCCGTAGTTATATCCCAGATAGCACGGCGCCGAGGTACTGCACGCGCCCGCCTGTGACTGGTCGTAGTACTCCACCGTCAGGTAGAGCGTCGCGGGGTTGGACGCCAGGAAGCCGCTAGTCCGATTCACCTGGAAATAGATGTAGGACGTTTGGTCGCCACCCGGCGCGGTGTTCTGCTCGAAGACGTCCGCCGTCTTCCCGGCCAGGGTCGTGCTCGTGACGTGGCTGTCGGGCGCGTGCGCGTCCATGATGGCCAGCCCCTGGCAGCTCGGACTGGCTCCCAGTAGGCAAGACACCGACGCCGGGGCGGTCTGGAGGATGGTTTCGCTGAACATCGGCGAGGTGCTGGGCTGGTTGGCAGGGTCGCCGGCGTAGACAGCGGTGAGGCTGTGGATCCCCGCGTTCAGGCCCGACGTGGCGAACGTCGCCTGGCCGTTGCCGCCCAGGGCCGCCTTCCCCAGGGTCGCCGTCCCGTCCTTGAAGGTCACGGATCCGGTCGGACTGAAGCCCTTGACCGTCGCCGTGAGGGTCACGGGCTGCCCGGCCACCCCGGCATCCGGCGCGGCCGTGAGGCTGGTCGAGGTCGGCATCGGCGTGAGGGGCGCATCGGCCACCAAGGTCACGGACGGGCCCACCACGCACGTGACGTCCGTGAAGTAGATGTCGAGGTTCCCCGTCTGGTTCATGTAGCGTACCTGCACCCCGGGCGGGGACCCCCATGGCTTGGAGGCGACCGTCACCGTCTCGGTGAACACCTGCGGTGTCGACGTCAGGGTCACCGGGGCGGTGAGGTTGTCACCGCCACCGTTCCAGATGTCTTCCATGATGGTCCCCTGGCCCATCGCCTTGAAGCCGCAACTCAACTGCTGCCCCGGCGTCAGGTTGGGGAGGGCGTACGTGTACCACGCCGACCCCGGGGCCGGGCTGTGGCTCTGCACGTTGTCCGACACCCAGCGCAGCCACCAGGTCCCGCTCACCGGCACGCCGCCGAGCGTGCCCCAGACGCTGGGCGCGACCCAGTTCTGCGTATCGCCCCTCACCCCGCTGGGATCGGCCACCAGGTTCGGTCCGCCCGTGACCACCTCGTCCACCGCCGCCGAGGTGCTGGGCTGATTGCCCGCGTCCCCCGCGTAGGCGGCCGTGATGGCCTGGGTACCGACCGGCAGCGCCGCTGTGGTGAGGGACGCCGTGCCGCCGCTACCCAGCGCCCCGGTCCCCAGTTGTACCGTGCCGTCGCGGAAGGTCACCGTGCCTGTCGGGTCCTTCCCCTGGACCGTCGCCGTGAAGGTGACGGCATGCCCTTCCACCACCTGGCCCGCCGACGCCTGCAGGGTCGTGGTCGTCGCCACCGGCGCCGGACTGTCCGCGGCGAGCGTCACGGACGGGCCCACCACGCACGTGACGTCCGTGAAGTAGATGTCGAGGTTCCCCGTCTGGTTCATGTAGCGTACCTGCACCCCGGGCGGGGACCCCCATGGCTTGGAGGCGACCGTCACCGTCTCGGTGAACACCTGCGGTGTCGACGTCAGGGTCACCGGGGCGGTGAGGTTGTCACCGCCACCGTTCCAGATGTCTTCCATGATGGTCCCCTGGCCCATCGCCTTGAAGCCGCAACTCAACTGCTGCCCCGGCGTCAGGTTGGGGAGGGCGTACGTGTACCACGCCGACCCCGGGGCCGGGCTGTGGCTCTGCACGTTGTCCGACACCCAGCGCAGCCACCAGGTCCCGCTCACCGGCACGCCGCCGAGCGTGCCCCAGACGCTGGGCGCGACCCAGTTCTGCGTATCGCCCCTCACCCCGCTGGGATCGGCCACCAGGTTCGGTCCGCCCGTGACCACCTCGTCCACCGCCGCCGAGGTGCTGGGCTGATTGCCCGCGTCCCCCGCGTAGGCGGCCGTGATGGCCTGGGTACCGACCGGCAGCGCCGCTGTGGTGAGGGACGCCGTGCCGCCGCTACCCAGCGCCCCGGTCCCCAGTTGTACCGTGCCGTCGCGGAAGGTCACCGTGCCTGTCGGGTCCTTCCCCTGGACCGTCGCCGTGAAGGTGACGGCATGCCCTTCCACCACCTGGCCCGCCGACGCCTGCAGGGTCGTGGTCGTCGCCACCGGCGGCTGTGGGGACAGGACCACGCGGTGCACGGCCATCCCCACCGTGCCGGCCAGCCGGAAGTCGGCCTGGTTGTTCTCCTGCTCCTGGAAGGACACCTGGGGCAACTCCCAGGTCACCCACCGCCACTGCTTCTGGCCGGTCAAGGCCGCTGAAGGCGTCCCGGCATACGGGTTGGCACTCGACCCGTAGTTGGCCGTGAGATAACATGATCCGGCAGCGCACATCGCACCCTGGGCCTCATCGTAATACTCCACGCTCAGGTAGAGGGTCGCGGGCTGGGACGCCAGGAAGCCGCTGGCACGCTTCACCTGGAAGTAGATGTACGAGAGGGCTCCGCCGCCGGGGGCGGTGTTCTGCTGGAAGACGTCCGCCGCCTTCCCAGCCAGGGCCGTGCTGGTGAACTGGCTGTCGGCCACATGGGCCGCCATGACCGCCAGGCCCTGGCAGGAGGGCGCCGCCCCCAGCAAGCAGGACACCGAACTGGCGGTGGCCCGCGCGGTTAAGGGCGGAACCAAGAGCACCGCCACCATTCCCAACGTGGCGAAAACGCACAGGCATGCGTTCAAACAGCGCTTGAGAATCCGCATAGATTGTTGCCTCCGCCTCTCAGAGCGGGGACTACGCCTTTACTCCCGGATATTCCTTCCCAGGATCGCGTCATTCTGGCGGGGGATGCGGGCCCCTGGCGGGCAACTCGGGGGCGACCGACGGTATCTGGGCGGAAGCTGCTCAAGGTAACTGAGTGATACCCGTTCTCCACAGGTTCGCAAAATGTCGAAACATGGTGACGAGAGGGCGAACGGTTCCTGAGGAATTGCCGTATGTTAACCCATGGGTCCTCCGCCTGATGGCGAACGGGCATGTCTCGTGGCAAGAGAGCCGAGCGGAAAAGAAATCTGGTGTCAGGAGACCGTCGCCGCCCAACTGGGCGACGAGCGGCTCAACCTGCGCCTAGACCCAATACCGGTTACTTAGGTGCATAGGAATGGAACAAGGTCCCAGCATGTTGGGGAGGTGGTGTCATGCCTCGTCTCGGCTGGCGGAAGCCCGAGAGCGGAGAGCGGCTGTCCGATCACATTGCGATCGGTGTGCCGACACACACCTCTCCGCCCGCAACGGTGGACGTGGTCATCGCGGAAACGGGCCGACGAGAGCAGCGGAACCGGCGGCTGCCGGCTCGGGGCATGGTCTGTTACGGATGGCCATGGCGCTGTTCAGTGCGGATGCCCACGAAGAGGTCATGCGTCACTTGCGCTCCAACCCGTGGGCGGTCAAGCAACGCAGGTAGGCGGTCAGAAGGGCGTAAGTGGGGGCAGCAAGAGCCGTCACGCCGCAGATTCCGGGCCGGCCCCCTTGCCCGTTGCCCCGATCAGGGCGCCGCCCCCCCGCGAGCCCCTGGCGCCGAGTCACCGGCACCCAGATCCCTCGCGTAGCGGACGCCAGGCTCGGCGCCGCGGGGGTCCCCCCGGGGGCAACCAGGGAACGAACGCAGACAGGGTTCGGGTGGCCGGACGCCGTAGCGGACAGCCTGCGCCCGGCGTTGCGGCCCGTTCCCTGAGGACGGGCCCTGCCCTGCCGGGCTGGCCGGAGGGATCCCGCGCCCCGTGGTGACGGCCCGCGGCCCGGACGGCGCAGAGGAGAAGGGAAGCGCGTAAACATGGGCTCTCCAATCGACCGTGCGCACCGGGATACCATGCCGGACACGTGGGTGGCGTGGGACGGACAGGGCAGAAGGGTGGGAACGGGGGGAGATGCGGGGATCCCCGGGCCGCGGCAGAGAAAGGTGGGCATCTTTTACTGGACCTGGCATGGCAACGTCGAAGACAACCAGAACCGGCGGGGCCCTTACGATGTCAGCAAGATACTGGATAGTTATCCGGATGCGCTGTCCGATCCCGACAATCCAGCCTGGGGGAGGCCCAACGGCACCACCCACCACTGGGGAGAGCCCGCGTTGGGCTACTACCTGGACGATGACGAGTATGTCCTCCGGAAACACGCGCAGATGCTCTGCGACGCGGGCGTGGATTTCATCGCCCTGGATATCAGCAACTTCAGCGCCAACAAGGTCAATGGGGAGCATCCGGGATACTTCAGGAAGTCGACGCAGTGCATGCTGGACACCCACCTGAAGATCCGAGCGGAGGGGAAGCCGACCCCGGAGGTCACCTTCATCTGCCCGTTTTTCACGCCCGACTGGACGTGCGTCAAGGCGGTTTATGAGGACTTCTACAGCCACGACGAATACCTGCCGCTCTGGTACAGGTTGGACGGCAAGCCGTTGATGCTCTACAACGGAGAGGCGGTCGCCGATCCGCACCTTCGCGGTTTGTTCACCTTCAGGAGAAACATGCCGGACTACCATCTCGGTCCGACCGGACCTGACCAGTGGCCCTGGCTGGAAATCCACCCACAGCACCCGTTTTATGCCAGCGCTGATGCCCACCAGCCGGAGATCATGAGTGTGGGGGTGGCGCAGAACTCGGTCATCCATCCCGAAGGGGGATGGCGTCTGGGCGCCCTGAGCGAGCGCGACGAGCACGGCCGGTACATCGCCCGCGGCCGGAGCTTTCACAACGGGCGCCAGCCGCAACCGGGGGAACCGCTGCACCAGCCCGAAAAGGGGTACAACTTCCAGGAGCAGTGGGAGCGAGCCCTCGCGTTCGATCCCACCTGCGTGTTTATCACGGGGTGGAACGAGTGGATCATGGGCCGGTGGGACACCTTCATCCACTACACTGGGCCGTCCGGGGTCTTTGTCGACCAGTTCAACTGGGAGTTCTCCCGGGATATCGAACCGATGCGCGGCGGCCACCGAGACGACTACTACTACCAACTTGTGCACAACATCCGCCGGTTCAAGGGGGCGCGCACCCTCGAGCACGCCACGGAAGGCCGGGCGATGGACGTGCACGATCTATCGGTCTGGAACGGGGTGGCGCATGCCTATCTGGATGACGAGGGCGATGCGCTGGGCCGCCGCCATCCCGGTTATGGCCAGGGCGGTGAGTATGGCGTGCCCCCTGGCCAGAACGACTTCTCCCTCTGCAAAATGGCGCATGACGCAGAGAACATCTACTTCTACGTCCGCACGGTCGAGCCCATCTCGCCATACCTGTGCGGCTTCGGGTCCTGGATGCAATTGCTGATCCGCATTAACAACCGGGACCTGAAATCGTGGGAGGGGTTCCACTTCACCGTGAACCGGATCCTCAAGACCAAGGACCGCGGCGTTCTGGAATGCAGTCGGGGAGGATGGGACTGGACGGCGCTACGCGAGGTCCCGCTGCACGTTGCCGGGAACGAGATGGCCATCGGCATCCCGCGCCAGGCGCTGTGCCTGGAGGATGGTCCCATCGACATCAGCTTCAAGTGGATCGATTCGATGGCTCCGGACCAGGACATCCTCGAACTCTATACGCACGGAGATACGGCGCCCAATGGACGCTTCGCGTATCTCTACCGGGAGGCGGCGGGTGCGTCAGGGGGGAGCTAGCCCTGCCCTTGCTCTGGCCACCGGGCGCCGCTGTGGGCGTCAGGCGTGTACCCCAACTCAGGCATGGGCTGCTCGCGCCGGTCCCGGCGCGTCCACAACCCGCCGGCCAAGGGGCCGCGCCCGACCGACTCCGTCAGGGTTCAGGGGTACCGATCGCGTAGCCCACGCACATCGTGCGCAGGTCTGTATAGCCGCGCCACAGGATTTCGTGGTCCGGCGGGGGATCGCTCTTGCGGGCCATGTACCCGCCGATCTTGCCGACCAAAAGGCCGCTGCGCCCAAGCTGGTGGACGGTGGCAGCCTTCTATCTTTGGAGAAGGCTGCCAGGAACTCCACTTCCAAGTCGCTGAAGAACACCTCAGGGGAAGTTCAGGCGTCTCGCGCCCCAAGAGCGTCAGCAGCAGGATGCGCCACGCTATCAACCGTTTGATGGCCACAGCCCGCCGGAGGCGCTCCGCCGTTTCGTGCTGCAAATCTTCGACCTTGGACCCGCTCTTCCAGACGCGATGCCAATCCTCGATCCGCCAGCGCAGACAGTACCACTCCAGACCCACCACCCGGTCCCAATGCTCCAGCCGGCCCGCTCAGTCCCAGCCGATCCAGCGGTCTCGATCTTGCAGACGCAGGGCGGCCGAGGCGAAGGCCGCATCGCCCAACCAGCCGTGATCCGAGCCGATCAGGTGCCACAGTTGGCGAGCCACGAAAGGTCCAGCGCTGCGGGGATGTTCGCTTGCGAACAACTCGTTCCAGATCCGCAGTTGTTCCTCGGTCTCCACCAGGACCAACGCCAGAGAGCGGACCTCTTCAATCGTAGGGGGTACGTCTGCGGCCGGCGGAACGGCGCTACCCAAGCGGCGCGGCCGACCCAGCGCCAGCTTGGCGCACGCGACACCAGCCCGAAGCAACGCTTCGCCTCCAAAATCCGCAGTGCCTTCAAACGACCGGGCCGGCGCCGCCGACCCATGGGGTCGACAAAGTGAAACTCATTGCAAAGGCGGTCGGCCAACTCGGGCCGGTGCATCTCGGGGTCCGAGTCGATCCAGCGGCCCACGGCCTCGACCGCATCGCTCTGGGAAAGCCGCGGGAGAAGCACCTGCTTTGGCGCCATGCTTGCACCGTGGCCGCTACGGCGCTCCTCGTCTATCCCCCACTTATGGGTGAAGGGCAGAGCCAGGGAGCGCACCTGACACTCCCGGCGCCGACCCACGTGTTCTGGGAGTCCGGGGAGGAGACCGGGCGAGGCGAGCCCCGCGGCGTGGTGGCGGACATGCTGCGGCCCTGCCCGTATGCGCCCCTTGGGCGATTCGTGGGCTAGGCCGGCCGGGCTGGCCTCCCCAGACCAGATCACGGCCGCCGATGGGCGTGCGACGCGCCCGACCGCACCGGTTCCGCAGGCCTCAACTGCCCTCGGCGATGCGCCCCTTGACCGTTCCCGCCAAGGGCCCCGAAGACCGATTATCGTTGCGGCCCGAAGAAGAAACGAGGGGGGCTCCCGCAGTGATCGACAACCTGGCGCTGATGCTCGTGAACATGGTGGCCGGGTTCGTCATCGTGGCCGGCTTCGCGTATTTTGGACTCCGGAGAATCGGTCCCGAAACCCGGCAGGCGCACGACCCCGAGGTGGAGTACGGGGAGCAGGGCGGGGGAACCGGGACCGGCAGCGTGCACGGACTGGATCCGGCATGGGACCTCAAACCCTGGATTACAGGGCTGGGGGCCGTCGGCCTCCTCTCCTTCTTGACCGGTCTTTACACGATCATGTACTGGCCGCTGAGCGGCTCGTACAACATCGCCTTCGGCGAGCCGGCCACCTTCTACGGGCTCGTGCTCATGGCCGCAGCCTACACCCTGGCCCGCGGCTGGAGCCTCCTGCCCGTCGGCCTCCTGAGCTTCATCGTGTCGATTGACCCGATCGTCACCGGCGTTCGGCTCATCAGCCTGCACATGACCAAGGAACCCGTGGTGTCCGGCCTGGGCTTCATCTTCGCTGGCCTCACGGGCCTGATGGCCCTGCCCGTGACTGCCACCGTCGGCGGCAAGAAGAACCTGTGGTGGTTGCTCGCCGTGCCGGCCCTGATCGCCGCGTGCATCTGGGCGACGATGGCGTACCCGTCCATATGGGAGCACCTCAAGAGCTTCTCCACGTGGACGCCGCCGTTGGTGCGGGCCGCCAAAGCCGCGGCCAGCGCGGCGAAGTAGGGCGCGGTCCGTCGTCTGGAACGGGGCGTGCGAGCGCGCCCCGTTCCCCCGTTCCCCGCCGGGAATGGCCCTGTCACGCTACACGGGCGCCCAGGAGGCCCCGCCGTCGACCGTGCGCAGGATCCGACCGCCCGCAGTGAGGAGCCAGCCGTCCTCGGCGGTCACGAAGGAGACGCTCTGGATGCCGGAATGCGCCGTCAGCGTGTACGTGACCCAGGTGGTCCCGCCGTCCGCCGTCGCGTTCAGGTGCGTCCCGGCCTCGCCCAGCACGGCGGTCCAGAGCGCGGACGGCCCGACCGCGGCGAGGACCACCGGCCCCTGTCCGGAGGAGACGATGGACTGCAGGGCCGCCGACCACCGGCCGGACTCCTGGAGGGCACATGCCAGGGCCCCCTGCGCCCCGCCCTCCCCCGGCAGGGTGTGACCGGAGGGGGAGAGGGCGGGCCCCGGGAGGGCCACGGCCGTCCAGCTCTGCCCGCCATCCGCGGTGCCTAGGTAGGACGAGGACCCTCCCACAGATTCCTGGACGCACCCCGTCTCCCCTCCGGGGAGGAACGCCACGCCGACTACCCGTGCCGTGGCGGCCGCCCCCTGGCCGGCGGCCGCCGGGAGGTCCTCCGCCGTCCAGGTGCGTCCGCCGTCCGTGGTCCGCTCCAGGGCGCTGCCGTTCACCGCCCATCCGCTCGCGGCGCTGGTGAAAGACAGGCCCAGGGAAGGGCTGGCAGGGATAGCGCCCGCACCCAGGACGCGCTGCGGTGCGGGGAGCTGGCCGATGGCGCTCCAGGTGCGGCCCCCATCCCGGGTCTCCAGTACCGCGCCCGGAACCCCAATGGCCCCCAGGCCGTATCCCTGCTGGCTGGTTACCATCGAGACGGCCGCCAACGGCTGGCCGGCGGCCGGTGGGTACTGCTGCGTCCAGGAGCGCCCGCCGTCCGCCGTGGCATAGATCCGCCCGGCGGTGCCGCTGGTTGTGGCGACCCAGCCGTGTTCGGCGTCCGGAAAGGCCAGGGCCGGTGACGCGGGGACGATGCCGCTGGAGGGGAGGGCGGTGATCCCGTACAGCACCTGTTGCCGCACGGTCTGCCCGGCGTTCGCCGTGACAGTGAGGTCGACCCCGCCGCTCAGTGGCTGGCTGGTGCCGCACGACGGGCACAGCCCGACGAAGACCGCACCGCCTCCCCCCATAGCGGCAAAGGCGCCGGCCGCGCCGCCGATATTGCGGGGAGCCCCGGGAAAGAGACCCGGGGCGGAGTAAGGCTGGGCGAACGGTTCCCTCCAACTGTGGCCACCGTTGTCCGTGAAGAAAATGGCATAGGGTTGCTGGAAGGCCACGAGCGTGTGGACAGCCACCAGCACCCAGGCGGTGCCGCCGCCGCAGCGCACCTGGGCGCTGAACCTGGACGGCACCGCGCCGGACGGGACGATGACCGGGACGTGGTAGGCGACCTGCCAGTCGCTCCCGCCGTCGGTGGTGTGCAGTACGGTGCTGGCGCCGGCGGTGCCGCCGGCCGCCCAGCCCGTCTCGGCACTGGAGAAGCACACGGACTGCACTGGAACGGGGGTGGCCGCCATCTGCCAGTGGGTGCCGCCGTCGGTGGTGAATTCCAGCCCAGAGGCGCCCACGCCCCAACCCTGGGTGGCGCTCACGAAGTCGATCTGGGTCAGAGATGGCGTGGTCCCGCGCACCGCGCTCCAGGACTGGCCGCCGTTCTGGGTGGTCAGGAGCCCCGTCGAGGTCAGGGCCCAGCCCTGGGTGGCATCGGCGAAGTCCACCTGGCGGATGGTCGCCGTCCCGGTGTATTGGGCCTCCCAAGTGGCCCCCCCATCCGTGGTGCCCAGGACGACGCCCTGGCCGCCAGCCCACCCCAACTGGTCGTTCAGGAAGAAGACGGTGTCCAGGGGCGGGGTGGCCCCTGTGGCCAGCGGATGGCCCGCCCGGGTCGACGCCGTCGACCCTCCGGGAGACGCCGCCGTCGCCTCTCCCTTGGCCGGGGATGTCCCACCGACCCCGGCTGTCGCCGCCGACGCCGCGGGCAGGGGCAATGGCGCCTGGGGCACCCGCTCGGGCAGGTTGAGCCCGACGGCCGCCCCCGCCGCCCCCATCGCAAGCCCGGCCACCGCCACCCAGGTCCACCGCCGGCTCCGCATCCTGCTCACCCCTTGCCTAAAGGGTAGCTCCCGCCTGCGGCGATCCCGCGCCGAACATGCGGCGATCCCGCTACAGGTCGCCCGCGGCGGCCGGGAGGTCCAGGGTCACCTCCAGGCCACTGCCCGGGGGGCTGCGGAACTGCAGTCGCCCCCCGTGGCGCCCCGCGATCTCGCGCGCGATGGTCAGGCCCAGTCCGGTGCCGCCGCTGCCGCGCTCCCGGGCGGCATGGGGGCGGAAGAAGCGCGTGCCCAGCCGCGGCAGGAGCGCGGGATCCACCCCCGGACCCTCGTCCCGCACGGTGACCAGGCAGTGTCCGGACTCGACCCGGCAGTCCATCCGGACGCACCCGCCCCGCGGGCTGTACCGGAAGGCGTTGTCCAGGATGTTGAGCAGGGCCATCCCCAGCCAGTCCGGGTCGCCATGGACGCGGCAGTCCGCCTCGGCGGGGGGGGGCTCCACCCGGATCCCGCGCTCCCGTGCCAGCGGGGTGAGCACCCACAGGGCCTCCGCGAGCTGATCGCCCAGCCGGAGCGCCTGTCGACGCAGCGGGAGTTCGGGGTTGTCCAGACGGGCCAGGGTCAAAAGGCTGTCCACCATGCGGCCCATGCGCTCGGTCTGGCGGCCGATCGCGGCCAGCGTGTCCCGGACCTCCTCGCCCGCCATCTCTGCCGGGGCCACCGTGCCCAAGGCGTCGGCCAGCGAGCGCAGGGCGGCCAGCGGGGTGCGCAGTTCGTGGGCGGCATCGGCCACGAACGCCCGCCGCTGATCGTCGAGGGCCGCTACGCGCTCTGCCATGCGGTTGAAGGCGGCCGCCAGTTGCGCGGTGTCCTGGGTGCCCGCTGGCGCCACCCGCTGGCCCAGATCGCCTCCCTCCATGGCACGGGCCGCCCGGGTCAGCGCGGCCAGCGGGGAGGTGACCCGGGACGTGACGCTCAGCGCCCCCAGGACGCTGATCGCGGCCAGCAGGCATCCCAGGCCCCACAGGTGCAGACGCAGCCTGCCCACGGCCCGCTGCACCGCCGCCAGGCTGTGGACGAGCAGCACCGTGCCGGCCAGGCGTCCCCGCACGCGCACGGGAGCGGCCGCGTACCCGGTCCAGGTGCCGGCACGCGTGAACAGCGCCGCTGAAGCCCCGCCAGCCCCGAGCCCGGGCGGGAGGGTGAGGGGGTGTCCCAGGAGGGGGGAAGTCCCGGCGCTGTCCGCGCGGAGGACGCCCGACGCGTCCAGCCAGAGCACCCGGCTCCCGGTGGCCGCCGCCTCGGTGTCGACGGCCGACGGGAGTTGAAGGCCGATCAGCGGTTGGGCCAGTTGCGCCGCGAAGACGGTGGCCGCACCGGCCGCCGTCGTGCGCAGCCGGCTGGTCTCGGTGGCCAGGGTCATGGACGTGGCGGCGCGCACGGCAAGCCCCGTCAGCGCGGCGGTGATCGCCAGCGCCAGCAGGGCGTTGGTCAGAGCCAGCGCCACCGGCAGCCTAATCCGGGGGGGCAAGCAGGTATCCCACCCCGAAGCGGGTGCGGATCAGCCGCGGCGCGGCCGGGTCGTGCTCGATCTTGTGCCGCAGGCGCCGCACGTGGGCGTCCACGGTGCGCGTATCGCCGCTGTATTCGTAGCCCCACACCTGTTCGAGGAGCTCGGCGCGTCCGAACACGCGGCCGGGGTGGCGTGCCAGGTGTGCCAGCAGGGAGAACTCCGTGCGGGTCAGCGGGACCTCCTGGCCTGCCACCAGCACGCGCTGGCCGGCCAGGTCCAACCGGACCCGCCCCCCGTCCAGGGCGATGGCGTCGGGCGCCGCCGGTCCCTGGGGTGTGGCGCGCCGCAGGATGGCTCGGATACGGGCGAGCAGTTCGCGCATGTGGAACGGCTTGGTCAGGTAGTCGTCGGCGCCGAGTTCCAGGCCGAGGATGCGGTCGACGTCGTCGGCGCGCGCGGTCAGCATCAACAGCGGGATCTGGGAGTCGCGGCGCAGGACGCGGCAGACATCCAGGCCGTCCATCCCGGGCAGCATCAGGTCGAGCACGACCAGGTCCGGCGGGCGCTCGGCGCAGGCGCGGATGGCCGCCGGGCCGTCGGCCGCCACCCGCACCGCGTACCCGGAGGCGGTCAGGGCCAGCCGCACGCCCCGGACCAGGTCCGGTTCGTCGTCGACGACCAGGATTGTCGCGGCCGCCGCCGTCGTGTCCATCGCGGCTCGCTTCTCCGCGCGACGCCCGTTTCCCGTCCGGAGCGGCCGCCGCCGTCTGCTATGATCGCTGCAGGGACGCGTCCTGCGTTTGGAGGACGCGAGCGGGGGGGGCGGCGGGCGGGTGCATCTGGGCGTCTTCTGCACCTTGGACCACTATCCCGAGGCGGACGGGGCCGTGGGGACGGTCTACGGCCGGGCGCTGAATGAGGCCGTCCTGGCCGAGGATGTCGGTCTGGAGTCGTTCTGGGTGACCGAGCACCACTTTTCGCCTTACGGCGTCTGTCCCGATCCCGCCGTGCTGCTGGCCACGATGGCGGCGCGGACCCGGAGGCTGCGCCTGGGGACGGCCACGGCCATCCTGCCCCTGGACCATCCCCTGCGGACCGCCGAGCGCTATGCGCTGCTCGACCAGCTCTCGGGCGGCCGGCTGGAGTTCGGGATCGGCAGCGGCTATCTGGGCCATGAGTTCAGCGGCTTCGGCATCGATCTGGAAGACAAGCGTCAGCGCTTTGACGAGGCGCTGGCGGTCGTGCGCGCCGCTTGGAGCGGCGCGCCGGTGCGGTTCCACGGCGAATGCTTTTCCGTGGACTGCCCTCCGCTCAACGTGCAGCCGGCCCAGGCGGGGGGCCCGCCGCTGCACGTCGGCCTGACCCGGCCGGGGGGCGCGCCGTTTGTGGGGCAGCAGGGGTTGGGCCTGGCCACCGTCCCCTACATCTCGCTGGCGTCGCTGACGGAGTTGCGCGGGATGATCGCGGCGTACCGAGGCGCGCTCCCTCAGGGCACCCGCGGCGAGGTCACGGTGGCGGTGCACTGTTTCTGTGCCGAGCGCGCCGGCGGTTCGGAGTTGGATATGGCCGAGGCGGCCCTCGACCGCTACCTGCGTACGCGGGTCGCTCCCGGTGCACGCTACAGCGGGCGCCCCATCGCCCGCGACTTCGTCTTCTTCGGGGACGGCGAGGATGTGGCGCGCCGGCTGCGGGGCCTGCGGGCCATGGGCGTCGACCGCGTATTGCTGCTGACGTCGTTCGGCGGCCTGCCGGCCGAGCACGCGGTGGCCTCGTTGCGGCGGGTGGCCCGGCTGCGGGGGGGGGAGGCGTAGACCACCTCTCCCCGCAGCCGACTCAATCGGGCGATGCGGTGTTCAGGGAACCGCGCTGGCGTTCGCTCCAGCCGCAGGTGCATTCGCGAACGCCGTCCTCGTCCGCAAAGCGCAGGGGTGCGCCGCACCGCGGGCAGTCCGGCTCAGGTTCCGGCCGCCGTCCCACCGGGCATCCCCCCGGGCGCAGTGTGCCCGCGCCCCGCACGGGTGCACACGGGGAGGGATCTGGGTGCCCGTGCAGGCAGAGGGCGCCGCGCGGGCGACGTCCTCAAAGGTGCGGCGGCGTCTCCGTCAGTTCCCGGGAATCATCATTTCATGCAGCGCCTTGCCGGCGGGCACGATGGGCCAGCAGTTCTCGCTGGTCACCTGGCGCACATCCACCAGCGCCGGGCCAGGCATTTCCAAAGCGCGCCGGACAACGCCATCGAGCTCATGGCCGTGCTCGGCCCGCGCGCTGGGAATCCCGTAGGCCTCGGCGAGCTTGCAGAAGTCCGGGCTCCAGATCTCTGAGTAGCTGTAACGCTCCTCGTAGAACATCTCCTGCCACTGGCGCACCATGCCCAGGTAGCCGTTGTTGAAGATGAAGATCTTGACCGGAAGATTGTAGGCGCGGACGACGGCCAACTCCTGCAGGGTCATCTGAAACGAGCCGTCGCCGGTCATGCACACCACCGTGTCTTGGGGTCGCGCGACCTGCGCCCCGATCGCCGCGGGTAGCCCGAATCCCATCGTGCCCAGGCCGCCGGAGGTGATGAACTGGCCGGGACGGCTGAACGCGTAGTGCTGCGCGGCCCACATCTGGTGCTGCCCCACATCGGTCACCACGATCGCGCGGCCGCCGGTGGCCCGGTAGACGGCCTCGACGGTCTGGGGACCGGAGATCCGCCCGTCGGAGAACTCCTCGCGCGGGTATCCCAGGCTCCGTCCGCCCGAGCGCAGGTGCGCGTCGACCTCCGGAAGCCAGGGACGCTTGACGTGGCCGTGCGCGGCCAGCATGGGCAGCAGCAACCCGAGCACCTGCCGAACGTCGCCCACCAAGCCCAGATAGGGCGCCACGTTCTTGCCCATCTCCGCCGCGTCGATGTCGATGTGCAGGATGCGGGCCTGCGGGGCGAACTGGGGCAAGGCCCCGGTGACGCGATCGTCAAAGCGCACCCCGATCCCGATCAGCAGGTCGGTCTGCGTGGTGGCGATGTTCGCGATGGGCATGCCGTGCATGCCCATCATGCCGAGGTGTGCCGGGTGGTCGCCGGGAATGACGCCCAGGCCCATCAGCGTGGAGATGACCGGGCATCCCAGCGCCTCGGCGAGCTCGCGCACCTCTCCCTCCGCCCGCGCCTTCACCGCGCCGCCCCCGACCATCAGGAGCGGGCGCCGAGCGGCCGCAATGGCCGCGACGGCCTGTTCCAGCAGCGCCGCCTCCGGAGGCGGCGGCAGTTCGCGGTACCCGCGCATCCGGGGTGCACCCTCGGGCCATTCGGACTCGGTCCGCTCGGTGGTCACACTCTTGGGCAGGTCCAGCAGGACCGGTCCCGGGCGCCCGGTGGAGGCGATGTGGAAGGCGCTGCGCAGCGTGGACGGGATGTCGGCCGCGTTGCGCAGCATGTAACTGTGCTTGACGACGGGCATCGTGATCCCCAGGGTGTCGGCCTCCTGAAACGCGTCCGTGCCCAACAGGCTGGTCCCGACCTGGCCGGTCAGCGCGACGATCCCGATCGAGTCCATATGCGCGTTGGCCAGACCGGTGACCAGATTGGTGGCCCCGGGGCCAGAGGTCGCGATGCACACGCCGACGCGGCCGCTGGCGCGCGCGAAGCCGTCGGCCGCGTGGGCCGCGCCCTGTTCATGCCGCATGAGGTAATGTCGCACGTCCGAGCCGTGCAGGGCGTCATAGACGGGGAGCACGGCCCCGCCGGGGTGGCCGAATACGATGTCCGCGCCCTCCCGCAAGAGTCCCTGGATCACCAGTTCGGCCCCCGTCCCCTCGATCCGCTCGCCCACAGTCGCGCCCCCTTTCAGCCCGATGTTGTCCGAATCCAGCGGGTCAACCGATGAGGATGCCCTCTTCTCGGCAGAGGGCCCGGAAGCGGCGGATCAGGTCGGACGTTACCAGTCCGGGCCGCCCCCCGCCGATCACGCGCCCGTCGCATTCCACGACAGGGATGACCTCCGCCGCGGTGCCCGTAAGGAAGCACTCGTCGGCGGTCCAGACGTCCACCCGCGTCAGGACCTCCTCGCGGACCTCCAGGCCCGCAGTTCGGGCGAGCTCCATGACGGCAGCCCGCGTGATTCCTTCCAGAATGCCCACCCAGGCGGGCGGCGTCAACAGGCCCCCGCCCCGCACCAGGAAGATGTTGTCACCGCTGCACTCCACCACGTACCCCGCTTCGTTGAGCATCAGGACCTCGGAGTAGCCGGCCCGGATGCCCTCGATCTTCGCCAGGATGTTATTGAGGTAGTTCAACGACTTGATGCCGGGGTTGAGGTTTTCGACGCCGTTGCGGCGCGTGGGCACCGTCATGATGCGCATGCCCTGTTCGTAGAGTTCGGCGGGATAGAGAGCGATCGAATCGGCGATGCACACCACGCTGGCGTGGGGGCACTTGCGCGGGTCCAGTCCGAGGTCGCCCCGACCGCGCGACACCACCAGCCGGATGTAGGCGTCGCGCAGGCCGTTCCGCCTGCAGCTCTCCAGCACGACGTCGCGCATCTCCTCGGGTGTGAGCGGGATGTCCAGCATGATGGCCTTGGCCGAACGGTACAGGCGGTCCAGGTGTTCGCTGAGCCGGAAGACCCGTCCAGAGTATGCGCGGATCCCCTCGAACACCCCGTCGCCATACAGGAACCCGTGATCGAACACCGAGACGCGGGCCTCGTCTGCTGGATAGAATTGCCCGTCCACGTACACCACGCGCGCCAACGCTGATCCCCCTTCAGCGATGTCCTTCTGCCATTCAGGCGGAAGCCAGGCGGCGGACCAGGGCCCGGCGGATTTCCGCCCCCATCGTCCGGGTGCCTACCGATTCCTGGCCCGGCAGGGCGATGTCACGGGTGCGCAGGCCCGCGGCCAGCGCGTCCGCGACGGCCTGCTCGACCATCTCGGCCTCGGCGGGGCGGCCCAGGCTGTGCCGCAGCATCAGCGCCGCGGAGAGGATACTGGCGATGGGGTTGGCGGCGTCCTGGCCGGCGATGTCCGGGGCGGACCCGTGCACCGGCTCGTAGAGCCCCGGCCGGCCCGGCGCGCCCAGCGAAGCCGACGGCAGCATCCCCAGGGAACCGGCCAGGACGCCGGCCTCGTCGCTGAGGATGTCGCCGAAGAGGTTCTCGGTGATGATCACGTCAAAGTGCGTCGGTTTGGTGATCAGCAGCATGGCGCACGAATCGACGAGTTGGTGCTCCAGGCGCACGTCGGGGTAGTCGGCCGCCACCTGCTGCACCACGTCCCGCCAGAGCCGGCTGGACTCCAACACATTGGCCCCGATCTCGGAGGTCACCAGACGTTGGCGTCCCCGTGCCGCCTCAAAACCGACCCGGGCCAGACGCTCGACCTCGGCCGCGGTGTACACGGTGGTGTCCACCGCGCGGTCCCCCGTCCGGCCCTTGGGCTGGCCGAAGTAGGCCCCGCCGGTGAGTTCACGCACCATGAGGAGGTCCACACCGTCGGCCAGGATCTCCGGACGCACCGGGGAACAGGCGGCGAGCGCCGGAGTCACGATCGTGGGGCGCAGGTTTGCGTAGACGGCCAATTCTCGGCGCAGCCGCAGGAGTCCGGCTTCACATCGGTGGTCCCCGCGCAGGTGGTCCCAGCGCGGGCCGCCGACAGGGCCCTTGAACACCGCATCGCACTCCAGCGCGCGGGCCAGGGTGTGTTCGGCCAGCGGCGTGCCCTCCGCGTCGATCGCCGCCCCGCCGATCTCCCCACGCACGAACTGCACGCGCCAGCCGCGCGCCTCTGCACAGGCCGACAGCACCGTCTCGGCTTCGGCGGCCACGTCCGGGCCCACACCGTCACCCGGCAGCCAGGCCACGCGCACGTCGGTTCTGGGCGAGGGGTGGTTCGGCCCTGTCCCCGCTTCTGGTGTCGCCACGGATTCGACCACCACCGCTTCAGATTGGTGCCAGAAGATCCGATCCACTCTAGCACAGAACGACGCCCGCAGAGCGGCCCGTTTGGCGTTGGGCGCAGGTCTGCGTCGGAAGGCGGAATGGCAAGGGTTTGGGAGGGCGCGACTTGTCCACGAAAATGCCGTCCACCCGAGGCACCCTTCTTGCGCCCTGGCGCTGCCGCGCCCGCTTCACCTGCCGGGCCGCAGATTTTCATCCGTCGTTTTCTTGTCGCGTACGCTACGGGGTCATCAGCCTGGCGCCCGACCGGGCTGGCGAGCGAGAAGTTCTCCAGTTGGTCCGCGGCGAATGGCGCCGGTTACACGCCAATCCGGCAAGACCCGAACCGTGCTCTTCCGGCGCGTCTGCAACAAAGCCTTCCGTGAGGTCATGCACCGGTTCGGCTTCTGCAGCCCGACGCGAGCCCCCTGGGCCCGCACCGATTACGACGCCAAGCGCGCTGAGGGCAAGGGGCATGCCGCAGCCTTGCGCTGTCTGGACGTCAGGACCCCACGGCGAAAGTCGGGGGCTTGCAGCTACCGGATCGTGCTGCGATAGGCCGCCTGACAGCGGCCCGCCAGTCCCACGTATAGCGAGGCTGGCCAGGTGGTTGGCTCCGATGTTCCTG
>JAJZWQ010000143.1 GCA_021846605.1 Bacillota bacterium | reverse complement strand
CGGGCGTCCGGCGCCCGCAGAGGCTCGTTGGCCAGGGCCAGACGTTGCCCCCCGTCACGCGCTGCTGACGGTGGCAATGCCACCTCGCTGAACGCGGACAAACAATCGCGTCAGCGACCGAGGGGTCGGAGAGCCGACCGGCGGAGAAGCGTAGGTCCCTGCGTGCCACATGCCTGGCCACCGCCTCCCGATCCGTTGCAGAGCACCCTCTCCCACTTGGTCGGGCGAAAGGTGCGTAACGCGGAACAGCCCTTGGAGCCCAAGGCATCCCGTGGAGTTGGTCGAGATGGCGAACATCCCCGGCAACGGCTCGTACGGTTGGCCGCGCTGCAGGGCCCGCGTCAAAGGAAGCGCATGTAGACCCGCTTCCGTGGTAGGGGCTCGAAGCCGAGGCCCTCGTACAGGCCGCGCGCCCGCACGTTGTCCACGTCCGTCTCCAGCTGCAACCGGTTGGCGCCGTGCGCCCGCGCCTCCTCGACCGCCCGTTGAAGGAGCGCCGACGCGACTCCCCGTCGGCGGTACTCGGGCAGTGTGTAGAGGCCCTCCACGCGAAGGACGGGTAGCCCGGTGCTCGTGGACGCGCTCCAGGTCCAGGCCAGGAAGCCGGCGAGTCGCCCGGCCACCGACGCGACCCAGACGTGTGCCACGGGAGATGCAAAAAGACGCAACAGCGCGGCGCGGCAGTCCGCCAGGCGCCCCTCGCCCGTGTCGTGCGAATGGGCGTAGCGGTGGAGCAGAGCGGCGGCCTCCGGCATCAGGGATTCACTGAGGGCGAAGATCTCCATGGCGGACCTGTCTCGGTCCGACGGCCGTCCTGGCTCCAGAGGATTCGACCACCCTTCCACCGCATCCCCGACTCTGGCGATGAGGGGGTTGTGCGCACGCGGCGACAGTCCCCCCGCCGCGCCACCCGGATGACGCCGCGTCCATCCGCCTCCGGCACGTGGAGGTGCCTGTGACCTCAGGACCACGTCGGGGCGTCCCCTTCGGTGGCGCCCCCGGAAGACACGTACACCGCCCGCCGCGATGGACCTGCAGGGGATGGAGGGAGGGGCGCGGTCGGGTGGTACGCGACGTTGGTCGCATGCCTGGGCGCCCGCCGGGTTGCGGCCCCGGGACGCGAATGTGCGTTGCTCGTACACTGCGGGGAGACCCACGCGCCGGTGTGCTGGTCGGTCCCTAACCGGCGGGACCTGGCCCGCGCGTCTCCTGGAGTGGCTGCGCCGCCACCTGGAACTGCCCGTCTAGCCGTCCGGCCACGGCCGGCCCGTCAGCACCGCCAGTTCCGACGGGGTCGCGGTGGTGGGCCGGTAGAAGGACACGCCGACCGCACCCGACCGCGATGCGGCCCGGATCGCCGCGGCCAGCTCCGCCGCCGTCGGGCTGAAGATGCCCTGACCGGAACCGCCGGCGAACTCATCGAAGGTCTGCGCGATCACGTCGACGGGCATGGTGGGCACCCCGGTGCGCTGGCGGACCAGGTTCACCGAGTTGGCCACCCACTGGTAGACATAGCTGTAGCTGTAGTCCGCCTCATAGATGTGCCAGTAGTCCATGGGGGCGACCGCCTGGACGTTCGGCGCCAGGGCGGCAAACGGCGTCGGCGGCCCATACTGCGGCGGATAGACCACCGCGACCACCAGCCCCTGGGGGCCGACGGCGGCGTGCGCGGCCGCCGTGTACGCCGCCACGGTCGAGGGCGTCAGCACCTGCTCCAGGTCCAGGGCCACCCCGTCGGCCCGCGAGCCGTGCGGCGTGGTGTAGGCGGCGACCTGCCGCAGCGTGGTCGTATCCTTGGCGGGTTGCTGCAGTGCCGCATAGACCCAACTGATCACCGCGATGCCCTGCGCATGCGCCCGCGCCAGGAAGCTGTCCAACCCGCGGCCGCCGTAGAAGCCGTCGCTGGTCGTCGCCACCTCCAGGTAGATGTGGGTCACACCCTCGGCCCGGGCCATCGACAGCAGCCGGGTGGTGCCCAGGGTGCGCCAATCCGGGAAGATCAGCCACATCCCCTTGCCCGCCAGCCGGTCGGCGGGGGTGGCGACCGTGCGGAAGGTGACCGCCGCGGACCCGAGCGCGGCGTGGTCGGGGCTTGAGAAGGTGCAGGTCTCCACCCCCGGGGTCGTCGCCGCAAAGGTCCCGACCGCGCCGGGGCCGGCGAAACCCATCGGCCGAAAACTCAACTGGCCGGCCGCCCCCCCGGCGCAGCCGCCGGTCAGGTTGAAGGCCGTCGCGATCGGATTGCCGTAGGCGTCGGCGATCCAGGCCTGAACGGTCGCCCGCTGGCCCGGCAGCAGCACCGAGGTCGGTGTGGGGTCCACCACCAACCGCGCCGCGGCACCCGGGGTCACCACCAGACTCCCGGCGGCCGCCGGCCCATACTCATACCCATACCAGCGGAAGCTCCAGGAACCGGCCTGCTGCGGCTGAAAGGAGATGGTCGCCACACCCGCCTGGATCGTGGCCTGCACCCAGGGCAGCGGGTGGCCGGCGGGGTCGATCGGCTCGGCAAAGATCGGCACCCCGTAGGTGCTCGTCGCCGCCGGCGCTCCGTCGGCCTGCAGCAGGTGCACCGAGACCTGGGCCGTCTGGCCGGCCGCGACGGTCGCCGCCGGCAGGGTCGCCCCGAACCGGCCCTGGGCCATCACCTGCATGCCCATCGTCGCCGGCAGCACCGCGCCCCCGGGCACCGAGACCTGCAGCGTACCGGATCCGACCGCGTTGGCGATAAAGGTGGCCACCGGTCCGCCGGCGGCGGGCAGAATCCCGGAAACGGCATGCACCTTCAGGGTCGAGGGCGGCCGAATCTCCCCGATCAGGCGCGGCAGGATGGCCTGCCGACCGCTGGCCGCCACCGCCAGGGGCCAGTTGCCGCTGGCGGGCACGGCCGAAAGCGGCCGGATGGTCCCCTCGACCGCGAAGGTCGCGCCGACCGGGACCGTCGGCGGTCCGCCGGCGGTCGAGGCCTTCGCACCCGGGCCAGGCGTCAACACCAGTTGTCCGATCGGCGCGGCAACCGCTTGCAGGCCCGCCGTGCGCACGGGCAGCCCCGGGGCCTGGATCTGCAGCTGGTAGGTGCCGACGGGCAGGGCGGGCACGGTCAACTGCCCCTGGCCGCCCTGCAGGGTGGCCGAGGCCTGCAGCGGCGCGCCGCCGCCGGCCGGGGTCGCCAGCGCGGTGACGGTGGGGGCCGCCCCCGCGACGAGATGGCCACCCGCAGTGAGCACGCGCAGTTGCAGGGGCAGCGGCGTGCCGGTCAGGACCAGCGGCGGGATGGCCGACACCGAGAGGTTGGCCGGCTGCTGCACGGGGATCGTCACGTGCGCCGTCGTTCCGTCGCCCAGCACCGTCACCGTCACCGTGACCGAGCTGCCGGCACCGGGGGTCACCGTCGCCGTACCGCGGGTGGTGTTTCCGGCCTGCGGCGCGACGCTGCCGCCGCTGACCGACCAGGCAAAGCGCGCCGGCAGCACGTAGCCGGCGGCGTCGTGCGCGTAGGCGTTGACCGTGAAGGCCTGGCCGGGCACGGCGGACGATTGGGCGGGAAAGACGTGCACCGCCGCGGCGACGCGGCCGCCCTCGGCCTGCGTCTGCTGCGGGGTGACCGCGGCCAGGCGGGTGAGCAGCACGGCCGCCTGGGCCCGGGTCAACGGGGCCAATGGCGAGAGCCGCCCGCCGGATCCGACCATCAGGCCGAGGTGATAGGCCGCGACCATCGAACCCCGGGCCCAGGACGGGACCGCCGCGGCGTCGGCAAAGGGCAGCGGGGCGGCCCCTTCATCGGCGGCCACGTGGCTGAGGCCAAGATCGTTGATCGCAGCCACCGCGGCCATGTCGCGCTGCACCGTCGCATCGGGGGCGAACCGTCCCCCGCCCACCCCCGCCATCCACCCCTGGCCCGTGGCGGACTCGACGCCGCGGTAGAACCAATCGGCCGGGGTGACATCGGTAAAGCGCGGCCCGACCTCACCGGTCGGCAGCTTGGCCAGTCGGGTGAGCATGGTGGCGAACTGGGCCCGGGTCAGCAAGCCGTTGGGGTCGAACCGCCCCCCGCCCACGCCGCGCAGCACGCCGCGCGCGGCCATGTTGGCAATGGCGGGCCCCGCCCAGTAACCGGCGGGGACATCCGTGAATCCCGGCGCGGCGGCCCGCGCGCCCGCGGCACAGCACCACACGCCCGCGGCAACCGCCGCGGCCCACGCCCACCGACGCGGACCAAACACCACGCCACCCCCACGCCAAGCCCGTCCACGCCCGTAGCGCCTGGACGCACACGGCCCGGCGGGCAGGTGCACCCATGGGCGACACGCCCTGCCCTACAGCCGTCCATTCGTCCGTCCGCAGCGGATTGCGGGGGTCGCCCGCGAAATCAATCGCGTTTGCGCCAGGTCGGCGGCTCGATCCCCAGCAGCCGCGCATACACAAACAGCTGCCCCTTGTGGTGGACCTCGTGCTCCAGCGCCAGGTCAAGCCAGGCGCGCGCCGGCAGGGTGCGCTCGCGGAAGGTGACCGGCCGCAGCAGCGGGGCGTCGTCCAGGGCGCCCAGTTGCGCGACCGCGTCCTCGGTATAGCTCGCCAGCGTCGCGCACACCGCCGGCAGGTCCGTCGGGGCAGCCGCCAGTTCAGGCGGTCGGCCGTCGCAGGCCACACCCACAAACCGCCGATGCGCCAGTGCCATATGCCCGATGAGTCCCGCCACGCCCATCGCCCCGGCCCACGGGGCGAACGCGGCCCGCTCGACCGGGAATCGCCGGGCAAGGTCCTCCGTCTGCCGCCGATGCGCCAGGAACCGGGCCAGCACCGCCTGACCGGCCTCCGCCATGGGTCAGCCCCCCTGTCCGCCTCCTGGGTCCGCCGCCCGCGCCGCGCGGCGGCTCCCGCCTCCAAACCTACGGCAGCGCACGGGCGGACTCAACCCGCGCCATCCCCGCCGCGGCGCCTGATCCGCCGTCGACGGGGGGTATGCACGCGCGACCACGGATGCCATGATGGTCACGCGGGAGGCATCGCCTGGACCGCGGGGGGGCGTTCGGACGGTGCCGTCTGCCGACTTCGGACCGCTTGCGCTGGCCGTGTATCCACGGGTGGCCGCCGCCCTGGCCCAGGACGCCTCAGGACACGACCTGGCGCACGTCCTGCGCGTCCGGACCCTGGCGCTGCGCCTGGCCGCCGCCGAGGATGCCGATCCGGTCGTCGTCGAGCTGATCGCCCTGCTGCACGATGTCGGCAGCCCCAGCGGCAGGGCGGAACACGGCGCGCGGGGCGCCGCGTTGGCCCGGACCTGGTTGGAGGAGGCGCACGCCGGCCCCGACCTCGCAAAGCGCGTGGTCGACGCGATCGCCGCCCTGTCGTGGTCCACGGGTCGCACGCCCGATAGCCTGGAGGGACGCCTGGTGCAGGACGCGGACCGGCTGGACGCCATCGGCGCCGTCGGCATCGGACGCGCCTTCGCCTACGGCGGCGCCCACGGGCAGGGCACCGGCCTTCCCGCGGCCGGGGTGGGCCCCGCGGCGGGCACGACCGTGGCGCATTTCGCGGAGAAGCTGCTGCGTCTGACCGGCCACCTCCACACCCAGGCGGCGCGCCGCCTCGCCCAGGGCCGCCACGCCTTCCTGGTGGCGTTTCTGGAGCGGCTCGACGCCGAGGCCGTCGGCGAAGCGTAACGGAGCGGGCGGCGGTGCCGCCCCTTTCGCAGATCATGGGCCGCAGAGCCCGACCCGGGGGGTTTCCTTTGTGGTGTCGCTTGTGTATCCGGAAATCCTCTGGCTCGCGCGCCACCTGCCACCCACCATCCACCCGATGATCCTGCACTTCCCCATCGTCCTGCTCTACCTGACCTCCGCCATCTCGGTGGCCGACCTGGCGGTGCGCGACCACGACCGTTTCCTGCAGCGGAGCGGTTTCTGGACCCTGACCCTCGCCTGCGGGGCCATCGTGGTGACCATGACCGCCGGATTGCTGTCCGAACAGTGGGTGCACTGGACGCCGGCCACCCGCGCCATCCTTTCACAACACCAGCACTGGGCCATCCTCACCGGCCTGAGTGCCGGTGCCGCCTGGCTGCTGCGGGTCTCGGCCCGCTTCCGCGACCGCCGCCCCTGGTCGGCGCTGGGCAGCGGCCGCGGCCGCAACACGGGACTGGCGACCGTGCTCGTGCTGATCGCCACCATCTGCGTGACCGTGACGGCGCACCTGGGCGGGCGCATGGTCTACACGCACGGCGTCGGGGTCAACGGGGTCACGCGCCGGCGACACCCCCCAGGATAGAGCCCGCTCCGACCGGACGCCGAACGCCGCGGCCGCAGGCAATCGGAACGCGGGCGGCGCGCTCCGACCGCGGCAGAAGGGATGGGATGCCAGTGGACGAAACGCGACACCCCATGGGTGCAGACCCGCGAGACACACCCCCCGCCCTTGGGGAGCACCCGGATTCGCCCGCAGAGCCCGACGCGGCCCGCAGCCTGACGGTCGCCGACGAGGCATTGCCCGCACCGCTGCAGCCGGTGACCGACACCCTGGCGGAGCGCGACGCTCCGCCCCTGGACGTCGCGCCGCGACCGGCGCGCCGCCCGGGCCGCCGGCCCCGCATCGATGTGGGACCGGGGCTGTCGGCGATCATCCTGGGGGGATTCGTGCTCGGCTTGGCGCCGCCGATCGTCGTGGCCGTGGCGGCGGCGACCACGACCGTTCCCACCCTGCGGTGGCTGGCCCTGCCGGGCCACCTGGCGATGCTGGGACTGGGCTCGTGGGTCGTGGGCATCCTGCTGGTGGCGCGCGACATGATGCGCCCCTGAGGCGCTGCGGCGGTGGGGCGTGCGGCCGTCCGACTTTCGAAACGGTCGGATACCCGCAAGGCCCCTGGACGGGCCGCCGGGGTCCCAAGACGCCTCCCGCCGTCTACAATGGGGGTCGGCGCCCACGCCGCGGCAAGGGGTGCCAACCGCATCGGCCGCCGGGCCCCGGGGCACGGGTCCGCCACCGGCCGGCGCAAGGGGGGAACCGTTCGTGTCACTGGCCTTCCTGCTGCTAATGGCTGGGGTCGGCGCCCTGATCGGGCACCACATCGCGGGCGGTCGCTGGGGATCCACCGCATGGTATGGGGCGGCCATCGGCCTCGTCGTCGGGATGGCGCTGCCGTTCATCCTGGGCCTGTTGGTCGGCGCGGTCATGGCGGCGTTGCACCTGCTGGTGCTCCTGGCTGTAATCGTGCTGGTGCTGCTTGCGGTCGCCGCCGTGTGGCGCGCCCTGCACTAGAGGATCGGGGGAAAGGGGCGGACGCGTGCCGACCCGGGACGGGGTGCCCGCTCCGAGCCGTCGCGGACTGTGTGCGTGGTATCAGGGCCTTTTGTGGACGGCCGCCGGGGTGTGGTGGCCGTTCCTCTTTCCCCTGGTCGCCGGACGCGGGGTCGGATTCGCACGGCTTGGCCTGCTGGTGGCCGTCTGGCCCGCAACCGCCTTGCTCGCGCAGCCGCTGGCGGGCTGGCTGTGCGACCGCAGCGGCAGGACGCGGGTCGTGCAGTGCCTGCTTTCGCTGGGGGCGGCGGCGGTGCTGCCGCTGTTTGGCATCGTCTCGGGGTTGGCCCCGGAACTCGCGGTCGTGGTCGCCTTCGCGCTGCTCAATGCGCCGTCGGTCCCCCTGGCCGACGCCCTCACCGTCGCACAGCTGCAGAAGGTGGGAGGCGACTACGGCGGCGTGCGCCTCTGGGGATCGGCCGGTTTCGCCGTCGCCGGCATTGCCGCAGGTCTGGCGGTGCACCTGGGGTGGATCCAACCGTCCGGGCTGCTGGTCGTCGGTGCCGTGCTGACGGTGCCGGTCGCCCTGCTCGCCCTGGCATTCCCGGCCGACGTGCGGGGTCTGGCCCCCCGCGCCCCCGCGGGCGCGGTGCTTCAGGCGCGGCCCCTGCTGACCCTCTTGGGCCTGTTCGCGCTGGTGCTGGTGCCGATGAACGCACACTCCACCTATTTTTCCCTCTACCTTGCCCACCTGGGGGGCGGCGCCGTCTTCCAGGGGGCCGGCTGGGCCCT